>JAEWZE010000273.1 GCA_023395465.1 Pseudomonadota bacterium
CACGAGCCGAACCGGTGCAGCAGGCACTTGCCACGTCCGATCCCTGGCGCCCCTGACGCCATGGCCGCGCACCGCATCCGCACCGGCTGCGCCGGCTGGTCGATCGGCACGCCCCAGCGCGGCCTGTTCGGCGATGGCCCGAGCATGCTCGCGCGCTACGCCACGCGCCTGGACATCGCCGAGATCAACTCGTCGTTCTATCGACCCCACCGGCGCGAGACCTGGCAGCGCTGGGCGGAGAGCGTGCCGGCGGGATTCCGTTTCTCGGCCAAGATGCCGCGCACCATCTCGCACGAACTGGCACTGCGTGGCACTGGACCGGCGCTGGACCGGTTTCTCTCCGAAGTAGACGGCCTTGGCCGCAAGCTCGGCGGGCTGTTGCTGCAGCTGCCGCCCAGCCTGGCGTTCGACGCGCGCAGCGCATCGGCCTTCTTCCGGATGCTGCGCAGGCGCAGCGACCTGCCCGTGGCCTGCGAGCCGCGCCATGCAAGCTGGTTCGACGCGCGCGCGTCGGACCTGCTGGCGCAGCATGCGATCGCGCGGGTGGCCGCCGATCCCGCGCGACTGCCGGCGGCCGCGCTTCCGGGCGGCTCCGCAGCGGCCTGGACCTACTGGCGCTGGCACGGCTCGCCGCGCATGTACTACAGCCGCTACGAAGACGACGCGCTTGCCGCACTGGCCGCCCAGGTCGCATCCCGCAAGGGCGCGCCCGCATGGGTGATCTTCGACAACACCGCGCATGGCCACGCCGCCACCGACGCCCTGCGCTTCCAGACCATCGCCGGCGCCACCCGGCGGCGTCCCGGGGGACAACATGCCTGAAGGTCCATCCATCGTCATCCTGCGCGAGGAGGCGGCGCATTTCCGACGCAGGACCGTGCGCCATGTCGAAGGCAACAGCAAGCTCGACCTCCAGCGCATGCAGGGCCGGCGGGTCGTGTCGGTCCGCAGCTGGGGCAAGCATTTCCTGCTCGAGTTCAGCAGCTTCAGCCTGCGCGTGCACATGCTGATGTTCGGCACTTACCGCATCGACGATCCCAAGCCCGACAAGCCGCCTCGCCTGTTGCTGCAGTTTGACAACGGCACGCTGTATTTCTATTCGTCCTCGCTCAAGTACATCGAGGGCCCGCTGGACGACACCTACGACTGGCGCGGCGACGTGATGTCGCCGGACTGGGACCCGGCGCTGGCACGGCGCAAGCTCAAGGCCCACCCTGACACGCTCGTCTGCGACGCGCTGCTGGACCAGGACGTGTTCGCCGGCGTGGGCAACATCATCAAGAACGAGGTGCTGTTCCGCATCCGCGTGCATCCCGAGACCCGCGTCGGCGCCCTGCCGCCGCGCAAGCTGGGCCAGATGATCGCGCAGGCGCGCGAGTACAGTTTCGATTTCCTGGAATGGAAGAAGCAGTACGTGCTGCGCAAGCACTGGCTGGTGCATCGAAAGCGCGACTGCCCCGAATGCGGCAGGCGCCTGGAGCTCGCACACCTCGGCACCCGCCAGCGGCGGACCTTCTGGTGCGGACACTGCCAGCTGCACTATTGAGCAGCGC
Organism: Pseudomonadota bacterium; assembly: GCA_023395465.1. Taxonomy (GTDB): domain Bacteria; phylum Pseudomonadota; class Gammaproteobacteria; order Xanthomonadales; family Xanthomonadaceae; genus Luteimonas. The sequence goes on from JAEWZE010000273.1 coordinate 1,554, forward strand.
AGGCGCGCACGATCGCGCGCCCGCCCGCCACGTCAACGCAACGCACCGGCGCGCGCGATGCCCGCTCCCGGCGCCGGTGCAGGCCCGTCGCCTCTCGCCTCGCGCCCTCCCAGGGCATCCGCCCGGCCACCGACGTACCAGCCCAGTGCGCCCCAGGCCAGGGCACAGCCCGCGCCGATCATCGCCACCCACGCCATGCCCGGCCCGACCAGGTCCAGCGCACTCTTGACCCAGGCGCTGGCGGCGTCGCCGCCGCGGTACACCACCGTGTCGATGAACGCCTTGGCCTTGTACTTGCTCTCCGCGTCCAGCGGCGCGAACAGCATTTCCCGGCCCGGCCGCACGAACGCGTGTTCGCCGACGCGGCGCACGACCATCAGCGCGGCCAGCATCGCGAAGCCGGGCGCCAACGCCAACCCGACGAAGCCCACGCAGACCAGCAGCGGCACCCCGGCCAGCAGCACCCGCACGCCCAGCTTCTGCGCAACGCGCCCGGTCACGAAGGCCTGCGCCAGCAGCGCGCCCGCCTGCACCACCATGTCGATCACGCTGAACACCCGCACCTGCTCGTCGCGATCCGGGAACAGCGTCGCCACCAGCCGCGCCTGTTCGAAATAGAGGAAGGTGGTGACGCCCGCCAGCAGCACGACGAAGCCCGACACCGCGAGCAGGTACGGCGAGCGCAGCACGCGGGTGAGTCCGCTGAACGGGTTGCCGGCGACCGGCCTGCGCGTGCTCTCCGCCGGCACCGCGCCCGGCCTTCCGGCGCCGCCGCGTTCGCGCCAGCGCATCAGCGGTCGCTTCAGCGCAAGCGCCACGCCCAGCAGCAGGCCCGCAAGCAGCACCAGCCCGGCGTGCCCCAGCGTGTCGACCAGCAACGCGCCCGCAGCCGGGCCCGCCAGGCCGCCGACGCTCGCGCCCGCGGCGATGAAGGCGAACAGGCGCCGCGCCTGCCGCGCATCGAACACGTCGGCCATCACGCTCCAGGTCACGGACACCACGAACAGGTTGTAGACCGAGATCCAGACGTAGAACGCGCGTGCCACCCAGAGGCTCTCGCCCGCGGAATGGAAGGCCAGCGCGAACGCCGCCAGGTTCACGCAGAACACGCCATAGACCCAGCTGGCGAACTGACTGCGCGGCACATGCGCGCTGAGCCATGCGAACAGCGGCACCACCAGCACCGTGGCCGCGAAGGTGGCGGTGAACAGCCACTGCAGTTGGTCGATGCCGGCGGCGATGCCCATCGCCTCGCGCACGGGGCGCAGCATGAAATAGCCGGAGAAGATGCAGAAGAACAGCGCGAATCCGGTGAGCGCCGCGCCGGCTTCCTCCGGCTCGGCATCGATCGCCGAGGCGACGATCCGCGGCATGACGATGGGCATGGCGGTCTCCCTCAGTCGAAGTCGAGGCCGGTCAGGCGCTCGGTGAGCGCCCACAGGCGCGCTGCGGCGTCGGGGTCCTGCGCGGCCGCCGGCACAGTGGCCAGGCCCAGCGGTCCGCGACGCTCGCCATCGGCGGTAGGCCCGTAATAACTTCCGGGTCGCGCTTCGGGGGCGGTCGCGGCATACAGGGTCGACAACGCGCCCTGCGCGGCCGAGTGGTACTGGTCGCGGTCGCGGGCCCAGTTGCGGCCGAACTCGCTGTCCAGGCCCGGGCCGCGGCGGATCAGTTCGGTGACGGCCACGCCGGGGTGCGCGGCGAAGCTGGCGATGCCCCAGCCCGCCGCCTCGCTGCGGCGCTGCAGTTCGAAGGCGAACATCAGGCAGGCCAGCTTGGATTGCGCATAGCTGGCGTAGGGGTCGTAGGTCTGCTCGGAGTGCAGGTCGTCGAAGTCGATGCGGCCGCGCGCGGCGGCGATGCTCGACAGCGTGACGACCCGCGGCGCCTCGCTGCGGCGCAGCAGCGGCAGCAGCTGCGCGGTCAGCGCGAAGTGGCCGATGTAGTTGGTGGCCAGCTGCGCCTCGAACCCGTCGGCCGACACCCCCCGCCCGGGCGGCGCCATGATCGCGGCATTGTTGATCAGTCCGTCCAGCCGCGGCAGCGAGGCGCGGAGCCGGTCGCCGAGCGCGCGCACCGAGGCGAGGTCGGCAAGGTCCAGCGCCTCGAAGCGCACCTGTGCGCCGGGGTGCGCCTGGCGGATCCGGGCGACGCTCTCCTCGCCGCGGGCGGCATTGCGGGCGGCGATCACCACCTGCGCACCAGCGCCCGCCAGCGCCTTGGCATCCTCGTAACCCATGCCGCTGGTGCCACCTGTGACCAGGAAGATGCGGCCGTCCTGGGCGGGAATATCGGCCACGCCCCAATCGGGTTCGGGACCGGAGTGCGCGATCGCGCTGCCGGCATGGAGCAGGCCGCCCAGCCCGAGTCCGAGCGCAAACAGGCCGCGACGGCCGATCCGGCCGCCCTCTGAAGGTAAGGGGTGTCGTGTCTGATGCATGGTCGATCCTCCTGGTGGAAGCGCCGTCTGCCCGGAGCGGGCGACATCGCGCGGAGGCCATGCTG
>JAEWZE010000041.1 GCA_023395465.1 Pseudomonadota bacterium
CGCCTGGCCGGGGAGGGCCAGGCGCACGCGTGTGCAGGACGCACTGCTCGGCAGTCCGTCGCGTTCCGAACGGAAATGGCGACCGCTGCGACAACCAATCCCAAGCAATCCGGAACGAGCCCCATGCCAGCATTGATGAAGACTGCGCTGTCCAGCGCGGTGATGGTCGCCCTGTGTCTTGCGTCGCACGCGCACGCGAACGAACCCGCGCCACCGCAGTCCGCGCAAAGCGCTGCCGGCGAGGCCGCAGCCGGCTCCATCTTCGGTCGCGTCTACGACCCCGCGACGGGAGGTTACCTGCGCAACGCACGCATCAAGATCGATGGCCGCCAGGTGGCCACGTCGGCGGATCGCGGCGAGTTCCGGATCAGCGGCGTGGCGGCGGGCAGCCATCTGGTGACGGTCGAGTACACCGGCTTCGGCACGGTGCAACAGGAGGTGGTGGTGCGTCCCGGCGAAGCCAGCGAGCCGGTGTTCGAGATGTACAGCTCGCAGGCCGGCGCGGCCGACGCCGTGTCCCTGGACGTGGTGCAGGTGGTCGGTGCGCGCGAGGGCGACGCGCGCGCGATCATGGAGCAGCGCGCTTCGATGAACATCACCAACACGCTGTCGGCGGACAGCTTCGGCGAGATCGCCGACGCCAATCCCGGCGAGTTCCTGAAGTACATGCCGGGCGTCGACTTCGACGTGGTCGCGGACGATGCGCCCCGCAACATCTCGTTGCGCGGACTGCCGGCCAAGTACACCGGGGTGACGCTCAACGGCATCAGCCTGCCGGGCATCGATGCGAACTCGTCGAGCTCGCGCACCTTCAGCTTCGAGCAGTCGGCCCTGGCGGGCGTGGATTCGATCAACATCTACAAGACCACCAGTGCCGACATGGACGCCAACGCGCCGGCCGGCACCATCGACATCCGCACCAGGCGCGCCTTCGACGCCAGGGGTCGTCGCATCACCGTGTCGGTGGCCGGCAATACGCACGACGGGCTGTGGGACAGCAGGAACACGGGCTGGATGGAGGGCGGGTACGAGCGGAAGTTCCTGCCTTCGACCACGGTCCACTACTCGGACGTGTTCATGGACGGCAGGCTGGGCGTGGCTGCAGGCATCAGCAGCGTCACCAGCCTGGTCGAGCACACCCAGATCACCGCCGGCCGCAACTACGTGGCGACCGAGGCCAGTCCCTATCCCTACGCGGTCACGTCGATCGCCGGTGCCGGGTACGATCGCGAGTACAACCGCCGCGTGGCCCAGCTGGGCGTGGACTTCAAGGCCTCCGACGAACTGATCCTCACCCTGGCCGCCAGCGTCAGCCGTGGCGACATCGATCCGAACACGATCACGCCGACGTTCTCCAACTCCCGCGCCTCCAGCGGCGATCCGTCCATGGACTGGACCACGCGCTACGACCAAGGCGCCACGACGCTCGCCACCAACAACAGCTACACCTACAAGCTGGGCTACACGCGCAACTTCATGCCCGGCTTCGTCTGGCAGAACGAACGCTTCAAGCTCGACGGGACCGTGTTCTCGGCGCGCTCGGAGAGCCGCTACGATTCGGGCAAGAAGGGCCAGGTCTCGGATGTCCTCAACGACGTCGTCTCGACCGGCAACTACAGCGCCTCGCGCAGCAGCTGGATGCACCAGGACTGGCAGATCCAGCAGCTGGACGGCCCGGACTGGGCGCTGCCGGAGAGCTACAGGTTCGGCACCTATGCCGGCGCCCTGGGCAGCTCGACGCGGCCCTCCGTGCGCACCACCAGCGGCAGCCGCGCCGACCTCGACTACCGCGGTGGCGCCTTCAACCTGGAGTTCTACCAGGACATCGGCAACGTCGCGGTCACGTGGAAGACCGGCCTGAAGTCGACCACGGGCGAGTACGCGTTCGGCAACACCTCCGATGCCAATATCTGGACCTACAACGGTCCGCTGAGCGACACCGACTTCCTGCGGGCCGTGCAGAGCGAGAACGTCTGGCACAGCAGCTCTTCGGGCATGGAGGTGCGTACGCTCGGCGGTGGCGACTTGTACGTCTACAGCCTGAGCAGGATCCACGACCTGATGCGGGCGAACCCCGAGCAGTGGCTGCACGCCATCACGCCGGCCCGCTGGTACAACGCCAACGTCGCCAACGACAACCGGATGGACGAGGACATCAACTCCGCCTATTTCATGGGTACCGCGGAGTTGACCGGGAAGCTCACGATGCGCGCGGGCCTGCGCTGGGAGCAGACCCGCACCACCAGCCATGACTTCGACCCGCTGCGGCCGGCCGAGGTGGAGGCCGCAGGCCATGCGGTCGATGCCGGCACGGGCCGTGCGACCACGATCGAGGGGCTGGAATACCAGTACTTCACCAACCCGCGTCGCCGGAGCGAGTCCAGCTACAACGACTTCTTCCCCAGCGCCTCGATGAAGTACAGCTTCAGCGACGGCTTCGACCTGCAGGCCGGCTACAGCCGCACCATCCTGCGGCCCGAAGTGGGCGACCTGGCGGGCGTGTGGTCGATCGACTACGGCACCGAGGACGGCAACGTGCTCAGCGCGCCCAACGTCAACCTGCTGCCCGAGTACTCAGACAACCTGTCGGTGCGGCTGGTGAAGTACTTCGAGCCCGTGGGTCTGCTCGGATTCGGCGTGTTCCACAACCGGATCAAGGACCTGATCAGCGACGTGGACATGACGCCGGAAGAGTTCGGCTACGGCGGGGACGAAGCCATCGACCTGGTGTCCACGCGCGCCAACCTCGAGGACGACATCAGCGTCAACGGCTACGAGTTCGAGTTCAACCATGCCATGGACTACCTGCCTGGCGCGCTGGGCGGCCTGACCGTGCGCGGCTCCTACACCCACACCAACCCTTCGGTGGTGATGCCGCGCGTGGCGCAGCAAGTGGCCAACCTGGGCTTCGGCTGGCGGCATGGTCGCGCCAGGCTGACCCTCAATACCGTGTGGAGCGACGAGAAGGACCGCGGCCTGACCGGCAACATCACCAACGCCCACGGCATCAAGATCCGGCAGAAGCAGCCGTTCGACGACTACCTGGAAGTCAACATGTCCGGCAGCTACACGCTGGTGCCGCGCACCCGGGACGGCTGGTTCAGCCTCGACGCGTTCTTCAGCGTCAACAACCTGTTCGACCAGAACCGCCACACCGTCTACTCCAATGGCGAAACCGGTCTGTCCGATCGCGGCCACCACAGCCAGATCTACATCGCCAGCGGCCGGCGCGCTTCGCTGGGCCTGCGCGCCCGCTTCTGAACCCACCCCCTCGCAGCGGGCCCCCCCCGGGGGGGCGGCCGCGCCCCACCGGGGCCCCCCG
>JAEWZE010000054.1 GCA_023395465.1 Pseudomonadota bacterium
TGGAACGACACCAGCACCACCGCCGAGTGCGACGAGATCATGGACGCGGCCGGCGGCGCGGCGCGCTGCATCGAGCTGGCCGGCAACCCGATCCTGGCCGGCTACACCGCCTCCAAGCTGCCGTGGACGCGCAAGCACCGCTCGCAGGCCTACGCGCGCCTGGCCACGATCCTGCTGCCGCACGACTACATCAACTATTGGCTGACCGGCGAGTTGTGGATGGAGCACGGCGATGCGTCCGGGACCGGCTGGCTCGACGTGCGCACACGCGAATGGTCGGCCGAGATGCTGGCCGCGACCGATCCCGACCGCGACCTTCGCGCGTGCCTGCCGCCGCTGGTCGGCGCCGACAGCCTGGCCAAGATCCGCCCGGCGCTGGCCGACGAACTGGGCCTGCCGCATGCGGTGCAGGTCTCCGCCGGCGGCGGCGACAACATGATGGCCGCGATCGGTACCGGCAACGTCGTGCCGGGCGTGCTCAGCATGAGCCTGGGCACCTCGGGCACGCTGTTCACCTATGCCGCCGATCCGGTGGTCGACGCGCAGGGCCGCTGGGCCGCGTTCTGCGACTCCACCGGCGGCTGGCTGCCGCTGATCTGCACCATGAACTGCACCGTCGCCACCGAGGCGGTCGCGCGCCTGTGCGGCTTCTCCTCGCGCGACGGCGATGCGCTGCTGGCCGGCACCGTGCCGGGCGCCGACGGGCTGCTGATGCTGCCCTTCCTCAATGGCGAACGCACGCCCGACCTGCCGCACGGCCGCGGCAACCTGTTCGGCATGACCGCCACCAACCTGACGCCGGCCAACCTCTACCGTTCGGCGATGGAAGGCGCGCTCTACAGCCTGATGAACGGCTACGACGGGCTGGTCGATGCGGGCCTGCGCTTCGAGGCGATCCGCCTGACCGGCGGCGGCAGCCAGAGCGCGGTGTGGCGGCAGATGGTGGCCGACATGTTCGGCCTGCCCGTGGACGTGCCCGAGCAGTCGGAGGGCGCGGCCTTCGGCGCCGCCCTGCAGGCACTGTGGGCGGTCCGCCGCGCCGAGGGCGGCAGCGACAACGAACTCAGCGCGCTCGCCGCCTCGCACGTGCGCCTGGACCCACGCCTGGCCGCGCAGCCGCACGCCGGCGCCACCGCCGCCTACGCCGCGCAGTACCGGCATTTCCTTTCCCACCTCGACGCGATCCGGCCGCTCTACGCCGAATGACCGCCCGATTCCCACCACGTCACGCACGGATACACACATGAGCAAGGCATTCATCGGCGCGAAGGAATACTTCCCCGGCATCGGCACGATCTCCTACGAAGGTCCGGGTTCGGACAACCCGCTCGCGTTCAAGGTCTACGACGCGGAGAAGAAGATCGGCGGCAAGACCATGCGCGAGCACCTGCGCTTCGCGGTCTGCTACTGGCACACCTTCTGCAACGCCGGCGCCGATCCATTCGGCCCGGGCACCCGCCGCTTCCCCTGGGAGAAGGGCGATGCGATGGCCACGGCCGAGGCCAAGGTCGATGCCGCGTTCGAGTTCTTCACCAAGATCGGCGTGCCGTACTGGTGCTTCCACGATGTGGACATGGCGCCGGACGCCGACGACATCGGCACCTACGAGAAGAACCTCAAGCACCTGGTCGGCCTGGCCAAGGAGCGCCAGCAGGCCACCGGCATGAAGCTGCTGTGGGGCACGGCCAACCTGTTCTCGCACCCGCGCTACATGAACGGTGCCTCGACCAACCCCGACTTCAACGTGGTCGCCCGCGCGGCGGTGCAGGTCAAGGCGGTACTGGATTCGGTGGTCGAACTGGGTGGCGAACACTACGTGTTCTGGGGTGGCCGCGAAGGCTATGCCTCGCTGCACAACACCGACATGAAGCGCGAGCTCGAGCACTTCGCGCGCTTCCTCACCGCTGCCCGCGACTACGGCCGCAGCATCGGCTTCAAGGGCCAGTTCTTCATCGAACCCAAGCCGATGGAGCCGATGAAGCACCAGTACGACTTCGACAGCGCCACCGTTGCCGGCTTCCTCAAGCAGCACGGCCTGGAGAAGGACTTCTCGCTCAACATCGAGGCCAACCATGCCACGCTGTCGGGCCACACCTTCGAGCACGACCTGCAGGTGGCGGCCGACCACGGCCTGCTGGGCAGCATCGACGCCAACCGCGGCAACGCGCAGAACGGCTGGGATACCGACCAGTTCCCGACCGACCTGTACGACACGGTCGGCGCGATGATGGTGGTGCTGCGCCAGGGCGGCCTGGTCGGCGGGCTGAACTTCGACGCCAAGCCGCGCCGCGAGTCCACCGACATGGAGGACCTGTTCATCGCCCACATCGGCGGCATGGACGCGTTCGCGCGCGGCCTGGAAGTGGCGCACGCGCTGCTCAACGACTCGCCGTGGGAAAGCTGGCGCAAGCAGCGCTACGCGAGCTTCGACAGCGGTGCCGGCGCCGACTTCGCCGCCGGCAAGCTGGGCCTGGCCGACTTGGCGGGCCTGGCGGCAAAGCTCGGCGAGCCCGAGCAGATCAGCGGCAAGCAGGAGCGCTACGAGAACCTGCTCAACCAGTACCTGCTGCGCTGAGCGGTCGGGCGGCCGGTCGACATGGGAGCGCATACGCCCCTGCCAGCCGAGCCGCCGCGCCGTCGCCGCGATGTTCCTGCCCGTGCGCGGGCGGGGACATCAGCGTTTGGGCGGTGCCACGGAGTCGCGTTCGATCAGTTCGTGCGGCACGACGTGGTCGACGACCGTGCGCGTGCTCTTGTCCTTGCGCCGGATGTTGCGCAGCAGGATGTCGACCGCCGAATCGGCCATCGCCGAGATCGGCTGGCGGATCGTGGTCAGCTCGGGCCAGACCGTGGTCGCGGCCGAGGTGTCGTCGAAGCCGACGATGGACAGGTCGCGTGGGACGTCCAGTCCGCGCCGGTGCGCGACAGATACGGCCGCGGCCGCCATGTCGTCGTTGGCCGCGCAGATCGCGGTGGGCGGCTGCGGATGCGCGAGCAGCTTCTCGGTCGCCTCCAGCCCCGAGCGGTAGGTGAAGAAGCCCGATTCGACCAGGCTCGGATCGAGTTCGATGCCGGCGCCGGCCAGCGCCGCCTGGAAGCCCTCGTAGCGGCGGGTGCTGGCGGTCTGGTTGGGATTGCCCTTGATGTAGCCGATGCGGCGATGGCCGGCGGCGATCAGGTGGGCGGTGATTTCCCGGCTGGCGCGGTAGTCGTCGATACGTACGCAGGAAATGTCGTGGTGGAAGCGGCCCGAGGCGATCGCGACCACCGGCACCTCGGCCTCGACGAACTCAGACACCAGCGCCTTGGATTCGCACAGCGGCGGCGGCAGGATCACGCCGGCCACGCGCTTGGCGAGCGCGGCCGCGGCCTGGCGCTGTGCGCTGGGGCCGAGGTTGTCCCAGGTGTCGATCACCAGCTGCGCGGCCGTGCGCGTGGCGCCGCGAAGCGCGCCGGCGAGCAGCTCGCGCAGGTAGGCGTTGCTGGGGTTGGTGTAGATCATCGCCACCCGCGTGTCCTGCGCGGTGGCCAGCGCGCTGGCGGCGAGGTTGGGCGTGTAGCCCAGTTCGCGCACCGCCCGCATCACCCGTTCGCGGGTGGTCTCGCGCACCTTGCCGTGGCCGTTGACCACGCGCGACACCGTCATCGGGGACACCTTGGCGAGCGCGGCGACCTCGTCGAGCGTCACCGCCATGCCCTTGCGGCGAGCGGCTTTCCTTGGCTGTTTCTGCAATTCCTGTCCCCTTGCCGCGCCGCGGCGATATGCCTGTCGCCGGCACGCCACGCACGGCGCAAACCGGCGATCGCCGCCGGGACGCGTACTCCATGACCAACATGAGGGCTGAACGAATGGTACACATCGACAGGCGTCCACGACATCCCGGCGTCATGTCCGCACAGGACAGGACGGTGCGCGGCGGTGGCCGGTTCCTGGCGATGCTGGCCTGCCTGCTGGCCGCGCTGGCGTGCCTGCCGGCCGTGGCCGTGGCCGAGGACGGCTACGAGCTGTGGCTGCGCTACCGCCCGGTCGATGCCGCCCGGGCCGGCGACTACCGCTCGCGGTTCACCCAACTGGTGGCGCCCACCGCCACCGCGACCCAGCGGGCCACCCGCGACGAACTGCTGCGCGGGCTGGGCGGCCTGCTCGGCCAGGCCCCGGCGCAGGGGCAGGACCTCGGGCGCGCGGGCGCGCTGCTGGTCGGCACCCCCGGGTCGCTGCCGCACATCGCGCGCCTGCAGCTTGCGCTCGACGGGCTGGGCGACGAGGGCTACCTGATCCGCAGCACCGAAATCGACGGCCGCGCGGCGACGGTGGTGGCGGCGAACTCCGACACCGGCGCACTGTATGGCGCCTTCCACCTGCTGCGGCTGCTGCAGACCGGGCAGGCGGTGAACGCGCTGGACCTGCGCGAGGCGCCGAAGGTCAAGCTGCGCGTGCTCAACCACTGGGACGATCTGAACCGGCACGTCGAACGCGGCTACTCGGGGCAGTCGATCTGGGACTGGCACCGCCTGCCGGGCTGGCTGGACCCGCGCTACACCGACTACGCCCGCGCCAATGCCTCGATCGGCATCAACGGCACCGTGCTCAACAACGTCAACGCCAATGCACAGATCCTGACACCGATGTACCTGGACAAGGTGGCGGCGCTGGCCGGGGTGATGCGCGCCTACGGCATCCGCGTCTACCTGAGCGCGCGCTTCAGCGCGCCGATGGAGATCGGCGGCCTCGAGACCGCCGATCCCAAGGACCCGGCGGTGCAGCGCTGGTGGCGCGCCAAGACCGAGGAGATCTACGCGAAGATCCCGGACTTCGGTGGCTTCCTGGTCAAGGCCAATTCGGAAGGACAGCCCGGTCCGCAGGACTTCGGTCGCACCCACGCCGACGGCGCCAACATGCTCGCCGACGCGGTCGCTCCGCATGGCGGCGTGGTGATGTGGCGCGCCTTCGTCTATTCGGACGAGGAACCCGATGATCGCCACAAGCAGGCCTATACCGAGTTCGTGCCGCACGACGGCGAGTTCCGCGACAACGTGCTGGTCCAGATCAAGAACGGAGCGATCGACTTCCAGCCGCGCGAACCCTTCCATCCGCTGTTCGGCGCGATGCCGAAGACGCCGCTGATGATGGAGTTCCAGATCACCAAGGAGTACCTCGGTTTCGCCACCCACCTGGCGTACCTGGGGCCGATGTACGAGGAGGTGCTGCGCGCCGACACGCATGCAAGGGGCGAAGGTTCGACCGTGGCGAAGGTGGTCGACGGCTCGCTCGAAGGGCACGCGCTCAGCGGCATCGCCGGCGTGGCCAACATCGGCAGCGACCGCAACTGGAGCGGCTCGCATTTCGACCAGGCCAACTGGTACGCGTTCGGGCGCATGGCCTGGGATCCGGAGGCCGGCGCGCGCCCGATCGCGCAGGACTGGGTGCGGATGACGTTCTCCCGCGATGAGGCCGTCTCAGCGCCCATCGTCGGGATGATGATGGCCTCGCACCAGGCCGTGGTCGATTACATGACGCCGCTGGGCCTGCACCACCTGATGGGCCGCGGCCACCACTACGGCCCGGCGCCCTGGGTGGAGGGCGGGCCGCGCGCGGACTGGACTTCGGTGTACTTCCACCGCGCGACGAAGGACGGGATCGGCTTCGACCGCACCACCGGAGGCAGCGATGCGGTGTCGCAGTACGCGCCGCCGGTGGCCGAGGTGTTCAACGATCCGTCGCGCGTGCCCGAGGAGTTCCTGCTCTGGTTCCACCATCGGCCGTGGACCAGTCGCGTCGCCTCGGGGCGCACGCTGTGGGACGAACTGGTGCATCGCTACTCGCGCGGCGTGGCGGAGGTGGAGCGGATGCAGGCGACGTGGGCCGGCCTGGCAGGCCGGGTCGATGCCGAGCGCCACCACCAGGTGGACCGGTTCCTCGCCATCCAACGCGACGAGGCGCAATGGTGGCGCGATGCCAGCATCGCCTACTTCCAGACCTTCTCGGGCCTGCCGCTGCCGCCGGGCGAGGCGCCGCCCGCACAGTCGCTGGAGTACTACAAGGCGCTCGAGTTCCCGCATGCGCCGGGGGACACGCAGTGAGCCGGGCCTCGGATCGCTCCGCGCGCGGCGCGGTGCTGGGCCTTCTGCTGTCGACGTGCCTGCTGGCGCCGGCCGCCGCGGCAGCGGACGGCGAGCCGCTGCTGCACGCGATGTTCCAGGACCATGCGGTGGTCCAGCGCGACCAGCCGCTGCGGCTCTGGGGGCAGGCCGATCCCGGCACCCAGGTGCGGGTCTCGTTGGCCGGCAAGCGCGCTATCGCGCGTGCGGACGCGGACGGGCACTGGGAGGCGCGGCTGCCAGCGCTGAAGGCGGGTGGACCGCACGTGATGGAAGTCGTGGCGGGCGCGCGCAGCCAGCGCGTGTCGGACGTGCTGGTAGGGGATGTGTGGCTGTGTTCGGGCCAGTCGAACATGGAGCTGCAGGTCTGGCGCGCGCTGGACGCGCGCTCGGAGATTGCCGGCGCCGGCAACGACCGCATCCGCCTGCTGACGGTGCCGCAGGTTTCGGATGTCACGCCGCAGCAGACCTTTTCCGAGGACGTGCGCTGGGAGCCGGTGAATCCGGAATCGGTGCGCGAGTTCTCCGCCGCCTGCTACTTCTTCGCGCGCGAGCTGCAGAAGACGGTCGACGTGCCGATGGGCCTGATCGACGCCTCCTGGGGCGGATCGCGCATCCAGGCCTGGACCAGCGGCGAGGCCCTGCGCACGCTCGAGACCTACAACGGCGAGCTCGACGTGCTCGCGCGCTACGCCGACGACCCGGTCGCGGCCGTGGGCGAGTGGGGCGCGCTGTGGCAGCGCTGGTGGTTGCAGCAGCCGGCCAACGGGGCGGGCGATCGTCCCTGGGAAGGCGGTGCGGCGGGCAACTGGCGCGACGCGCCCGCGCAGCTTGGTGCCTGGGAGCGTTGGGGCGTGCCGGCGCTGGCCGATTTCAACGGCATGGTCTGGTACCGCACGGACGTGCAACTGACCGCGGCGCAGGCGGCGCAGGAAGCCGTGCTGCTGCTCGGTCCGGCCGACGAAATCGACATGACCTGGGTCAACGGCCGTGGCGTCGGCAGCACTTATGGCGCCGGTGCGGGACGCGAGTACGTGCTGCCGCCGGGCCTGTTGCGGGCGGGCGGGAACAGCATCGTGGTGAACGTGCTCGACACGTATCGCGAAGGCGGACTGGCTGGCCCGGCCAGCGCGCATTCGCTGCGCCTGGCCGACGGCAGCAGCGTGCCGCTGGACGGCGGCTGGGAGTACCGCATCGTGCCAGCGGAAGCGGGCACGCCGCCGCGGGCGCCCTGGCAGAGTGCGGCGGGCCTGTCCACGCTCTACAACGGCATGATCGCGCCGATCGGCCGCTACGGCCTGCGCGGCGCGCTGTGGTACCAGGGCGAGTCCAACACCTTCGAGCACGACCGCTACGGCGACCTCCTGCGCGCGCTGCGCAAGGACTGGCGCGCGCGCTTCGGCGAGCGGCTGCCGCTGCTGGTGGCGCAGCTGGCCAACTATGGCGCGGCCCCGATCCGTCCGACCGAGAGCGACTGGGCGGCGCTGCGCGAGGCACAACGTGCGGTTGCCGCGGAAGACGCCTCCACCGGGCTGGTGGTGGCGATCGACATCGGCGACCGCTACGACATCCATCCGACCAACAAGCAGGAGCTTGGACGCCGCTTCGCACGCGCCGCGCGCCACGTCGTCTACGGCGAAGCGCTGCCCGCGTCCGGCCCGGTCCCCACGGCCGCCCGTCGCAACGGCGAGTCGGTCGTGGTCGAGTTCGGCGACGTAACCGATGGCCTGGTGGCCTACGGCGCCGACGGCCCGATCGGCTTCGAACTGTGCGGCGCCGATGCAGGCTCCTGCCGCTACGCACGGGCACAGATCCGGACCAACCGCATCACCTTGGACGCGCCTGCCGCCCACGCGGCCACGCGCGTGCGCTACTGCTGGGCCGACAGCCCGGTCTGCACCCTGTTCGACGGCGCCGGCCTGCCGGCAGGTCCGTTCGAATTGCCCATCACCCCGATGATCGACGACGACAACGCACGATGAACATCAACGCCACAGACGCCACCACCCACGGCTCGAAGAACGATCGCGAGATCGTCGACGCCAGGGTCATCGTCACCTGCCCGGGGCGCAATTTCGTCACCCTGAAGATCACCACGCGCTCGGGCATGTACGGACTGGGCGACGCCACCCTCAACGGTCGCGAGCTGGCCGTGGCCTCGTACCTGTCGGACCACGTGGTGCCCAACCTGGTCGGCCGCGATGCCGGCCGCATCGAGGACATCTGGCAGTTCCTGTATCGCGGTGCCTACTGGCGGCGTGGCCCGGTGACGATGAGTGCGATCGCCGCGGTCGACGTGGCGCTGTGGGACATCCTCGGCAAGATGGCCGGCATGCCGGTGTACCAACTGCTGGGTGGCCGCTCGCGCGAGGGCGCGCTGGTCTACGGCCACGCCAACGGCCGCGACATCGCCGAAGCTTCCGATGCGGTGGGTCGATTCATCGAACAGGGCTTCCTGGCGGTGCGCGCGCAGTGCGGCGTGCCCGGCGTCAAGAAGGCCTACGGCATCTCCAGCGCCAAGGGGTATGAGCCGGCCGAGAGCGAACTGCCGCTGGAAACCACCTGGAATACACCGCGCTACCTGGACACCGCGCCGAAGCTGTTCGAACAGCTGCGCGCCGACCACGGGCCGGACGTCGAACTGCTGCACGACGTGCACCACCGGCTGACCCCGATCGAGGCGGCGCGACTGGCGAAGTCGCTGGAACCGTACCGGCTGTTCTGGCTGGAGGACGCGACCCCGGCCGAGAACCAGAAATCCTTCGAGCTGATCCGCCAGCATTCGGTCACTGCGCTGGCGGTGGGCGAGGTGTTCAACTCGATCTGGGACTGCAAGCACCTGATCGAGAACCAGCTGATCGACTACATCCGCACCACCATCGTGCACGGCGGCGGCATCAGCCACGTGCGACGCATCGCCGATTTCGCCGCCCTGCACCAGGTGCGCACCGGCTTCCACGGCGCGACCGACCTGTCGCCGGTGACGATGGGCGCCGCGCTGCACTTCGACACATGGGTGCCGAACTTCGGCATCCAGGAATACATGTTCCACACCGAGGAAACCGACGCGGTGTTCCCGCACGACTACGTGCTGCGCAACGGCCGCCTGCACGTGGGCGACACGCCGGGCATCGGCGTGGACATCGACGAGGCGCTGGCGGCGAAGTATCCGTACGCGCCGAAGCAACTGCCGATCGCGCGCTTGGAAGACGGCGCGATGTGGGACTGGTGAAGCACGTTCTTGAAAGGGGAATGAAGATGAGCAACCGCAACACGCGCCGCGTCCGGCTGGGCACCAGCACCCGCGTCCTCGCCGCCGGTATGGCCGCGCTGCTGCTGGCCGCCTGCGGCAACGAGCCCGCGGCCCACGCCGCCGCCGTCGAGGCCTCCGACGCCGCCGCGCCCGTCCACTTCGACTGGTTCGAGTACACCGGGCGCGATGCCGCATTCGAAGCGCCGGTGCCTGAAGGCAGCTTCCGCAACCCGGTGTTGGCCGGCTTCCATTCCGACCCGAGCGTGGTGGCGGCCAACGACAAGTTCTACCTGGTCGCCTCGACCTTCACCTTCTTCCCCGGCATCCCCGTGTTCGAGAGCGAGGACCTGGTCCACTGGAAGCAGGTGGGCAACGCCATCCATCGCCCGGAACAGCTGGACTTCGACGGACTGGGCGTGTCGCGCGGCGTGTTCGCGCCGGCCATCGAGTACCACGACGGCACCTTCTACGTGGTCAATACCTCGGTCGATGCCGGCGGCAACTTCATCGTCACCGCCACCGATCCGGCGGGGCCGTGGTCAGATCCGATCTGGCTGCCGACCATCGGCGGCATCGATCCGTCGCTGTTCTTCGACGACGACGGCAAGGTCTACATCCTCAACAACGACGAGCCCGCGGTGCCGGTGCGCTACGACGGCCACCGCGCGATCTGGCTGCAGGAGATCGACCTCGCCAACGGCAAGCCGTTCGGTCCGCGCAAGGTGCTGATCGATGGCGGCGTGAAGCCCGAGGACAACCCGATCTGGATCGAAGGCCCGCACATCTACAAGGTCGATGGCTGGTACTACCTCAACAACGCCGAGGGTGGCACCGGCCCGCAGCATTCGCAGGTGATCCTGCGCAGCCGCGACGTCTGGGGTCCCTACCAGCCCTACGAACACAATCCGATCCTGACCCAGCGCGATCTCGATCCCAAGCGGCCGCTGCCGGTCACCAACGCCGGCCATGCCGACCTGGTGCAGGGCCCGGACGGCAGCTGGTGGGCGACTTTCCTGGCCAGCCGCAACTACGGCGTGGACCACTACAACACCGGCCGCGAGGCCTTCCTGCTGCCGGTGACCTGGAAGGATGGCTGGCCGGTGATCCTGCCCGACGGCGAGAAGATTCCGTATGTGCTGCCCGGGCCGTCGTTCATGAAGACGCCGGCCGACCAGGCGCCGATGACCGGCAACTTCACCTGGCGCGACGAGTTCGACACGGTCGAGCTGGGCAAGGGCTGGATGACGCCGCGCGTGCCGAAGACGCAGTGGTACGACGGCAGCTCGCGGCCCGGTTGGCTTGCGATCCGGCCGCTGGCCGAGCGGCTCGATACGCTGGTGAACCCGTCCTTCTACGCGCGCCGCCAGCAGCACCAGGTGTTCGAGGCGAGCACCGCGATGGAACTGCCCGCCGCGGGTGTGGCGGCGGGCCTGGCCGCGTTCCAGGGCGAGACGCACTGGTACTTCCTCGGCGTGCGCCGCAACGGCGATGGCGTCGAGGTGTTCCTGGAGAAGAAGGCAGGCGAGGGTGCGGTCGAAGTGGTGGCGACGCAGGCGGCCGGCGAGGCTGACCTGTTCACGCTGCACATCGAAGGCAACGAGGGCCGCTACGGCTTCGGCTTCGACGCCGGCGACGGCCGTGGCGTGCAGTGGCTGGTGCGCGATGCCGACGGCACGATCCTGAGCACCGACGTGGCCGGCGGCTTCGTCGGCGCGACCATCGGACCGCATGCGCGCATCGAACGCGCGGCGCAATGACACGACCTGGGAGGGACGGCGACATGGGAACACAGCAGGCACACGCCCCGGCACGGCGTACCCATCCGGCGCGACGCGCGCTGGTCCGCGGCTGCGCGATCGCGCTGCTGGCCGCGCTGCCCGCGTTCGGCCTGCAGGCCGATGACGGCGAACGTCCGTGGATGGACACCTCGCGGCCGTTCGAAGAGCGCGCAGCTGCGCTGGTGTCGCAGATGACGCTGGAGGAAAAGGCCGCGCAGATGCAGAACGACTCGCCGGCGATCGAGCGGCTCGGCCTGCCCGAGTACGAATGGTGGAACGAGGCCCTGCACGGCGTCGCCCGCGCCGGCGCGGCGACCGTGTTCCCGCAGGCGATCGGCATGGCCGCGACCTTCGACGTGCCGCTGATGGACGAGGTCTCGCGCACCATCAGCGACGAGGCCCGCGCCAAGCACCACGAGTTCTTCCGCAACGGCCAGCACGGCCGCTACCAGGGCCTGACCTTCTGGTCGCCCAACATCAACATCTTCCGCGACCCGCGCTGGGGACGTGGCCAGGAAACCTACGGCGAGGATCCGTTCCTCACCGCGCGCATGGGCGTGTCGTTCGTGCGCGGCCTGCAGGGCGTCGCCCCCGACGGTGCGCTGCTGCCGGAATCGCAGGGCGGCAGGTACCGCAAGCTCGACGCCACCGCCAAGCACTTCGCGGTGCACAGCGGCCCCGAGGCCGACCGCCACACCTTCGACGTGCATCCCTCGTCGCGCGACCTCTGGGAAACCTACCTGCCGGCCTTCGAGGCACTGGTGAAGGAGGGTGAGGTCAAGGCGGTGATGGGTGCCTACAACCGCGTCTATGGCGAGTCGGCCAGCGGCAGCAAGCTGCTGCTGCGCGACATCCTGCGCGAGCAGTGGGGCTTCGACGGCTACGTGATGTCCGACTGCTGGGCGATCGTCGACATCTGGGAGAACCACAAGATCGTGGCCACACCCGAGGAGGCGGCTGCGCTGGCGGTGAGGAACGGCACCGAACTCAACTGCGGCAGCACCTATGCCGAACACCTGCCGGTGGCTGTGCGCAAGGGCCTGATCACCGAGGCCGAGCTCGACGATGCGCTGACCCGGCTGATGACCACGCGCATGGAGCTGGGCATGTTCGACCCGGCCGCCAAGGTGCCCTGGGCGCAGACGCCGTACTCGGTCAACCAGGCGCCCGCGCACGATGCGCTGGCGCGGCGCGCGGCGCAGGAGTCGATCGTGCTGCTGAAGAACGAGGGCGTGCTGCCGCTGTCGAAGGACATCCGTCGCCTTGCGGTGATCGGCCCGACCGCGGATGACACCATGGCGCTGCTGGGCAACTACTACGGCACGCCGTCCGATCCGGTGACCGTGCTGCGCGGCATCCGCGAGGCGTTGCCAAATACCGAAGTGGTGTATGCGCGCGGCGCCGACCTGGTCGAAGGACGCGAGGACCCGGCGGCGACGCCGCTGGTCGAGCCGCAGTACCTGCGCCCCGAAGCGGGCTCCAACGAGCGCGGCCTGCGCGGCGAATACTTCCGCAGCCCCGACCTGACCGGCAAACCGGTGCTGGTGCGCGTCGATGCGCAGATCGGCTTCCGCTGGGACCGCGGTTCGCCGACGGACAACCTGATGGCGCGCGGCGAGGCTGGTCCAGACAACGCCGTGCCCAACGAGAACTTCAGCATCCGCTGGAGCGGGCAGCTGTTGCCGCCGGTGGACGGGCGCTATCGCCTGGAAGCCGGCGCCAACGACGGTTTCCGCCTGTACCTGGACGGCAAGCTCGTGCTCGACCACTGGGAAGACGCCGAGCGCCTGCGCGCGGAAAGCGTCGAGCTCGACCTGGACGGCGGCCGCGCCTACGACATCCGCCTCGAATACTACGAGCGCGAGCGCGACGCGGGCGTGCGCCTGGCCTGGGACCTGCCCGGCGCGAAGCCTGCGTTCGAAGAAGCGGTCGCAGCCGCGCAGGGCGCCGATGCCGTGGTCTTCGTCGGCGGCCTGACCGGTGACGTCGAAGGCGAGGAGATGAAGGTCGACTATCCCGGCTTCGCCGGCGGCGACCGCACCGACATCCGCCTGCCCGCCACCCAGCAGAAGCTGCTCGAAGCCCTGCACGCGACCGGCAAGCCGGTGGTGCTGGTGCTGACCGCCGGGTCGGCGCTGGGCGTGGACTGGGCCAAGGCCCATCTCCCGGCGATCCTGGTGGCGTGGTATCCGGGCCAGCGCGGCGGCAATGCCGTGGCCGACGTGCTGTTCGGCGACGTCAGCCCGGCCGGGCGCCTGCCGGTGACGTTCTACAGCGCCGATGAAAAACTGCCCGCGTTCGACGACTACGACATGACCGGCCGCACCTACCGCTACTTCGGCGGCAAGCCGCTGTATCCGTTCGGCCACGGGCTGTCGTACACCACCTTCGATTACCGCGACCTGCGACTGGATCACGACCGGGCCGGCGTCGACGACACGCTC
This sequence comes from Pseudomonadota bacterium, assembly GCA_023395465.1. Classification (GTDB taxonomy): domain Bacteria; phylum Pseudomonadota; class Gammaproteobacteria; order Xanthomonadales; family Xanthomonadaceae; genus Luteimonas. The sequence continues at coordinate 13,575 of JAEWZE010000054.1, forward strand.
ACCGCCACGGTGACCGTGCGCAACAGCGGCCAGCGCGCCAGCGACGAGGTCGTGCAGCTGTACCTGCGGCCGCTTGCGCCGGTGCGCGAGCGTGCGCGGCGCGAGCTGCGTGGATTCCAGCGCGTGCACCTGGCGCCGGGCGAGTCGCGCCAGCTGCGGTTCGAGTTTGTGCCGTCGCGCGACCTGCGCCATTACGACGAGGCCGCCGGCGGCTACGCCGTCGATCCGGGCCGCTACGCGGTGGAGATCGGAGCGTCCAGCGGGGACCTGCGGATCGGCAGCCAGTTCGAGGTGGAAGCACCGTGAATCCCGTGCCCGACGCGCAGTTGCAGGCTGATGCCGGCCGGCTCGACGCGACCACGCTGGCATCGCTGCCGGCGCAGGTGTGGCGCCCGGCCTACGATCGGCCGGCCACGCGCATCGGCGTCGTGCATTTCGGCCCGGGCGCCTTCCACCGCGCCCACCAGGCCGTGTACCTCGACGATCTGCTGGCCGCCGAGCCGGACTGGGCGATCAGTGCGGTCTCGCTGCACAACCCGGGCGTGCGCGACGCGCTGCAGCCGCAGGATGGCCTGTACACGCTGGCGCTGCTCGGCGAGCAGGCGTCGCTGCGCGTGATCGGCTCGATCCGCGAGGTGCTGTGCGCGCCGCAGCAACGCAAGGCGGTGATGTCGCGCCTGGTCGATCCGCAGGTGCGGTTGGTGACGCTGACCATCACCGAGAAGGGCTACTGCCTCTCGCGCGATGGCATCGATGCCGCGCACCCCGACATCGCCCGCGACCTGGCCTCGCCCGAACAGCCGATCAGCGCCATCGGCTGGCTGGTGGCAGGCCTGCGCGAACGCCGCGAGCGCAGGCTGGCGCCCTATACCGTGCTCAGCTGCGACAACCTCGCCGACAACGGCGGGCGCCTGCGCCGTGCGGTGCTGGACTACGCGCGCCGCATCGATCGCGGGCTGGCAGCCTGGATCGAGGCGGAAGTCGCGTTCCCGCGCTCGATGGTCGACAGCATCACCCCGGCCAGCGACGAGGCGCTGCGCGCACGCGTGTCCGCCGAACTCGGCGTGGAGGACGCCTGGCCGGTGCAGCGCGAGGCCTACACGCAGTGGGTGGTGGAGGATGATTTCCGCAGCGGCCGGCCTAGGTTCGAGGATGCCGGCGTGGTGATGAGCGGCGACATCGCCGGCTACGACCGCGCCAAGCTGCGCCTGCTCAACGCGCCGCACTCGGCGTTGGCCTACCTGGGCTCGCTGATGCGCATCGAGACCGTCGCCGACGCGATGCGCGAACCGGCGCTGGCCGGTTTCATCGAACGCCTGATGCGCGAGGACATCGCGCCGACGCTGGCGCTGCCGGCCGGGTTCGATCCGGAGGCCTATGTCGGCGCCATCCTCGAACGCTTCCGCAATCCGGCCATCCGCCACCTGCTCGCGCAGATCGCCTGGGACGGCTCGCAGAAGATCCCGGTGCGCCTGCTGGGCACCATTGCCGATGCGCTGTCGGCCGGGCGCCGCATCGACCGGCTGTGCCTGCCGGTGGCCGGCTGGCTGCGCTTCGTCGTGCGTCAGGCGCAGGCGGGAGGAGCTTTGGTCGATCCGATGGACGCGCTGCTTTCGGATATCGGCCGCGACGCCACCGGCGATGTGCAGCGCGACGTGTCCGGCTTCCTGCGGATCGAACCGGTGTTCGGTGCGCTGGCGGCCGATGCGCGCTTCGCCGGAGCGCTGCGCGACGCCTACGCCGCGCTCGGGAATGGCGAGCCGGCGACGGTGGCGCATGCGCTCACCGTCGCCGCGGGGGCGCCTCAGTCTTGAAAACCCAGGCCCGCCACCTTCAGCGGCACGCGGGCCAGGAACCTGTGCGAGGTCATGTACAGCGTGCGGCCATCGTCGCCGAAGGCGGCATTGGCGATCGCGCTGCCGGTCTCGATGCGGCCCAGGCGCTTGCCCTGCGCGTCGAACACCAGCACGCCGCCGGGGCCGGTGGCGAACACCAGGCCGTCGGTCGATACGGCCAGCCCGTCCGGCAGACCCTGGCCGCCGTCGCGGGCCAGATCGGAGGCATCGGCGAACTGACGCTTGTCGACGACGTCGCCGGTCGCATCGAGCGTGTAGGCCATCCAGATCGGCCGCTGCTCGTCGGAGTTGGCCACGTACAGCGTGTTGCCGTCGGGCGAGAACGCGATGCCGTTGGGACGGCTCAGCGAATCGTCCAGCAGGTGCACGCTGCCGTCCGCGTCGATGCGGTAAATGCCGTTGACCGGCTGCTCCTTGGCCGGGGACTCGTCGCCGTCCTTCAAGCCGTAGGGCGGGTCGGTGAAGAACACCGTGCCGTCGCCGCGCGCGACCACGTCGTTGGGGCTGTTGAAACGCTTGTCCTCGAAGCTCTCGGCCAGGGTGACGCGGGACTTGTCGGCCGCGTTGAATCGGGCGATCAGGCGGTTGCCCGAATCGGCCAGCAGCACGGCGCCGTCCGCTTCGGTGAACAGGCCATTGGCGCCGCCTTCGCGCAGCGTGTCGAGCGGCGGACCGGCGTAGCCGGAAGGTTCGAGGAAGAGCGACAGCCCGTCGGTCTGCGACCAGCGGTACATGCGGTTTTCCGGCGGATCGTTGAACAGCAGGTAGCCGCCGCCCTCGCGCACCCAGGTGGGGCCTTCGGACCAGGTGAACGTGTCTTCGGTGAGCTTCTCGATGCGCGCGCCGGGATCGACGACCTCGGCGAAGGCGGCGTCATAACTCGTGAGCTGGCCGACGGTGTCGAATCCGGCGGCTGCAGGCGGCTCGGCGGCTGCGGTATCGCTGGCCGCGTCGGCGCCGCTGTCGCCCACGGCCGTGCAGGCGGCGAGGCCGAGGGCAAGGGCGGCGGTCAGCAGCGAAGGAAGAGGTCGCATCGGCATGTCCTGTCTGGAGGTGTCGGAAGCGGCGCCGGCCCGCATGCGCGGACCGGTCGCCATCGCGTGGCGTGTGCGCCGCAGGCTGCGGGCGCGGGCGGCGTCTGTCGCAGGCCGCTTCCGCATCATAAGCGCAGCATGCCGGCGCGATGCGCCAGGTTGCACGCGCAACCTTGGTCGCGCTCGTGTCCGCATGGCGGGCTGGCGTGTCCTCGTCCCATTCCCTGGCGCGCGTGATCCCGCGACGCGCCCACCCACTGCCGCACGGAGCCGACACCGATGCATCCATTGCTGACCCGACACGCCACCCCGGACGGCCCGCGCTGGGCGCTCGACGGACGCTACCTGCCGCGCGGGTTCTCGCTCTCGCGCTGGCTGTCGCTTGCACCCGGCGAGGCACCCGCTGCGCTCGTTCCAGGCGATGAGGCGGCCGACGGCCCGCTGCTCGCGCCGGTCGACGACGCGCAGGAGATCTGGGCCAGCGGCGTGACCTATCTCAGCAGCCGCATGGCACGCGAGGCCGAGTCGCAGAGCGCGGACGTCTACCAGAAGGTCTATGGGGCCGAGCGTCCGGAGCTGTTCTTCAAGGCAACCGGCTGGCGCGCCTGCGGTCCGGGCGCGCCGATCCGCGTACGCGCGGACAGCGGCTGGAACGTGCCCGAGCCGGAACTGGTGCTGGTGCTGGATACCACCGGACGCATCGTCGGCTACACCACCGGCAACGACGTGTCCTCGCGCAGCATCGAGGGCGAGAACCCGCTCTACCTGCCGCAGGCCAAGGTCTACGACGGCGCCTGCGCGATCGGCCCGGGCATCCGCCTGTGCGATGCGGACGCGCTGCGCGACCTGCCGATCTCGCTGCAGATCCTGCGGGACGGTACTTCCGTGTTCACCGGCGACACGCGCACCTCGCAGATCAAACGCGGGCTGGAGGAACTGGCCGGCTGGCTGTTCCGCGAACTGCGCCAGCCGGCGGGCGCGTTGCTGTTTACCGGCACCGGCATCGTGCCCGGCGAGGACTTCAGCCTGCGCAGCGGCGACCTGGTGCGCATCGACATCGACGGCCTGGTGCTGGAAAACCCGGTCGGATGATCGCTGGCGGCCCGACCTGCCGCTCCGCTCCCTCCCCCGCCTGCGGAGGAGGACCGGGGTGGGGGCACACCGGAGCATCGCACCCGATCCCACGTGCGCTGCCCGACGCGAACAATCGCCACTGCATCGACCAGAAGGGGTCGCCATGACCACCATTCCCCTCGACGCCATCCTCGGCGACGGCACCGCGCTGCTGAACACCCGCACCAGCGGCGAAGGCCCCACCGGCAGCCTGCCGATCGACGCCGACACCCTGCGCGACGCGCCCAGCGGCCACCTGTTCGGCATGACCCAGAACGCCGGCATGGGCTGGCGCGCGGCGGAGGTGGCGCGCGATCCCTACCTCATCGTCAGCACCCAGGGCGGATTGCGCGCGGAGGACGGCCAGCCGGTCGCGCTCGGCCTGCATACCGGGCACTGGGAGCTCGACCAGATGGTGCGCACCGCGGCAAACACGTTCGCCGCGCATGGCGGCCTACCGTTCTCGGTTGCCTGCTCCGACCCCTGCGACGGCCGCACCCAGGGCACGGTGGGCATGTTCGACAGCCTGCCGTACCGCAACGATGCGGCAGTGGTGATGCGCCGCCTGGTGCGCTCGCTGCCCACGCGGCGCGGCGTGCTGGGCGTGGCCACCTGCGACAAGGGCCTGCCGGCGATGATGCTGGCCCTGGCCGGCTGCGGCGACCTGCCCGGCGTGGTCGTGCCGGGTGGGGTGACGCTGCCGGCGCGCGGCGCCGAGGACACGGCGGTGGTGCAGACCATCGGTGCGCGCTTCGCCCACGGCCTGATCGACCTCGAGCATGCCGCGGCCATGGGCTGCCGCGCCTGCGGTTCGCCCGGCGGCGGCTGCCAGTTCCTCGGGACCGCGGCGACCTCGCAGGTGATCGCCGAGGCGCTCGGCATCGCTCTGCCGCACAGCGCGCTGGCGCCGTCGGGCGAACCGGTCTGGCACGCGATCGCGCATCGCTCCGCGCTCGCGCTGATGCAGCTGGCTGCGCAGGACACGCCGCTGTCCGCGATCCTGTCGAGACAGGCATTCGACAATGCGCTGGTGGTGCATGCCGCGTTCGGCGGCTCGACCAACCTGCTGCTGCACGTGCCCGCCATCGCGCACGCGGCCGGCATCGAGCGCCCCACGGTGGACGACTGGATCCGCGCCAACCGCGCCACGCCGCGCCTGGTCGACGCGCTTCCGAACGGGCCGCGCCACCATCCCACGGTGCAGGTGTTCATGGCTGGCGGCGTGCCCGAGGTGATGCTGCACCTGCGCGGCATGGGGCTGTTGCACCTGGACGTGCTGACCGTCAGCGGGCGGACGCTGGGCGACAACCTCGAATGGTGGGAGCACAGCGATGCGCGGCGGATCGCGCGCGAGCGGTTGCGCGAACTGGACGGCATCGATCCGGCGCAGGTGATCATGGGTCCGGACGCGGCGCGCGCGGCGGGCATGTCCAGCGCGCTGGTGTTCCCGCGCGGCAACCTCGCGCCGGACGGGTCGGTGATCAAGGCGACCGCGATCGATCCCTCGGTGGTCGATGCCGACGAGGTCTACCGCCACACCGGCCCCGCGCGCGTGTTCGCCAGCGAGCGCGACGCGATCCGCGCGATCAAGTCGAGGACCGACGATGCGGTGCGCGCCGGCGACATCATCGTGCTGGCCGGCTGCGGCCCCGCGGGGACCGGCATGGAGGAGACCTACCAGCTCACCTCCGCGCTCAAGCACCTGCCCTGGGGCAAGCACGTCGCTGTGATCACCGATGCGCGGTTCTCGGGCGTCTCGACCGGCGCCTGCATCGGACACGTCGGTCCCGAGGCGCTGGCCGGCGGTCCGCTCGGCCGCCTGCGCGACGGCGACATCGTGCGCATCGAGATCGACCGCAGGCGGCTCGAAGGCCGGCTCGACTTCCTCGGCGACGATCCCGATGCGCCGCTCGCAGCGGACACGGCGGCGGCGCTGCTGGCCACGCGCGAGCTGCATCCGGCGATCGCCGCGCACCCGCGCCTGCCGGCCGATACCCGCCTGTGGGCGGCGCTGCAGGAAGCGAGCGGAGGCACCTGGGGCGGCTGCGTCTACGACGTGGACGCCATCGTCGAAACGCTGCGCGCGGGTCGCGCCGCAAGGCAGGCGGACACGCGCGCAGGCGCCGCCGAACTCCGACATCCGACGCCGGGAGGGCGCGCCGCATGACCATGTTCCTGATCATCGCCGTGGCCATCGCGCTGCAGATCTTCCTGACCGCGCGCAAGCTCAGCCCGTTCCTGTCGCTGCTGGTCGTGGCGATCCCGATGGGCCTGGCGCTGGGCATGTCGCCACAGGAACTGCTCAAGACCATCGACAACGGCGTCGGCAGCACGCTCGCCGGCCTGGCGCTGGTGATCGTGCTGGGCGCGATCCTGGGCAAGGTGCTCGAGGAAAGCGGCGCGGCCGAGAAAATCGCCAACACCCTGATCGCTCGCTTCGGCGAGAAGAACATCCAGTGGGCGCTGCTGCTGACCGGCTTCCTGGTCGGCATCCCGCTGTACTTCAACGCCGGCTTCATCATCCTGCTGCCGCTGATCTTCTCGCTGGCGCGCAGGACCGGCCTGCCGATCCTGTATCTCGCCATACCCACCGTCGCCTCGCTCAGCACCACCCACTGCTTCCTGCCGCCGCACCCCGGTCCGGTGATCCTGGTCAACGCCTTCGGCGCCGACATGGGCCGCACCCTGGTCTACGGCATCCTGATGGCGATTCCGGCGGTCGTGATCGCCGGCCCGTTCCTCGGCCGGCGCATGCAGCACATCAACCCGCCGCTGCTGGACCTGTTCGCTTCCAGCACCGACCACAAGGAACTGCCGGGCACGTGGAGCTCGTTCCTGATCGCGCTCGCGCCGGTGCTGCTGATCGGGGTGTCGGTCTTTGCCGACAGCCTGCTGCCCGAAGGTCCGGTCCGGTCCGCGCTGCTGTTCCTCGGCAATCCCACCGTGGCCCTGCTGCTGTCCACCCTGCTGGCGTTCTGGTGGCTGGGCCATCGCCGCGGCGCGAGCCTGGAGACGCAGACGAAGTGGCTCAATGCCGCGATCGCCGGTATCGCCGTGATCGTGCTGATCATCACCGCCGGCGGCGTGTTCAAGCAGGTGCTGGTCGACAGCGGCGTCGGCGCGCAGATCGCCGCGCTCAGCGAAGCCTGGCAGATGCCCCCGCTGATCTTCGCCTGGCTGGCGACCGCGCTGCTGCGGGTGATGATCGGCTCGGCCACGGTGGCGGTGATCACGGCCGCCGGCATCGTCGGTCCCCTGATCGCCACCACCGGCGCCTCGCCCGAGCTGATGGTGCTGGCCGTCGGCGCCGGCAGCGTGTTCGGCTCCCACGTCAACGACTCGGCGTTCTGGATGTTCAAGGAGTTCTTCAACCTGTCCATGAAGCAGACCTTCGCTTCGTGGACGCTGATGGAGACGACGATCTCGATCGTCGGCCTGGGCGGGGTGCTGCTGCTCGACCTGGCGGTCTGAGCGCGACGATCGCAGGGGAGATCGCGTCACCTGCGCGCGTGCAGCGCCTACGCGAACACGTGTTCGTACACGATGGTCGCGCCGACCAGGATCAGGATCGCGCCGCCGGCGATCTCGGCGCGCCGGCCTACCAGCTGCCCGACCGCGCGCCCGGCCATCACGCCGCCGCTGACCATCACGAAGGTGCACAGGCCGATGACGGACGCGACCACGAGGATGTTGACCTCGACGAAGGCCAGGCCGACGCCGACCGCCAGCGCATCGATGCTGGTCGCCAGGCCAGCCAGCGCAAGCGCCCACAGGCCGTGCCGCTGCGGCGTGTCGTGCGGCGCATCGGACCGCAGCGCCTTGTGGATCATGTGCAGGCCCAGGCCGGCCAGCAGCACGAAGGCGATCCAGTGATCCCAGGCCTCGATCAGGTGCGAGGCGCTGGCGCCGAGGAACCAGCCGACCAGCGGCGTCAGGCTCTCGATCACCCCGAACACCAGCCCGGTGCGCAGCGCATCGCGCCAGCGCGGCCTGCGCATCGCGGCGCCCTTGCCGATGGCCGCGGCGAAGGCGTCGGTGGACATGGCCAGGCCGAGCAGCAGGATCGAAAGGGGATGCATAGCAGTACCGGGACGGCGAGGCTTGGGCACAACGGACCGCGCACGCGCCCGACCGCAATGGCGTGCGTGGTCCGCTGGTCTCGCCAACCCTCGGGTCGCGACCGCCATGGCCGATGCAGGCCAAGCATGTTGACGGTCGCGCTTCCGACAACCGGAAGCCGGCTACTCCCCAGATGGGATGGCGGCCGCATACGCGACCGCCTGCGTATTGTACCGGCTGCGGTTCGCGGCAACCGTGCGCGGGGGCGCGGGGCCGCGAGAATCCGGACCGCGCCTTCGCGCTCCGGTCCGGCGGTTCAGCCGGCGGTGGCCGGCCCGGGCAGTTCCCGGTAGTCGAACCAGTCGAAATCCGCGTGCAGCCGGCGTCCCGACAGATCCTGGCAGGCGATGCCGACGAAGTTGCCGGTGAAGCCGCAGGGCAGGGCATGTTCGTCCGACAGGATCGAGGCGTCCTGCTCCCAGGCCACCGCCTGCCAGCGCTCGCCGTCGCGCGAACAGGCAAAGCGGATGCGGTCGTGGTCGATGACCAGCTTCAGGTACACGCGCGCGCAGTCCTCGAACGGGTATTCCTTCTCCACCGGATAGCTGATCTGGCCGCGCTCGCAGCGCATCAGGCCGAGGCAGCGCGTCGAGTGGGCCGCGTGCGTCAGGAACAGGTAGTAGAAGCTGTCGGTGCTGTAGAACGCGACCAGCCCCGCGCTCTGCTGGAAATCCTCCGGCGAGAATTCCAGGCAGGTCGAGGCTTCGATGCGGAACGCCTGCTGGCGGCGCGCGACCAGGCTCTGCTCGAAGCGCGACACCAGGCTCTCGCGCCCGTACAGGCGCAGGAAGCCGGGCCGTGCGTCGAGGCTGGCCATCCGCGCATCGACCGGCACGCGCGGCGCCTGCCAGTGCGGGCCCAGCGTGGGCGCGTCGAAGTCGTCGCGCACCGGCGGTTGCGGCCAGGGCTGCGCGGGCAGTCCGGGCGTGTTGAACCCGTCGGCCGGGGCATGGCCGCCGCTGGCCAGGCGCGGCCAGCCGTCGCGCCAGGCGATGTCCTGCAGCGCGGTTTCGCGGCCCAGGATCGAGCGCCCGTTGGCCAGCGGCCGGCGGCACAGATGGGCCAGGCTCCAGCTGCCGTCGCGGTGCTGCACGAGCGAGCCGTGGCCCGCCGACTGCAGCCGCAGCGCGGGATCGTGCGCGCTGCCGAGCAACGGCCCCAGCGGGTCGGTCTCGTACGGCCCTTCGATGTGGCGCGACCGCGCGACCGTGGCCGCATGCGTGGCGAACGTGCCGCCCTCGGCCACCAGCAGGTAGTACCAGCCGTCGACGCGGTACAGGTGCGGGCCTTCGACCAGGCCCAGCGCGCCGCCGCGGAAGATGTTGCGGACCGGGCCGACGAGTCGCTGCGCCACCGGATCGTATTCCTGGAGCAGGATGCCGCCGAAGCTGTCGTGGCCGGGGCGATGGTCCCAGACCATGTTGACCAGCCACTTGCGGCCGTCGATATCGTGGAACAGCGAGGGATCGAAGCCGGAGTTGTTGAGGTGCACCGGGTCGGACCAGGGGCCTTCGATCGCCGGCGCGGTCACCAGGAAGTTGCGCACGTCCTTGAAGTCGCCGGCCCAGCCGCGCACGTCGGTGTAGATCAGGTGGAACAGGCCATCAGCGTGGCTCAGCGCCGGCGCCCAGACGCCGCCGGAGTTCGGCCGGCCGCGCAGCTCGAGCTGCGATGGGCGGCTCAGCGGGGGCGCAAGGCTGCGCCAGTGCGCCAGGTCGCGCGAATGCGAGACCGCCACGCCCGGATACCACTCGAAGGTGGAGGTGGCGATGTAGTAGTCGTCGCCGACGCGCAGGATCGAGGGGTCGGGATGGAAGCCTTGCAGAACCGGATTGCGGATGCGGGCCATGGCGCGACGCCTCGGGTAACAGCGTGGACCTGCCGTCAGCGCTCGCCCGGCACCGCCAGCACCGCGCCGAGCGCCGGCTTGGGCTGGCCCTGGCGATCGAACAGCAGGGTGTAGTTGGTGCGGTCCGGGATCGGGTAGCCGTTCTTCCACGACATGCCGTCCTCCACGCCCCAGACCGCCACGCGATGCAGCTTGTCGCGTCGCGCGTGGAAGATGCGGAACAGCTCGGCATAGCGATCGGCGAGCTGCGCCTGCACGGCGTCGGGCAGGCCGTTGCGATAGGGGTCGAGGAAGGCCTTGAACTCGGGCAGCTGGAACTGCGGATGCATCATGCCCTGGCCGATGATCTGGCCTTCCTTCGTCAGCGGCAGCACGTCGACGTCCAGTTCGGTGACCATCACCTTCACCCCGAGCGCGGCGTAGGCATCGATGGCGGCCTCGATGTGCGCGGTGGACGGGTAGTCGAGGCCCCAGTGGCCCTGGATGCCGACGCCGTCGATGCGGATGCCGGCGGCCTGCAGCATCCGGACCATGCGCACGATGCCGTCCCGCTTTTCGGGGCGCCAGGCGTTGAAGTCGTTGTAGTAGAGCGCCGCGTCGGGCGCGGCCTCGCTGGCGAAGCGGAAGGCGTCGCGCACCAGCGCATCGCCATCGCCGCCGTAGGCGCGGGTCCACAGCGTGTCGCGGTACTGGCCATCCTCGCCGATCACCTCGTTGACCACGTCCCAGGCGTCGAGCCGTCCGGCATAGCGTCCGGCGACGGTGTGGATGTAGTTGCGCATCCGCTCGCGCATGGTCTCCACGTCGGCCTGTGCGCCATTCCCGTCCTGGAAGAACCAGGCCGGCGTCTGGTTGTGCCAGACCAGGGTGTGGCCGACCATGAACAGGTCGTGGCGTTCGCCGAATTCCACGAACGCATCGGCAGCGTCGAAGTCCCAGCGGTCCGGTTCGGGATGCAGCACCTCGGCCTTCATCACGTTCTCGGCGGTGATGGCGTTGAAATGCAGCGGCACCAGTGCCTGCGCGCGCGCGTCGCGGCCGGACACCATGTCCTCGTTCATCGCCGTGCCGACGAGGAACGCGCCGGCGTAGGCGTCCTTGAGCGTGGCCGCTGGCGGCGCCGCGAGCGCGGCCGAACAGGCGAGGCCCAGCGCGAGGGCGGCAAGCGGGGCGAAGCGGTGGCGGGTCATGTCGGGCCTCCGGAGGCGATGGTGCGGGCGGGACCGGTGGGCCGCAACGGTTTCAGTCGAGCAGGATCGCGGGTGCGCCCGCGCGTCACGGCGCATCGTCCGTGACCGTGATGGTGATGGCGGCAGCCTCGAGCCCGTCCGACTCGGCGACCACGCGCGCGCGGCCGGTCTGTCCGGGCAGCCCGCGCACGATCGCCAGCGCCAGTCCGCTGAAGGTGTCGCGTTCGGGCGAGGGGAAGGCGGTGAGGTCGCGCGGATCGCCGTTGTCGGTGGCCACCAGTCCGGCCGGCCCTTCGACGCGGAACCGCACGCGGCTGGTCGCGTCGCGGATCGCGCGGCCGTTGGCGTCGAGCACGCGCAGGGTGAGGAAGGACAGGTCGCGTCCATCGCTTCCGATGCGGGCGCGATCGGCTTCGAGCGAGAGCCGTGCGGGCGCGCCGGTGGTCTGTTCGCGGGCCTCGGCCCACGGTTCGCCCTTGCGCCAGACGCGCACCCGCAGCTCGCCGGGCTGGTAGCGCACCTCGTCCCAGCGCAGGCGGTATTCGAACGGGCCCTTCTTCCTACGCCCCTGCGACACGCCATTGAGGAACAGTTCGCCTTCGTCGCCGCTGGTGAACACGTGCACCGGCGTCACTTCGCCTTCGCGGCCGGGCCAGTTCCAGTGCGGCAGGATGTGTGCCATCGGCAGGTCCGGACGCCAGCGCGCCTGGTAGAGGTAGTAGCGGTCCTTGGGGAAGCCGGCCAGGTCGATCATGCCGCTGTAGGAGGAGCGCGCGCTGTAGTAGGGCGTCGGTTCGCCGAGGTAGTCGAAGCCGTTCCAGACGAACTCGCCGGCCACGTAGGGATGGCGGTCCAGGGTGGCGAAGACCCGGTCGGCGCTCGAACCGAAGTCCACCGCGTACAGCTCGTAGGCGCTGACGTGCTGGCGCCCTGAATCCCCGCCGCCGTTGTGGTCGCGCACCGGCGCGCTCTGCCACGGCGTCACCGGGAACAGGTAGACGCCGCGGCTGCTCAGGGCCGAAGCGGTCTCGCTGCCGAAGATCACCTTGTTCGGGAAGGCCTGGCGGAAGGCGGCATACGAGGGCGGCGTGCGGATCCGCTCGGTGCCCTCGAACTCCGGCTCCTGGCGGATCCCCTCGCCCTGGTAGTTGAGGTTGATCACGTCGAACGCGGCGGGGAAGGGCATGTCGGCCTTGGCCCAGTTCATCGATGCCGTGGCCGGGCGGGTCGGATCCTCCTCGCGCACGATCTCCACCAGGCGCCGGCCGATCGCCGCGCCGGCCCCGCCGTCGTACTGTTCGCCGACCTCGTTGCCCACGCTCCACAGGATGATCGAGGGGTGGTTGCGGTCGCGGCGCAGCATCGCGCGCAGGTCGGCCTCGTGCCACTCCGGGAACAGCAGGTGGAAATCCAGCGGGGTCTTCTTTTTTTCCCAGGAATCGAAGACCTCGTCGATCACCAGGAAGCCCATGCGGTCGGTGAGTTCGAGCAGCTGCGGATCGGGCGGGTTGTGCGCCATGCGGATGGCGTTGGCGCCCATCTCGCGCAGGATCTCCAGCTGGCGCTCGGCGGCGCGGCGGTTGAAGGCGGCGCCCAGCGCGCCGAGGTCGTGGTGCTGGTTCACGCCCTGCAGCACGATGTGCTCGCCGTTGACGACGACGCCGCGATCCGGATCCCACTGCACGTCGCGGATGCCGAAACGCGTCTCGTAGCGGTCCACCACGCGCCCGTCCTGCCGCAGCGTGGTGACGGCGAGATAGCGATGCGGATGCTGGGTCGGCGGCGGGCCCCACAGCCGCGGCGCGTCGATGCGGGTGCCCGAGCTCACCCGGGTGCTGCCGCCGGCCACCACGTCCGCGCCGATGGCGGGAATCCGCGCGACCGCGTCGCCGATGGGCGCGCCGTCTGCGTCCGCCTCGAAGAATGCGGTCTCGACCTGGACCCGCACCGGGGCGTTGGTCGTGTTGTCGATCTCCACGCGCAGGTGCACGTCGGCCGCCGTCTTCGACACCGCCGGCGTGGTCACGGTCGTGCCCCACTGCGCGACATGCACCGGCGCGGTGCTGGTCAGCCAGACGTCGCGGTAGAGCCCGCCGCCGGGATACCAGCGGGCGGATTCGGGCGGATTGTCGAGCCGTATCGCGAGCTGGTTGCGGCCACCGAAGGAGACATGCGGCGTGAGGTCCACGCGCCAGCTGTTGTAGCCATACGGCCAGCCGCCGACCAGCTGGCCATTGAGCCAGACGGTGGCATGGGACATGGCGCCGTCCAGGTCGAGATGGATGCGGCGTCCCTGCTGCGAGGCCGGGATGTCGAGCGCGCGCCGGTACCAGCCGATGCCCCAGCTCGGCAGCCGGCCCATGCCGCCGTAGGGACCTTCGGCGATGAAGGGGCCGGCGATGGCCCAGTCGTGCGGGAGTGTGACCGGCTGCCAGGCGCTGTCGTCGAAATCGGCGCGCAGGTAGGGCACGTCGCCGATCCGCGGCGGCTCCGCGGGGCGCGCATGGCGGTGCGCCGGATCGGCGATGAAGCGGTTGGCCGTGGGCAGGATCCACGGCTTGAGCACCGGCCGTCCGGCAGCGATGCGCACCGCCTCGTCCGGGCGGGCATCGGCGACCTTGCCGTCCGCGCTCTGCGTGACCTGCGGGCGCACGTCGTAGTCGAGCCGTCCGTCCATGCCGGGCGGGTCGCCACGGTGGAAGCGCCAGCCGCCGTCGAGCCGGACGCGCTCGCGCGGCGCGCTGTCGTTCGTCGTGGCCGAGGCGTGGGTGGGCGCCAGTCCACAGGCCGCTGCGAGCAGAAGCAGCGCGGCCGCGATGGCGGGCAGGCGGACAAAGGATCGCGGGTTCATCGGGACGGACTTCTCCATGCGCAGGTCGTGCGGACGCCGGCTACAGCCGGTAGGCGGCCTTGGGGAGGCGGTAGGCGAGGTCGATGGCGACTTCCGCCGCCTCGTCCTCGTCCAGGCGGTGTTCGGCGACCAGCCTGGACAGCACCGCGCAGTCGATGCGGCGTGCGACATCGTGCCGCGCCGGGATCGACAGGAAGGCGCGCGTGTCGTCGTTGAAGCCCACGGTGTTGTAGAACCCCGCGGTCCCCAGCGTCTGTTCGCGGAAGCGCCACATGCCTTCCGGCGAATCGTGGAACCACCAGGCCGGACCGAGGAACAGGCTGGGGTAGTGCCCCGCCATCGGCGCGAGCTCGCGCGAGTAGGTGCTCTCGTCGAGGGTGAACAGGATGAAGCGGAACTGCGGCTCGTTGCCGAAGCGGTCGAGCAGCGGCTTGAGCGCGCGCACGTACTCGGTGGCGAGTGGCATGTCGGCGCCGACGTTGCGGCCATGGCGTGCGAACAGCTGCGGGTTGTGGTTCCGGCAGCAGCCCGGATGCAACTGCATCACCAGCCCGTCGTCCAGGCTCATCGCCGCCATCTCGGTCAGTACCTGGCCGCGGAACAGCGCCGCATCGGCCGCACTGGCACCGCCCTTGAGAATCCGCGCGAACAGGCGCTCGGCCTCGGCACGCGACAGGTCCGCGGTCTGCGCCGTCTCGTGGCCGTGGTCGGTGGAGGTGGCACCCATCGTCGCGAAGAGCGCGCGCCGGTTGCGGTGCGCGCGCAGGTAGCCGTCCCAGCTGTGCACGTCCTCTCCGGTGATCTCGCCGAAACGCTGCAGCGCCCCGGCGAACGCCTCGTGCTCCGGGTCGACCACTTCGTCCGGGCGGTAGGCCGTGACCACGCGGCCGGACCAGCCGCTGTCGCGGATCGCCCGGTGATGGTCGAGCGGATCCAGCGGCCCTTCGGTGGTGGCGATCAGTTCGATGTTGAAGCGCTCGAACAGCGCGCGCGGGCGGAACGCGGGCGTCTGCAGCGCGTCGGTGATGGTGTCGTAGTACAGGTCCGCGGTCTGCGCGCCCAGGCGCACGCGCAGGCCGAACACCTCGTGGAAGACGTGGTTGAGCCACAGCGACGAGGGCGTGCCGCGGAACAGGTGGGCGTGTTCGGCGAACACCCTCCAGGCGGCGCGCGGATCGACCGGTGCGCGGCTGCCGTCCGCGCGCGGAATGCCGAGGGCATCGAGCCCGATGCCCTGGCTGTAGAGCATGCGGAACACGTAGTGGTCGGGTACCAGCAGCAGCTCGGTGGCATTGGCGAAGGGCGCGTTGCCGGCCCACCAGGACGGATCGGTATGGCCGTGCGGCGAGATGATGGGCAGCCCGCCGACCTCGGCATACAGCCGCCTTGCGATCGCGCGCTGGCTCGCGTCCGATGGAAACAGACGGTCTTCGTGCAGGGACAGCGGGGTGCTCGAGGTGTTCATGGGTCGGTGACGGTGTCCATTGGTGTGCTGTGGGGCCGGCGCATCGTCATGCGCATGGCGGTTGCTTGCGGGCAGGCGACGGCCCGGATCCAGGGCCGCGCCGTTCTTTCGTTCGGCCGCGGGCCAATGCGGTCCATGCGACCGGGGCAGGCAGGCCTCACGTCTCAGCGCCGCCCGCTTTCGACCGGGCCGAGCGTGCCGCGCGGCCGCGGCCGGGTCACCACCTCGACGCGCTCGAATACCAGGCCCGGATCGACCAGCCACAGCCTGAGCGTATTGGCGCCGGCCGCCACGCGGTGGCGCGATGTCGCCACGCGCACGTTGTCGATCACCGCGCGCTCCCAGCTGCGGAAGTCCGGATCGCCCGGCGTCGGGTCCAGGCGCATGGTCACGACCTGCGGCGACTCTTCGCCGATCGACACGCCGTAGCGCAGGCCGCCGCGGTTGCGCAGGTCGAGCGTGGGCGCCAGCGCCACCCGGACTTCGACCTCGCCCCCGGCATCCACCACCAGCGGATACTCCAGCCGTGCGCCGTCCCCGCCAGGCGTCAGCGATGCGCCGGTCGCCGGCCAAGCGGTCACGCCGGCGTGCGTGCGTCCCAGGTTCGGGATCACCTGCCACTGGCCACCGGCCGGCGCCATCGCGCGCGCATGGTGCGCCGCCTCGATCACGATCACGCCGTCGCCCTCGACGAAGCCGCGCGCGCCGGGGTGCGCCGGCGGCTTGCGCACCGGCACCTGTACGTACACCTCGGTACGGTCGGCGCCGCGGATGGCGATCACCGCCTCGTGCTCGCCTTCGGGCAGGCTGTCCCAGTCGACGGCGAGTTCCAGCGGCTGGGCATCCTCGACCTCCGCCTGCGCCGGCGTCACCCGCAGCCAGGGCTGCGACGACTTCGCGGTGAAGCCGACCGGCTGCGCGCCGCGGTTGTACACCACGACCGCGCGCGACGGTGCGCCGACCGGATCGAGCGGCGGCAGGCGCGGCGAATCCGCAGGTTGCGGCCAGCCGCGCGCGTCGCCCTCGACCGCCACGCCGGTCACGCCCCGGTCGGGGACGTCGACCCTCGACAGCGCCGGCATCACGTTGCGTTCGGGCTGCTGCCAGTGGGTGTAGCCGATGCGCACCTGCGACATCATGTGCCGCCACTTGCCGTCGGCCACTTCGTGTTCGTAGCGGCGCTGCAGTCCGGCATCGTGCGCAAACAGGCGCCGGGCCTCGTCCGCCCAGCGGTTGGCCGACGCGCGCCCCTGCGCCGCGTACAGGCGGTTGCGTGCCGCGGCCACGTACAGCCGGTTGAGGTTGGCGCTGGCCAGCACCGGATATTCGACCAGCTGCACCCAGGCATCGCGATGACTGGCCGCGATGCGCGGCGCCAGCGCCAGGACGCGCTGCTCCAGCGCGTCCCACTCGCCGATGACCCGGTCGGCTTCATCGTCGTGCAGCAGGCTCCAGGTGGCGGCGTCGAGCAGTTCCGGCTTGCGCCGGGCGTTGTACTGCGTATAGCGGGTGAGGATGTCGCCGATCTCCCGTGCATGGGCGGCGCCGAACTGCTCGCGCGCCCAGCTCTCGGGGTAGCGCGCGATCCAGTCCAGGTCGGCGGCCTCGGGGTCCCAGGCCTGGTCGAGGAAGGCGCTGATCGGCAGTTCCATCGGCTTGATGTCGCCGACGTTGACCACCCACACGCGCTCCACGCCGTGCGCCCAGGCCAGGCGCATCTGCTCCCATGCGCGCTCGACCTGGGTGGTGTTGAGCCATTTGTAGTTGCGTGGACCGCCGACGTAGTCGAAGTGGTAGTACACGCCGTAGCCACCGGCGCGCCGGGCCAAGGGATCGGGCAGGCGGCGGATGTTGCCCCAGTTGTCGTCGGCGAACAGCAGGGTCACGTCGTCTGGGACGCGCATGCCCTTGTCGTAGTAGTCCTGCACTTCCTTGTACAGCGCCCACACCTGGGGCGTCCGCTCCACCGGCTGGGCGGTGACCTCGCCGATGATGCGGCGTTGGTCGGCCACGATGCGCTCGAGCAGGGCGGTGGCGGTCTCCTCGCTCATCGGTTCGTCGCCGTCGCCGCGCATCCCGAGCGTCACCACCGCCTCGCGACCCTGCAGGCGTTCGATGCCGCCGCGCCAGAATCGCTGCAGCGTGTCGGCGTTCTTCGCGTAGTCCCACGGTCCGCTGCCGTGGCGCGACCATTCGTCGTGCGCGCGCATCATCGGTTCGTGGTGGCTGGTGGCGATCACCACGCCATACTCGTCGGCCAGTTCGGCATTGCGCGGATCGTCGTCGTAGAACGCGCGCGGAAGCCACATCGCCGGCCACAGGTAGTTGGCCTTGTGGCGCAGGATCAGCTGGAACACGCGCTCGTAGAAGCGGTGATTGGTCCCGCCGAAGGTGGCCTTGCTCCAGTTGCCGAGCGCCGGGTCCTCGTCGTTGATGAAGATGCCGCGATAGCGCACCTTCGGCGCGTCCACGAAGCGGCCGGGCGCGACGTGCAGTTCGGTGCGACGCGGCGGCGGGACGTCGGCCCACCACGTCCAGGGCGAGACGCCGATGCGGCGCGAGAGTTCGTACAGGCCGAAGGCGGTGCCGCGGCGATCGGCGCCGACCACGAGCAGGGCGCGGTCGATGCCCGGTTCCGGGTGCTCGACCACCTGCAGCAGGTAGGCTTCCCAGACGCCCGCTACGCCACCGGTGTCAATGCCCTGCTCACGCACGATGCGATCGATGCGCGCGCTGTGGCCCAGGGTGCCCGCGATGATCGCCTGCTTCGGTGGCGCGCCGGCAGGTGCCTCGGCGCCGCCCACCGCGGCCAGGTCGTCGCGCAGGGCCTTCGCGGCCAGCGCTACCGCGGCGAAATCGTCCTGCTCCACCAGCACCGGCAGCGGCGTGCCGCGCTCGATCAAGGCCAGCGTGCCCTGGCTCCGGGATTCGCACACCGCGGCAGGCGCGCGGCAGTCGCGTGCGGCGATGGCGGCGTCCGGCAGCAGGGCGAACAGGCACAACAGCGGGGCGATCAGGGCGGGGAGGGAGTGTCTCATGCAGGGTCCTCATGTCGGCGCTAGGCGCCGCGTTCACGTTGTCCACGCCCGGGGACGCGGCGCGACACTCAGGCCGGCGCGTCGGCCCGATCCAGTCGCGCAGGTTCCAGTCGCGGCGCGAGCAGGTGGATCGCCAGCAGTGCCGCCAGGTAGGCGCCACCGGCCATGGTGAACATCGCCGCGTAGCTGCCGGTGCTCTCGCGCAACCAGCCGGCGCCGAGGTTCATGAAGAATCCGCCCATTGCGCCGGCGAAGCCGCCGATGCCGACCACCGACGCGACTGCCGCGCGCGGGAACATGTCCGAGGTCAGGGTGAACAGGTTGGCCGAGAAGCCCTGGTGCGCGGCCGCGGCCAATCCGATCAGCCACACCGCGACCCACTGTCCTTCGACATGCGGTGCGAAGACCACCGGCAGGATGCACAGCGCGCAGATCAGCATGGCGGTCTTGCGCGCGCGGTTTGCGCTCCAGCCGCGCTTCATCAGCGACGAGCTGAACCAGCCGCCGCTGACCGAGCCGACGTCGGCCAGCAGGAACACGGTGACCATCGGCAGTCCGATGGTGCGCAGGTCCACGCCGAAGCGGTCGGCCATGAACATCGGGAACCAGAACAGATAGAACCACCAGACCGAGTCGCTGAGGAACTTGCCTGCCGTGAACGCCCAGGTCTGGCGGAACCGCAGCAGTTGCAGCCACGAGGCCCTGACCGGCGGGTCGGGCGGATCGCTGTGGATCA
Organism: Pseudomonadota bacterium; assembly: GCA_023395465.1. Lineage (GTDB taxonomy): Bacteria > Pseudomonadota > Gammaproteobacteria > Xanthomonadales > Xanthomonadaceae > Luteimonas. The sequence continues at coordinate 32,826 of JAEWZE010000054.1, forward strand.
ATGCGAGCTCGCCCGGCGACACCTTCGGATGCTCGGCGGGGCGGCGATACACGGGCAGCCAGAACGCGAGCCACACCAGCCCGGCCAGTCCGGTGGCCACGAACGCGGTGCGCCAGCCCCAGGTCAACGCCAGCCACGGCACCAGCAGCGGCGCGACGATCGCGCCGATGTTGGACCCGGCGTTGAAGACACCGGTGGCAAGCGCCCGCTCACGCTTGGGAAACCACTCCGCAACCGTCTTGACCGCGGCGGGGAAATTGCCCGACTCGCCGAGTCCCAGCGCGAAGCGCGCGATACTGAAGCCGACTACCGACTTCGCCAACGCGTGCGCTGCTGCCGCGACCGACCACACGGCAAGGTACACACTGTAGCCCACGCGCGTTCCCACGCGGTCGATGAACCAGCCCGCGACCAGGAAACCGATCGCGTAGGCCAGGGTGAACGATGCGCTGATGACGCCGTAGTCCTGCTCGCTCCATCCGAACTCCGTCGACAGCGTCGGCGCGAGCACGCCCAGCACCGCGCGGTCGACGTAGTTGATCGTGGTGGCGAAAAACAGCAGCGCGCAGATGATCCAGCGATACCTGCTGGCAACCGGCGCGTGCGCGCCGGGGGAAGAGGGGATCGCACTCATGTGGATGCCGGCCTCGCTGCGGTGCGTGCCGCCATCGCGCAGACGTCTGCAGGTTGCATGTCCCTTCCCCGTTGCGATGCTGATAGCGCTATCAGTACCACAGCACGAAAGGGCGGGCCACTGGCATCGTCCGACCGCCGTGCATGCACGCCAACCGCGCAGCAGACGGCGCAATGCATCAGGCGTGGCCCTCTGCAAGGTGCCCCGTCGCGATGCTGCGACGCAGCGTGTGAGCGTCAACTTGATAGCGCTACCATCCGGCCGCCACTCCCACAGGGCGTGTCGTGCAAACGTCCCTGCGGGGGCACGAGGCACAACAGTCCACCGGTGTCACGGCGCAAAGAGCGTCGGCGCCAACAAGCGGGAGGGGAGTTTCGTGCAAGTCAGAATTGCAAGAACAGCGTTGTGCCATGCCCTGGGGCTGGCGTTGGCCGGCATCGCCGGAGCCGCCTTGGCCCAGGATCCATCGCCTGCCCAACAGAGTCCCGCGCCGGCGCCTGCCGGCCCCGCGGCCACCGATCTCGACTCCGTGGTGGTAACCGGTTACCGGCAGAGCCTGCAGTACTCGACCGATGCCAAGCGCGAGTCGACCGGCTTCACCGATTCGATCTTCTCCGAGGACATCGGCAAGTTCCCAGATACCAACATTGCCGAGTCGCTGGCCCGTATCCCCGGCATCCAGATCGACCGCGACGTCAACGGCGAAGGCCTGAACGTCGGCATCCGCGGCCTGCCGCAGAGCTTCACCAAGACCATCATCAATGGCGGGGAGGCGGCGACCGCCTCGATCGGCCTCAACCGCGGCAACCAGAACCGCGAGGTCGACCTCAACCTGTTCCCGACCGAGTTCTTCAACAAGCTCACGGTCTACAAGTCGCCGCAGGCCAGCCTGCCCGAGGGCGGCATCTCCGGCGTGGTCGACATGCGCAGCATGCGTCCGTTCGACATCCCGGGCCGCCATTTCAACTACTCCGGCCAGTTCGACTACAACACGATCGGCGAGAAGTTCAATCCGCGCGGCTCGGCGATGTACAGCTGGACCAACGATGAGGGCACGTTCGGCGCCCTGGTCGGTGCGTCGGTCGTGCGCAGCCGCATTTCGGTGCGCGGCTGGGAGTCGGTGGGCTGGATGAACCCGGGTCTGAACTACCAGCAGTGCGGATTGACCCCGCCCGAGGGCGTGGACCCGCTCACCAACCGCCCGGCCGAGTGCAATCCCGGCGGCGGCGGCAGCCTGCAGATGCCCAACACGGTGCCGGACAATGCATCTACCCGCGGGGCCGGGATGACACCGGGAGACATCGTGGATGCCGAGTGGCTGCTTGCGCAGAATCCCGGCCTCACCATCGACCAGATCACCGAGGCGCTGTTCCCGCGCCTGGCGCGTCCCGTCGACATGTCCGGCGACCGCGAGCGCGACGCCGTGGTCGCTTCGCTGGAATGGCGTCCCAGCGACCGGATGCACTTCTACGTCGACGCGCTGTACTCGCGCGCCAACTACGAGAACGACCGCATCGACGTGAACCTGGTCGGCCGCACCTTCGGCCCGTCGGGCTTCCTGCCGACCAACATGCAGCTCGATGCCAACAACGTGGTGACCAGCGCCACCCTGGTGAACTCGCAGTTCCTGCTCGAAGCGCGTCCCTACCGCGACGAGGTGCAGTACTGGAACATCAACCCGGGCGCGACCTTCTGGTTCGGCGAAGACGACAGCGTCAAGCTGGACGTGCAGGCCAACTGGAGCCGCAGCTGGTTCTTCCGCGAGTCGCCGACGATCATGCCGACCTCGCCGTTCACCACGGTCGAGTACACCAACAACGGCACGCCGTCGTTCACCGCGGGCGGGCTCGACCTCAACGACCCGAATGCCGGGTGGGGCTGGACGGGCGGGCGCGTCAACCTCAACAACGAAAAGCGCGTGACCGAGGCCGGACGCCTGCGCGCCGACCTTCAGTTCGGCGAGGACGACCGCAACATCAAGGTCGGCGTCTCGCATGACCGGTCGCGCCGGACCATGGTCGCGTTCGACAACAGCGCCGCCTGGCAGGCCAACGTGTTCAACACGGTAGCGCCGGGAGACCTGCCGAACTTCCTGCGGCCCGGGCCCTACGGCTTCGTCACCGTCGACTTCGACGCGTTCATGGACGCCACCGATTACCAGCGCTTCTTCGACGAGGCCCCGGAAGTCGGTACCTCGCAGTCGGTGGGCGCCGCGGCAGGCGGCTTCGACGAGAAGAGCATGGCGGCCTACGTCGAGTTCAACGGCGAGGCCGAGGTATGGAACCGCAACCTGCGTTTCAACGGCGGCGTGCGCTACATCGACACCGACCAGGACATCACCGGCCCGGTCGTGCTGGGCGGGACCCGCGTCTGGCAGACGCTGAGCAGCACCTACGACGAGTGGCTGCCGTCGTTCAACGTCGCGTGGGACGTGGCCGACAGCTGGGTGGTGCGCATGTCCAGCTCGCGCACCATGACCCGTCCCAACCCCCGCTCGATGCTCCCGGCGACGACATTCTCCGACCCGTCCGCCGAGATCGCCGACCAGGGCAACCCGAACCTGTCGCCCTACCTGTCGACCAATTTCGATCTCGGCCTCGAGTGGTACACGGGCGACGAGGGCATGGTGGCGCTGACCATGTTCAACAAGCGCGTGTCGGGCTACACCTACCAGGGCATCAACGTGCGCCCGTTCCGCGAGCTGGGCATCCCGCTCGATTCGCTGACCGAGAACCAGCTGGCGGCGCTGAACGCCAACGGCGGGCTCGATGCCCCGATCAACGTGCGCCAGCAGGTCAACGCCGACGCCACGCTCGATATCCAGGGCTGGGAACTGATCTGGGTGCAGCCGCTGGACTTCGTGTTCCAGGGGTTGGGCTTCATGGCCAACTACACCGACATCGACCTGGAGCCGACCGGGCAGGAAGCCGACCAGCTGGCCGGCAACCTGTTCGGCATCTCGCCGGTGATGTGGAACGCCACGACGTACTGGGAGAACGACGTCGCCTCGGTGCGCCTGTCCTACAACTGGGTCGAAGGATCGGCCCAGCGGGCGCGCGGCAACAACGAGGGCGGCCTCAACTACGGTCAGTACTTCGGTGAGGACCGCGGGCAGTTCGACCTGTCGGCGAGCTACACGCTGGCGTCGCTGCCGTCCAGGCCGCAGATCACCTTCAACGTGCTGAACATCACCAACGAAGAAACGCGCAACTACATCACCTATCCGAACGTGCCGGGCGAGATCTACCAGCCTGGCCGGACCTTCCTGATCGGCCTGCGCGGAACGTTCTGACCTTTTGTCCGTTTACTCCCCACGACCCTCCCGGCAGCGCGACTGTGCCGGGCGGGTCGTGATTTTTTTCCTGCGCCGAAGTCGCGCGGGGCAAGCAGGGAGTCTGCTGGTACGACCGGCCGAGTGCCGGTCCTGACCGCGCGGCCACGCGTGGCCGTCTTGCCGCATGTGCCTGCGATCTCGATGAGAGGTTGCGGCTACAACCATTTTTCCGTCATTCCGGTTCCGGATCGCGCCATGCCAAGGTTCGAATAGGTATGGAGAACAATCGGCAGTCGCGGGCCGCCAACGCGTCGTCGTCGCGGGTACGATAGCCGCGACCGGCGATCGTCACGCCCATGAGCAGCAGGGGAATTCCTTGAGTACACGCACTGACCGGCTTTCGGTCACCGAGAAGGTCGGCTACAGCCTCGGTGACCTCGCGGCGAACCTCATCTTCCAGACGTTGATGACGTTCCTGGCCTTCTTCTACACCGACATCTACCGCATCCCGGCAGGGACGGCGGCCACCATCATCTTCGTGGTCGGCCTGCTCGGCGCCTTCGTGTTCACCCCGCTGGTGGCGGTGCTGGCCGACCGCACCAACTCGCGCTGGGGCAAGTTCCGGCCGTGGATCCTGTGGACGGCGGTGCCGTTCGGCGTGCTTGCGCTGCTGGCCTTCAGCACGCCCGATTTCGGCATGCAGGGCAAGATCTTCTACGCCGCCGCGACCTACACCCTGCTGGTGCTGGTGTACGCGGCCAACAACCTGCCGTATTCGGCGCTCAGTGGCGTGCTGACCGGGAGCATGGCCGAGCGCAACAGCCTCTCGGCCTACCGTTTCGTCGCGGTGATGGTCGCCCAGCTGGTGGTGCAGTCGCTGCTGCTGCCGCTGGTGTTGATCCTGGGCGACGGCGACCGCGTGCAGGGCTTCCAGAACACCATGCTGCTGTTCGCGGTGGTGGGCACGGTGTTCTTCCTGATCACCTTCTTCACCACGCGCGAACGCGTGCTGCCGACGGCGGGCCAGAAGTCGAGCATCGGCCAGGACGTGGCCGACCTGACGACCAACCGGCCCTGGCTGGTGCTGCTGCTGGTGACGATCCTGGTGTTCACCACGCTGGCGCTCAAGGGCGGTACCTACGTCTACTACTTCCAGTACTACCTCGACGAGGCCGCCATGGCGGCGTTCCTCGAAGGCATCGGCTTCAACGGCTTCATCGCCGGGCTCAATGCGACCCTGACCAGCATGGGCCTGGCCGGGTTCCAGTGGCCGGAGGATGCTTCGACCTCGGCCTTCAGCCTGTTCAACGCCGGCGGCATCATTTTCATGGTCGTGGGCATCGGCTTTTCCAAGAAGCTGGCCGACCGCTTCGGCAAGCGCGACGTCTACGGCATCTTCCTGTTCATCGCCACGCTGTTCATGCTGGCCTTCTACCTGTTCCCGCCGGACCGCATCGCGCTGGTGTTCACCGCGCAGATCCTGCATGGCTTCTTCTACGGCATCACCATCCCGCTGCTGTGGGCGATGGTGGCGGACGTGGCGGACTACTCGGAGTGGAAGAACAACCGCCGCGCCACGGCCATCATCTTCTCCGCGATCCTGTGCGGGCTGAAGGTTGGCCTGGCGGTGGGCGGCGCGCTGGTCGCGGGCCTGCTGGCGCGCTATGGCTACAACGCCGAGCTGGCCGTGCAGGCACCGCAGACCGTGGACGGCATCCGCCTGTCGGTCAGCCTGTACTGCTCGATCCCGTTCCTCGCGGCCGCGGCCCTGCTGTTCTTCTATCGCATCGACAAGTCGGCCGAATCGCGTATTGAACGCGAACTGGCAGAACGTCGCGCCGCACAGCCGGCATGAGCCTGCATTACTGAAGGAGACGCCGTCATGGCAGACCAGGAATACACCGACGCCGAACTCAAGGCACTGGCCGACCGGGCGCTCTCGCAGCCGCTGGTCAGCCATATCTTTACCGCCGACCCGTCGGCGCATGTGTTCGAGGGCAGGATCTACATCTATCCATCGCACGACATCGAGGTGGGCGCCGCGTTCGACGACGACGGCGGCCACTTCCAGATGCGCGACTACCACGTGCTGCGCCAGGATGCGCCCGACGGTCCCGCCACCGATTGCGGACTGGCGCTGGACGTGAAGGACGTGCCCTGGGCGGACCGCCAGATGTGGGCGCCGGACGCGGCGACGAAGGACGGGAAGTACTATCTCTACTTCCCGGCCAAGCGCCCGGACGGCATCTTCCAGATCGGCGTGGCGGTGGGCGATCGCCCGGAAGGCCCGTTCCGCGCCGAACCCGAGCCGATCGCCGGCACCTATTCGATCGATCCTGCGGTGTACGCGAACGACGACGGTGCGCACTACCTCTACTTCGGCGGGATCTGGGGCGGCCAGCTGCAGAAGTACCGCGACAACGCCTACGACGCGGCCAACGAGGAGCCGGTCGGCGACGTCCCCGCGCTCGGGCCGCGCGTCGCGCGCCTGTCGGCGGACATGAAGCAGCTCGCCGAACCGGCGCGCGAGATCGTGATCCTCGACGAGGCCGGGCAGTCGCTGCGTGCCGACGACCACGACCGTCGCTATTTCGAAGGGCCGTGGATGCATCGCCACGGCGGCAGGTACTACCTGTCGTATTCCACCGGCAACACGCATTACCTGTGCTACGCGATCGGCGACAGCCCGTATGGGCCGTTCACCTATGCCGGCCGCATCCTCGAGCCGGTGGTGGGCTGGACCACGCACCATTCGATCCTCGAGGCCGGCGGGCGCTGGTGGTTGTACTACCACGACTCGCTGCTCTCGGGCGGCGTGACCCACCTGCGTTCGGTCAAGGTGACCGAACTCGAACACGACGCCGACGGCCGGATCCGCACGCTGCAGCCCTATGGCCGATGACGGATTGACGATGCCGCCCGGCCCGCTGGTTCCGCTGTCGCCGGGGCCGCTGCTGACGATCGCGGACGGGGCGCTGTCGGTGGACGTCGCGCCGCAGGCCGGCGGGCGCATCGCCCAGATCCGCTGGGACGGGGTCGAACAGCTGGTCGGCCAGGGCGAGCACGACAGCGAAGCCGCCATCGCCTGGGGGTGCTACCCGATGGTGCCGTGGTGCGGGCGCGTGCGCGACGGTGCGTTCGAGTTCGAGGGCAGGCGCTACCAGCTGCCGCGCAATCTCGACGGGCACGCCATCCATGGCCTGGGATTCCTGCTGCCCTGGCAGGTGGTCGTGCAGTCCGTGCGCCATGTCGAGATGGAGCTGGCGCTGCCGTCGGACGGACGCTGGCCGTTCGGTGGACTGGCGGCGCAGCGCATCGAGATCGCGGAGCGGCGGCTGACGCTGTCGCTGTCGGTCACCGCGGTCGAGCAGGCCTTCCCGGCGTCGCTGGGATGGCATCCCTGGTTCCGCAAGCCCGAGCGCCTGGAGTTCAGCCCCGAGGCGATGTATCCCCGCGATGCCGACGGCATCGCGACACTCCCGGCAGGCGAGGTGCGGCCGGGTCCCTGGGACGACTGCTTCGTGAACCGCCACGACGTGGTCCTGCACCGTGCCGGGCAGCGGCTGGTGGTCTCTTCGGAATGTCGCGACTGGGTCGTCTACGACGGCACCGGCCACGCCACCTGCGTGGAGCCGCAGACCGCACCGCCGGATGCGTTCAACCTGATGCCCGACCTCGCGCTGCAACCGGGGGAGACCCTGGCCATGCAGTGCACGCTGCGCTGGGACTGAGGGCGCTTGCGTCGGGCCGGAAGGCTGCGCTGCGACGTCCGCGATTGCGGGATCCCACAATGGCAAACGCCCCGGCTCAGCAGGGCCGGGGCGTTCGCGTGCGACGTGGGGGGTGTCATGCGGGGATCAGGCAGCTTCGCGGGCCGCCCGCTGGTTGCCACCGCCCTCGGCCAGCATGGTGAGCTTCTCGTCGGTCGCCTTCTCTTCCTGAAGCGTTTCCTTGAGCAGGGTGAGCGCCTCCTTGTAGCCGAGCTGTTTGGCCAGCGCGCACAGCGTGCCGTAGGCGGCAATCTCGTAGTGCTCGACCTTCTGTGCGCCGCCGATCAGGGCCGCGTCGCGCAGGGGACCGGCATCGATCGAGTCGATGACTTCCTTGCCTTCCTCGACCAGGCCTTCCATCGCCGCGCACTTGATGCGCTTGAGCTTGATGCCCAGCACCTCGACCACCTGGTCGATGCGTTCGATCTGGCCCTGGGTTTCCTCCAGGTGCAGTTCGAACGCGCTGCGCAGCCCGGCCGCGTCGGCAGCCCTGGCCAGGCGCGGCAGCGCCTTGGTCAGCTGCTTTTCCGCGCTGTAGATGTCGGAAAGTTCGTGAATGAAGAGTTCCTCGATGGTCTTGACTGCCATGTACTTGCCCTCGCGGCGGGTTGGGGGAGCGCCGACTCTACGGACGCGCGAACGAAGGGCGAGTGAAAGATCGGGGCGATTCCGTTCACGAAGGCCGAACCCGTCCCGGCCGCCTGGTTCGACACGCGCCGGTGCCGGGGTGGAACGGAAAGGGTGAGGCGCCCGGGGGTCGACCGCACCTCGTCCCGCGAACGGCCAGGCGCCGGATTTCGCACCCGCTGCGACGGCGCGCGGGCATGCTCGGGCATCGCCGCACCGCTGCCGCCCCCCGCCATGCCGGCCTGCTATCTATACATCCTCCCGCTGCTGAACGAGGACGTCGCCAAGGTCGGCATTTCGGTCGATCCGCTGGCGCGCGTTCGGGCGTTCGCTGCGCGCTATTACGAATGTTTCGACCTGGAGCGCAGCGGCCTGGTCGGCTTCGACAGCGTGGCCGAGGCGCGACGGCGGGAGACGGCGCTGCACCGCCAGCTGCGCCCGTGGAATGCCGCGCGGCCGCTGACCGTGCCGCTGCGCGCCGGTGGACATACCGAGTGGTATCGCGGCGCGGCCGCGCTGTTGCGCGAGGAGGCCGAGGCCGATCGCGGGCGCGGGCTGGTCGTGCACCAACCCGCCGGGGACTGGTGGCGCGAGCGGCTGCTGCAGGAGCGGCCGCTCCTGTTCGAATGGGCCGAGCAGTACCTGCTCGAGTTGTCGGCCGAGGCGCTTGCGCAGAGCCCGCTCTGGCAGGGGATGGTCGACGTCCTGGATGCGTGGCCAACCCTGGGCCTGGGTGTGGACGACGCCTTGCCCGAATCCCTCGCGCGATCCTACCGACGGTATCGCGACGCCTGGCGTGCCTCGATTGGCGACGTCGCGTGCGGCGCGGAGGAGTGAAGCTTCCGCGTCGACGCCAATGCGGCATGAACCTGCACAGGGTGCCTACGCAGAATGCGGGTTGTCCCGTCCGGTTCCTGGTCTCGCCCGTCGGGGCGTACAGGTGCGCGCCTGGCACCCGGGAGCACATGCACACCAACGTGCCCTGGCTGCGTGATGGCATCCGACGGCAAGACCGGAAAGGCGAACAGGAGCGCTCGCTAGCGCTCGCTTAAGCACTCCCGCTTTGGTGGATAAAAGCAGCTACTCCGACGGAGAGGCCGAAGGCTCGGCCGGTTGACCGTCCACCCCCACCAGCCGCCAATGGCCCCAGTCGTCCTGCACGTCATGGCCGGTGGTGGTGCGCGCGCCGCGGTCGCCCGCGTAGCGGTACAGCGGATGCCCGTGATAGGTCAGGTGATGGTCTCCGGCCGGCGTCTGCAGCGTGCCGACGGCGGGCTGCTGCAGGCCGGCCCCCGCGACCGGCGCATCGCCGCTGCGCAACATCACCGGTGGCCACACCTGCTGGCACGCGGCATCGCACTTGCTGCCGTCGGTATTGCCGTCGAGGTAATACAGCGCTGCGCCGCTCGCGTCGGCCACGTAGCCCTGTTCGCCGCCTTCGCGCACCAGGGTGGCGGGCGTGCCCGGCGGCGCGTCGATCCGGGCCGGGTCGACGCCTTGCGCCTCGTCCTGGGTCGGGACGGGGGCGCGTGCGGCTTCGCCGCCGGTGGCGCCTCCATCGGGGGGCGTGACGTCCTGCCCGCATGCGACGAGCAGTCCGAGCGCGAGGGCGGAAAGGGCTGGCTTGAGCATCATGCGCGGTCTCCCGGAAAGGTCGTCCACGATGTTGCGCGGCGCGCCGTGACCGCATGATCAAGGGGCGAACCCGGATTGCGCGGCCGCTGGTGCCGGCGGGCAGCGCATCGTCGCGGCGGAGGAGTGGGGGCGAGCGCCCCGGTGTGGCTGTTGGCACCACGCCAACGAAGCGCAGGCCAGGCGATGCCGGGACCGGCGACGGGAAGCGCCAACAAAAAACCCCGCACATGGCGGGGTTCTTCATTCGGCCGGTCGCGTTGCGCGACGGCCGGACCAACTGGTGCCCAGGAGAGGACTCGAACCTCCACGGTTTTACCCGCTAGTACCTGAAACTAGTGCGTCTACCAATTCCGCCACCTGGGCAGGTGGCCGCGTATGTTGCGGCGCGGCGCGGACAAAGTCAACGGTGTTTTGCACCGGAACGACACGCCGGCCCGTGTACCATGCCGCCGATGGCGAAAACACCCAGCAAGCGCGGCCCTGGCCGCGGTACAGGACGGGGCGACGGCTCCGCATCGGGCCAGGGCCCGCAACGCAAGCGCGGCGCCCGCAGCGCCCAGCCGGGCTGGCTCCCGACGGCCCCTCCGCCGCCCCGGGGAGAAGCGCGATCTGCGGGTGGCCGCTTCGTCGATCCGCACGCCGGACGCGAGGCCGAACGCTATGCCGAGCCGATCGCCAGCCGCGAGGCGATCCTGGCCCTGCTGGGCGAGGCCGAAGGCCCGCTGACCATGGAGGTGCTGGCGCAGCGGCTCGAGCTGACCGCGCCCGACCGTGCCTCCGCCCTGGGCAAGCGCCTGGGGGCGATGGTCCGCGACGGCCAGCTGCTGCAGAACCGCCGCGGCGGCTTCGTGCCGGCCAGTGCGATGGACCTGATCGCCGGCACCATCATCGCCAATCCCGACGGCTTCGGCTTCCTGCGTCCGGACAAGGGCGTGGGCGACGACCTGTTCCTGCCGCCCGCGGAAATGCGCAAGGTCATGCACGGCGACCGCGCGATGGCCAGCGTCACCGGCCTGGACCGCCGCGGCCGTCGCGAGGGCGTGATCGTCGAGGTGCTCGAGCGCCGCCTCAACCGGCTGATCGGGCGCTTCACGGTGGAGTCGGGCATCAGCTTCGTGGTGCCGGACGACCGCCGGATCCAGCGCAACGTGCAGGTGCCGTCCGATGCGCGCCTGGGTGCGCAGCACGGCCAGCTGGTGGTGTGCGAGATCACCACGCCTGCCGACGAGCGCCGCCCGCCCATCGGCAAGGTGCTGGCGGTGCTGGGCGATGCGCTCACCCCTTCGCTGGTGGTGGAAGCGGCGATCCACGGCCATGAGCTGCCGCATGAGTTTCCCGCCGCGGTACTGGCCGAGGCCGCCGCGGTGCCGCTGGAGGTGGATGCCAACACCGCGTCCGGACGCCTGGACCTGCGCGGCCTGCCGCTGGTGACCATCGACGGCGAGGACGCCAAGGACTTCGACGACGCGGTGTACTGCGAACCCAATGCTCGCGGCTTCCGCCTGGTGGTGGCGATCGCCGACGTGTCGAGCTACGTGCGTCCGGGCCAGCCGCTGGACGACGAGGCGCAGCTGCGCGCGACCAGCGTGTATTTCCCCGGTTTCGTGGTGCCGATGCTGCCCGAGACGCTGTCCAACGGGATCTGCTCGCTCAACCCCAACGTCGATCGCCTGTGCTTCGTGTGCGACATGCAGGTCGACCGCGAGGGCGAGGTGGTGCAGTCGGAGTTCCACGAGGCGGTGATGCGCTCGCACGCGCGCCTGACCTATACCCAGGTCTGGCAGGCGGTGGGCGAGGGCGACGCGGAGGCGCGCGAGCAGGTCGGTTCGCTGATGCCCCAGGTCGAGCGGTTGCACCAGCTGTACAAGGTGCTGGCCAAGGCCCGCGCCAGGCGCGGCGCGATCGAGTTCGAGTCGTCGGAAGTGCGCTTCGTGCTCGACAACCGCGGCGAGGTCGTGCAGGCCGGGATGCTCCAGCGCAACGACGCGCACAAGCTGATCGAGGAGTGCATGATCGCCGCCAACGTCGAGGCGGCCAAGTTCCTGCTGCAGGCGGAGATGCCGGCGCCGTACCGCATCCACGACAAGCCGCCGGAATCCAAGTACGCCGACCTGCTCGAGTTCCTCAAGGAGTTCGCGCTGCGGATGCCGGGCTGGGCCCGGCTGCAGCCGAAGGATTTCGCCAGCCTGCTCAAGAAGGTGCGCGACCGCCCGGACGCGACCCTGCTCGAGTCGGTGATCCTGCGCAGCCAGAGCCAGGCGGTGTACTCTCCCGACAACATCGGCCACTTCGGCCTGGCACTGCAGGCGTATGCGCACTTCACGTCGCCGATCCGCCGCTATCCCGACCTGCTGGTGCACCGCGCGATCAAGCACGTGCTCAAGCGCGGGCGCCGCGAGGCTTTCCACAGCCCCAGCCAGATGGCCTCGCTGGCCCTGCAGTGTTCCGAGCGCGAGCGCCGCGCCGACGAGGCCGAACGCGAGGTCGATGAACGCTACCGCGCCGCGTGGATGGAACAGCACGTGGGCGGCGAGTTCGACGGCACCATCAGCGGGGTGACCAGCTTCGGGCTGTTCGTGGAACTCGACCAGTCGAAGGTCAACGGCCTGGTGCACGTCACCCAGCTGCCCAACGACTTCTACCATTTCGACCCGGTGCGCAAGACCCTGACCGGCGAGCGTGCGGGCCGCGAGTTCCGGCTCGGCGACCGGGTGCGCATCGTCGTGCTCAAGGCCAGCCTGGAGGAGCGCAAGATCGATTTCCGGCTGGCCGGGGAGCGCGGCGCGCACCCGCCGTCGCCGCCGCGCGGCCAGCCGGCCAAGCGCCGGAAGCAGAAGTACTGAGCGACGACGGCATCGGGATCCGGGCGCGGGATCCGTACAATCCGCCCCCCGGTCCCGGTTTCCGGCCATTCCAGTCCAGCCCAGCATGTCCAAACAGAACCAGTGGATCGTCGGCATCAATGCGGTCGCTTCGGCGGTCGAGCACGACGCCGAGCACGTGCGCGAGGTGCTCATCGAGGCCGGCGCGAAGAATCCGCGTTTGGCCGAGATCGAATCGGGCGCGCGCCGCCGCGACATCGACGTGCGCCGCGTGGCCCAGCAGGCGCTGGACGGCGTGGCCGGCGGCGTCCGCCACCAGGGCGTGGCCGCGCGCTATGCGGCCGCGAAGACCTGGGACGAGCACGACCTGTCCGGGCTGGTGGAGCAGGCCGCCGGCCGCGCGCTGCTGCTGGTGCTCGACGGCGTGCAGGATCCGCACAACCTCGGCGCCTGCCTGCGCAGCGCGGCCGCCGCCGGGGTGACCGCGGTGGTCATCCCCAAGGACAAGGCGGTGCAGGTCAACGCCACGGTGCGCAAGACCTCGGCGGGCGCGGCCGACAGCATTCCGGTGGTGCGGGTCACCAACCTGTCGCGCACGCTGGCCGAACTGCAGAAGCTCGGCGTGTGGATCTACGGGCTGGTCGGGGACGCGCAGACCTCCCTGTACGCGCTCGACCTGACCGGCAGCGTGGCGCTGGTGCTGGGCGGCGAGGCGGACGGCCTGCGCCGCCTGACCCGCGAGCACTGCGACGGGCTGGTATCGATTCCCATGCCGGGGCTGGAAACTTCGCCCGGCGTGGAGAGTCTGAACGTGTCGGTGGCCGCTGGCGTCACGCTGTTCGAGGCGGTGCGCCAGCGCAAGGCTTGAACCCACGGGAGGAAGGTCGATGATCGCGGCGCTGGCGTGGCAGGACTGGCTTGGATTCGCCGGCGCGGCGCTGATGCTGCTGGCCCTGTTCCTGCATCTGTTCGCGCCGGGCGATGGCCGCGGCCGGACGCGCGCCGTCCTCGGCCTGCTGGGTGCGTCCGCACTGCTGCCGGCCGCGCTGGCGCGGTTCAATCCGGCGCTGTTCTTCCTGCTGGTGGCCTGGATCCTGCTGAACGCCTACCGCCTGTTCCGCGCGCCCGCCAGGCCCTGAGCCACGCGCCCACCGGCCCGGCCTGCGGCCGCAGCGTGCGAAACTGCGCACGCGTGGGGACGACCCCGCGCCTTTGCCTGCTGCGGGGACGACCCCATCGACGATGGAGGTTGCGAGATGCCCTGGATCATCCTGCTGCTGGCCGGCGTGTTCGAGATCGGCTGGGCGATCGGACTCAAGTACACCGAAGGCTTCACCCGCCCGTGGCCGACCCTGGGCACGGTGGCGGCGATGGCGATCAGCCTGGGGCTGCTCGGTGTGGCCATGAAATCGCTGCCGGTCGGCACCGCCTACGCGGTGTGGGTCGGGTTGGGCGCCGTGGGCACGGCGATCCTTGGCATCGTGCTGCTGGGCGAACCGTCCAATCCGGGGCGCCTGGTCAGCCTGGGCCTGATCCTCCTCGGCATCATTGGGCTGAAGCTGGCGTGGCCCGGGGAGGGCCGCGGGGGCCCCCCTCCCCCGGGC
>JAEWZE010000087.1 GCA_023395465.1 Pseudomonadota bacterium
GCCTGGTCGAACACGTCGCCCTCGCCATCGACCATGCGGTCGCGAAGCGAGCGCATGCCCATCCCGGCCAGGGACAGCACCAGGGGCAGGAAGCGCTCGCGCCAGTCGAGTTCGTACTGGATCCCGAGCTGGTGCTTCTTCCACGCGGCGTAATGAAGCGACGCCACCCGGTTGAGGAAGATGTCCAGGAATGCGCGCGGTGCGCGGTCGCGCTCGTAGATCTCACGCTGGACCAGCAACTCGGTGTAATGCAGGGGCAACACCCCGCCCGCGCCGGTGAATCCGGTGAACGCGGGCGTGAGGTGGACCCTGCCTACGGTTTCCGTGGCGACGGCATGCTCGATCGCGGCCGCCTTCTCGAGGCGGGTTCCATCCTCCGAGTAGGCTTCGATGTTCTCGATCTCGCTGACCGGGAACACCAGCGCCAGGCTGTTGCGGAACCGTACGCGATCCAGCGGCGCGCCTCCGCTGCCGGGCACGTGCGCGAACATGTGCTCGAGCACGCGCATCGCCTGGAAGAACCCGAAGCGATGCGGCTCCTGGAGCAGCTGCTGCGCTACGCCAGGATCGATTCGCCGCTTCTGGGCTTGCATTCGACCAGTACCTCGCCCGTCGTCGCCGACAGGATGCTCAATTGGGTGAAGCTGTTCGCATGGACGTACAGCCCGAAGAAACGGTCCATCACCCCGGCGAACGCCGCGATGCCCGTACCCACGAAACTGCCTTCCTCCACGGTCAGCTGGATGCGGACACCGCGCACGATGCTCGAGAAGTGGCGTCCGGACAGCCACGTCGTCGTCGGCTCGTTGGTCAGGCCAACGATTCCGTCGATCTGTCTGCGGGTCACGGCGGATTGCGCAATGTCGTACAGATGCAGCATTTCCTTCAGCGCCGACAATCCGCTCTGGGTCAGGGACAGGCTGTTGAGCGACAGGTGCGAGATCAGCCGCCACTGCGCGCCACGGCCGCGCTGGAACCGTCGGGGCGCGGTGGGCTTGCGCAACAGCGCGATGGCCTTGACGGGGCTGCCGCCCTCTTGCACCAGGTCCCCACCCGACAGGCCATAGGCCAGCTGCGAGGGCAGGTCGCGGTTGGTGCAGGTCAAGGCCAGGCTTACGACATCCGCCTGCGGCACCGAGACGTTGAAATTGAGGTCCACGAACGCAAGTTCGGTCTCGAACCCCGGACTGCGCGCTGCCACGTCCTCGTCGCGCCGCTGGACCCAGTACAGCCCCGTCCCGTCGGGGTTCTCGCCGTGGTGCAGGGAATAGAACGGGCGGAATTCGGTGATCTGCTCGCCCTGCGGGGTCTGCCTGATCCGGTGCACCGAGTCGATCGACGACACTTCGTAGGCAAACGCGCGACGCGCATCGGCCACGACCGGGTAATGGGTCGTCTGGTGCGAAACACGGATCGGTTCGCCCTGCATTGCGAACAGGTTTACCACCGGGGTGCACGCGGTCAGCACATGGCGCGGTGCGAGCGCCTCGAGTACGCGGCTGCCCGCCCAGTCGCCGCCCGCGCCCTTGAGTACGAAATGGACGGTGAATTCGCTGCCCACGTTGGCAGGCAGCGCCGCGAGGTCCAGATCGAAGAAGCCGAACTTCTCCGGAAACGCGAACAACTCCGTCAGCAGCCGGTAGGCCGAGTGGGAGCGACTCGGGAAGTCGATCAGCGCCTCGTCCTCCGCGAATCCGACCGCTTCGAGCGGAACTTCCGAAAGCGGAACCCAGCGCCCGCCGTTCGCGGGCTCCACCCAAGCCTGCAGGACATGCAGGCTGAGCACATCGCGCAACGCCGCGCGGAACGAGGGCTCGCCATCCAGGAACAGGCGCAGCTTGCCGACGCCCAGGCGCGAGACCGACGCATCGTCGCCATGCAGCGAGAAGGAAAGCGACACCTGGCCACTGGCATCGGGCGGCAGCGTCACCGCCATCGGCGGATCGGCGATGGACAGGTAGCGGGCGCTGGACACCCGGATCGGGGCGAGCGTGACGTCGTAGGCGGTGCGGAATCGGCAGGCGACCCCACGCACCGGACGCGACTGCAGCACCGTGCCACGCGGCACGCGCAACGGCGCGGTCAACTTCGACAATGCGGACCCCATGTCGAAATGCGCGATGGAACACGACGGGAACGGCCGCAGGTAATGCGGGTACATCACCTCGAGCAGGGCTTCGGTGAACTCCGGATAGCCGTCCTCGATCCGCTTGGACACCCTGGCGCTGAGCAACGCAAAGGATTCGATCAGGCGCTCGACATGCGGATCCTGGCTGCCGTCGGCCGACAGGAGCAGGCGTCCGGCGATCTTCGGGTAACGATCCGCGAACTCCTGGCCATACTTGCGCAGGTAGGCCAGTTCGCGTTCGTAGTACGGAAGCAGGTCTTCCACGATCAGGCCGCGTGCAGGCGCCGCAGACGGCTGACCGAGTAATGCTGCGTGTTGGTCTGCAGCATCGCGTCGAAGCTGATCGGCTCGCGCGCCGGCTGGAGGTTCAGCAACGCATGGATGGTGAAATGCAGGGTGGAGGCACTGCGGGCATTCGTCTGCAGCGACACGCGCACATTGACCAGACGCGATTCGTGCCGCGCTACCGCCTGTTCCAGCGACCTGCAGATGGCGGCCCTGTCGTAGGCGTTGGCCAGGCTCTTTCCGGAGAAATCGCTCAGGCCATAGGTCATCAACGAACGGCGACAGTTGGGAAAGCCGGTCAGCTCTTCCTCGGAAAACGCAGCGCGGCTGTTGAGCAGACCTTCCAGGTCGCGGGCCACCGATTCCTTGTACTGCTCGAGCGAGACGGACTTGAGCACGCCGGCGACCGCGCTGCTGCGGGCGTCGTCGTCCAGCAGCTTCTCGAGCAGGTTCGGCTCGTATCCCTTCATGCCGTCGCACCCCCTTCCGTCGAGCGACACGCCACCCCAGTCATCTCCGCTCTGAAGCGGCCCCGGGAATCCCTGTCAGTCAATAAATGCGGTGGCGCAGGCTCGCGCCACCGCATCGACCCACGTCAGACGCTGTGCGTCGGCTTGTTGAGCGTCGGGCTCCACTGCGCGACCGCCTTGCCGCCGAGACCGCCTTCCGCCTTCTGCTGCTGGTAGGTCCACTTGATCGAGCCGAAGCTCAGCTGGACCGTTTCCTGCGGCATGCCTTCCCTGTCGATCGAGGTCGTCACGCGGTGGACAAGCACGTTGAGCAGTTCGATCTTGTAGTAGTTGATCGCCTTGCCGTCCTTGTCAGCCCGGTAGAACTCGATGGCCGCCTTCGGGAAGGTGGTGCCGTTGGCCGCCGCCTGATGCAGCGCGGTGGTCGCCACGTCGATCTGCTTGACGATCTCGATCGGGGAAAGCTCCGCGCGGGCAGCGGTCTGGCCGCCCTTGGTGGAGGCCGTCGCCGAGCGGGGCTGCAGAACGTCCTGGCTGAAGGTTTCGATCTCGATCCAGTCCTTGTGGTCCTGGTCCCGGGATTCGCCCTTGATGGTGTCGATGCTGAGGAATGCGTGTTGCATGATCTGGTTTCCTTGTTCCGTTCTTCCGTGAGAAATGCCGGACTTCTGTCCGGAGGGACGGCTGGGCCTTGCGTGACACCGGGCCCCGCCGTTGGTCTGGATCTCCGTCCCTTCGTGTTGCGATCCCCGTTACGACTTCTTGGCGGCAGCCGGCAATTCGGCCACCAGGCGTAGCGAGACAGACAGCTCATCGAGCTGGAAATGCGGCCTGAGGAAGGCCACCGCGCGGTAGACGCCGGGCTTGCCCGGCACTTCCGAAACCTGGATGGAGGCCTCGCGCAGCGGATACTGCGCCTTGGCCTCCTGCGTCGCGTTGTCGTCCAGCAACACGTACTGGGCGATCCAACGATTGAGGAAATCCTCGACGTTGCCCGCCGACGCGAAGCTGCCGATCTTCTCGCGCATCATCGCCTTGAGGTAATGGGCGATGCGCGAAACCGCGAAGATGTACTGCAGCTGGGCCGACAGGATGGCGTTGGCATTGGCCGAGTCGGTGTTGTACTTCTTCGGCTTCTGCACAGACTGGGCGCCGAAAAACGCCGCATAGTCGGTGTTCTTGCAGTGCACCAGCGGGATGAAGCCCAGGTCGCTGAGCTCCTTCTCGCGACGGTCGGTGATGGCGATCTCGGTCGGGCACTTGAGCGCCACCTCGCCGTCATCGGTACGGAAGGTATGGGTCGGCAGGTCCTCGACCAGGCCGCCACCCTCCACGCCGCGGATCGCTGCGCACCAGCCGAAGTCCTCGAACGCCTGGGTCAGGCGCGCGCCGAAGGCGTAGGCGGTGTTGCACCACAGGTACTTGTCGTGGTCGGTGCCGCTGACGTCCTCGACGTAGTTGAAGCCCTCGACGGTCGTGCCTTCCTTCGGGTCGTACGGGAGGCGGCCGAGGAACCGGGGCATCGTCAGGCCCACGTAGCGGCTGTCCTCGGACTCGCGGAAGGACTTCCACTTGGCGTATTCGATGGTGTCGAACACCTTGGCCAGGTCGCGCGGCTTGCCTAGATCGGTGAAGCTCTCCAGGCCAAACATGTTGTTGCTCGCCGCGGCGATGAACGGCGCGTGCGCGGCAGCGGCCACGTGCGACATCTGCTCGATGAAGTACATGTCCTCTGGCTGGCGGCCGATCTGGTAGTCGCCGATCAGCGCACCGAACGGTGCGCCGCCGAAGGTGCCGAACTCCTCTTCGTAGACCTTCTTGAACAGCGCGCTCTGGTCGAAGTCGATGGCCGACTTGAAATCCCTGACCAGATCCTTTTTCGGCGCGTTCAACACCTTGATCTTGAGCATCGACCCGGTCGAGGTCTGCTGGCAGAGGTAATGCAGCCCGCGCCAGGTCGCCTCGAGCTCCTGGAACTGGGGCGCGTGCAGGATCGCGCTGACCTGGTCGGAGATCAGGCGGTCGAGTTCGGCGACGCGCGAATCCAGGGTCAGGTTGAGGTTGTCGGAAACGATGACAGTGCCCTGCAGGACTTCCTTCGCGAGTTCGGAAATGATGTCCCTGGCGCGCTGGTGCTCGGCCGCGGACTTGGCGACCTTGCTCTGTTCGACGATCTGGTCGAGCAGGCCCAGTTCGACAGCCTGCGCGGATCCCTCGGCAGCGGTGACTGCTTTCGCGTTCATCGTCTTACTCCTGCCCGTCACCGGACGTGTCGAGCTGCTTGAGCTGCTCGGTATTGTTCAGGACGTCGGTGAGCAGGTCTTCGAGCTTCTCGTTCCCCGCGAGCTTGTTGCGGAGGTCGGCGAGCTTGGAGCGCGCTTCGAGCAGCTTGCGCAACGGCTCGACCTGTTCGACGACGGATTCCGGCCGGAAGTCGTCGATCGACTTGAACTTCAGGTCGACCGCGAATTCGCCGCCCTCGTCGCTGATCTTGTTGGGCACGCGGAACACCGCGCGCGGCGCCACGCCTTCCAGCACGTCGTCGAAATTGTCCATGTCGATGTTGACGAACTTGCGGTCCTTGAGGCGCGGCAGCGGCTGCTCGGGTTGGCCGCTCAGGTCGCCGAGCACGCCCACCACGAACGGGATCTCCTTCTGCTCGATGGCGTCGCCCTTCTCCACGTCGTAGGTCAACTGCACCCGCGGCGGGCGCACCTTCTGCAGCTTCTTCTGGACACTGTCCTTCTTGGCCATCATGGCTCTCCCGATTCGATTGGATCTGGGTCAGTTCCCACCGAGCTTGTCGAATGGGTTCGCGGGTTTGGGCTTCGAGACGGGGGCCGCCGGCGCGGCGGCCGGTTCGGCAGCTGGCGCGGCGCGGCGGCGGGCCGGGCGGCGACTTGTCCTCTCGGGCGCAGGTTCGGTGGCGCCGGCAAACTCCGGCCCCATGGTGTCGCGCATGACCGCCGCCAGCTGGCGGGCTTCGTGCTGCGCCGCCTCGGTGGTCAGTACGCCGCTGCTCTGCAGCCGCTGCAGCGACTGGGTGGCGACGCGGAAGCCGCCGACGGTCAGCACGCTCTCGGCCACCTTGTCGGTAGGGTCGCGCGACAACGCTTCCTCCGCTGCCACGATGGCGCGACCGAACTGCCCGGTATCGAAATTGAGCTGGGCCAGACGCACCCACGGCTCCTTGCGTGTCGGGTCGGCCTTTGCGGCGGACTCGAAAGTGCGCATCGCTTCGGCGAAGTTCGACGAAGCCACCTGGCTTTCCGCATTCGCGATCAGCGTATCGTAGCCGACAACGGGTGCCTTGGTCTGCCCCCCAGTCGCGCAGGCCGAGACGGCCACCGCAACAACCATCGCCCCCAATACGCGGGCGATGCGCCCGCCGTTCCCTAGATCCATGTGCATGGCGATCAAATCCCTTGGAAGCCCCAACCAACCCTGGTCAACCGCCGCCCATCCGACGGCAGCAACGCATCAGTATCGCATGTTTTCGATATAGTCAGCTTTCACCGTAGCGTCAAGCGTCCGGACGATCGCACGCCACCGGGGCGCCCTGCAGCGGATAACATTGGACGGACCATACCCGGTCAAGGTGACAGCGCAATGGACAGCCCTCCTTCCCTCCCCCGCTTCTACACAATTGCCACCTCCTGGACGACCAGGGTCGCGCTGATAGCCGCGATTGTCGCGCTCGGTGGCTGCGCCTCGACCCGGGAGGAGGGCTCCGGCCTGATCGGCAAGACACTTGAAACCATCGGGCTGCGCAAGCCCGCCGAAGAGTTGGCTGCGCCCCGTACCAAGGTGATCCCCTTGCGATTGTGGGCGGGCGCGAACCTCAACTCGGGTACCGATAATAAATCGCTGGCGGTGGTGGTCAAGGTGTACCGCCTGCGCGATGGCGAACGCTTCGAGCGTGCGCCGTTCTCTGCGTTCCTGGATGAAGATGCTGAACGCGACGCGCTGGGCGACGACCTCATCAGTACCACGGAAATCGTGCTGCAGCCCGGTCAACGGCATGAGATCGGCGAGCGGCTTCCCCCGGAAGCCGGCACGCTTGGCGTGGTTGCGCTGTTCCGCGCGCCTGCGCAGGGCCGCTGGCGGCTCTCGTTCGACGCGCTCGAGGCGGAAGCCGACGGCGTGACGGTCGGGCTGCACGCCTGCGCGCTGACGACATCGAGCAATGCGCTGCGCTCGAGCATCGACGGCGAGCCCCACAGCCTGACGACCGCCCGCTGCGTGAAGGGCTGAACGCCGGGGCGCAGGCCTGGCGGCCGCAACGGTGCGGTGAATACGGTCCGCCCGGGATGGTAATGTTGCGGCGGGCACCCCGGGCGGCAGGCAGCGCGCCGGGTATCAAGGACGCGTGACCAAGAGGTGGATGTGAACGGGGGAGCGAAGGTTTTCTGGGGAGAGGGGTTGTTCCTTCGCCCGCAGCATTTCCAGCAGCAGGACGCGTACCACGAGGGCCGGTTGCGCGATCTTGGCGGTACCCTGCATCCCTACGGGTGGGGCTTGCGCAGTTGCAGCTTCGACGAGGCCAGCCTGGCGTCGGGGACGTTGCGCCCGCTGCGCATCTCCGCCGTGTTCCCCGATGGCGAACCCTACGTCGCGCCGGCAGCGGACGAACTGCCGGACGCCCTGTCCCTGGCCGACCTGCCGGCTGGCGTGCAGTCCACCACGATCTACCTGGCGCTGCCGCTGCTGCGTCCGCAGGGTGGGAACTGCGGGCAGGATCCGGGCGGCAGTGCGCGCTTCGTCCAGTCAAACCAGCCCACGTCCGACCTGTTCACCGAGGCCGCTGAAGCCGAGCTCGGTTACCTGCGCAAGACGGTCCGCCTGTTGACCGAGGACGAGCCGCGCGACGCCTTCACCGCCCTGCCCCTGGTCCGCATCCGCCGTACCGCGACCGGCGGCTTCGAACTCGACGACCAGTTCGTGCCGCCGGCCGCCAGCATCGGCGCAGCTCCGGCGCTGATGGCGCAGCTGCGCCGCCTGCTGGATGGACTGCAGGCCAAGGTGGACGCCCTGTACGGCATCCATCGCGAGCCGTCCCAGCACATCATCGAGTTCCGCTCCGGCGACATCGCATCGTTCTGGCTGCTGCATACGGCCAACGCGTCATTCGCGACGTTGTCGCACCTGTTCCGCCACCCGGGGCTGCCGCCGGAACGACTGTTCCAGGAGCTGTCGCGCCTGGCCGGCAGCCTGATGACCTTCTCCAAGGCCTATTCGCTGTCGGAGCTTCCGTACTACCAGCACAACGCCCCGCAGACGGGGTTCGAAACGCTCTTCTCGATCGTGCGCGAGCTGCTCGACACGGTCATCTCCGAGCGTTACTTCGCCATCGCGCTGACCGAGGTCAAGCCTTCGTTCCACCTCGGCCGCATCGACTCGCAGCGCATCGACGAACGCGCCGCGCTGTATCTGGCGACCAGCGCCAACATGCCCGGGGCCGAGCTCATCCAGACCGTCCCGGTCCGCTTCAAGATCGGCGCCCCGGACGATGTGGACAAGCTGGTGCTGTCGGCCCTGCCGGGCGTCAAGCTCAACCACGTGGCGCAGGTGCCCGCGGCGATCCCGGTGCGCCCGGGCAACCAGTACTTCGCCCTTGAGGCGCGCGGCCCGCTGTACGAACGCATGCTCAAGTCCGGATCGATCACGATCTACGTGCCGTCCGGGATCGAAGACCTCAAGCTCGAACTCATCGCGTTGACCCAATGATCCAGCCCAACCTCCCTCCGGTTCCATCGACCATGCCCACCTCGGGCGCGGTCACGCCGGCTGCGGCAACGCTCGCGCCGCGCAGCCTGATCGACCTGATGTCGGACGGCTTCTACCTGCTCATGCTGATCAAGCGCGGGCAGACACCGAACGACGCGGAGCGCTTCTTCGAATCGATCCGCCAGTTCCTGGAAAAGGTCGAGCGCGGCGCGGCCAAGCTCGAGATCGCCTCGGTGGACGTGTACGCGGCGAAATACGCGTTCTGCGCCGCGATCGACGAAGCCATCCTGTCGCAGCCCTCGCCACTGCATTCGGAGTGGGAGCGCAACCCGCTGCAGCTCCGCCTGTTCGGCGAGCACCTGGCTGGCGAGCACTTCTTCGACCGGCTGGAGGAACTGCGTAGCCAGGGCGCGCCGCGGCTGGCATCGCTCGAGGTCTACCACTATTGCCTGCTGCTCGGTTTCGAGGGCAAGTACCGGCTCGAGGGTACCGAGAAGCTCGGCTATCTCACCGCACGCCTGGGCGACGAGATCACCTACATCAAGGGCAAGCGCACCGGATTCGCGCCGCACTGGCTGCCGCCTGACCGGGTTGTCCACGCATTGCGCCAGGTCGTGCCGCTGTGGGCGCCGGCCGCGGTGCTGGCGGCTCTCGGCCTGGTGGGGTATTTCGGCCTGAACGCGTGGCTGGGCCGGGACACCGAGGCGCGACTCGCCGCCCACCAGGACATCGTGCAACTGCCGCAAGAGACTGCACGGATCACGATCACGCTCCCCTAGCGGAGGCAAGGACCCACATGGACGTTTCACAACAGTGGCAAGAAGCCCTGGCATCGCTGGCGAAGCTTTCTCCGGACCGGCGCCTGATCCGGCTGGTCGAGGCCCCCGGCGGCGACGCGCCACCGGTCTCCGCGCAGCTCGCGTCGGAAGCGGTGGTGGACCGGTTCCATGGCCGCGAGGCGGTGTGCGAGCCCTTTCGATTCGAAGTCTCCGTGCTCTCGTCCTCGGCCGAGCTCGACCTTGCCCCGATGCTGGGGCAGCCGCTCGGGTTGCAGGTGGACGGCCCCACTTCGCGCACCTGGTTCGGCATCTGCACCGAGGTCGGCCTGAGCGGCAGTGATGGCGGCCTGGCCCGCTACACCCTGGTGCTTGAGCCGTTCACCGCCCTGCTGCGGCTGCGCCGTAACGCGCTGGTGTTCCAGGACCTCGACGTCCAGGGCATCGTCTCGCGCGTGCTCGACGACCACCCGCTGTCGGCCTTCCGCTGGGACGCGACCCAGGCCGTGCCGGTGCGCGCGATCACCACCCAGTACCGTGAGGACGACTTCAGCTTCCTCGAACGCCTGCTGGCCGACGCGGGCCTGGCCTGGCACTTCGAGGTCGACGAAGCCGCACCCGCGGGACACACCTGGGTGATCCGCGACCGCGAGGCGCCGGTGCCCGAGCTGGGGACCATCCGCTTCCATCGCATCGACGCAACCGAGTCCACCGACGCGATCAGCCTGTTCCGCGACCGCCTACAGGCCACCGCGACAGCGCATGCCACCAGCAGCTGGCACACCGAACAGGTCGCCGCCGGTGCGGCGCGGGCCGAAGCCGACCCAGCAGGCCTGCCGGCGCTCGAGGTCTTCTCCGCGCCGCGCGCCGGACGCTTTCCCGATGCCGCCGCCGCCCAGTC
>JAEWZE010000130.1 GCA_023395465.1 Pseudomonadota bacterium
TCTTGCCCCTCCCCGCATGCGGAGGACTCGAAGCGATACGTCGTCTTGCCCCCTCCCCCGCCTGCGGGGGAGGGTCGGGGTGGGGGCAGGGCCGGAGCGACGCAGCCGGCGTCGCATCGTTCCGGCACGGATCGGCACGGATCCGTTAAACGTCCTTCAACTCCGCTTCGGTATCCTCCCGCGATGCGCCTCCCCCACCGCATTGCCGCCATCGCCGCGTTGTCTTTCCTGTTCGCCAGCGCCGCGCATGCGGTCACCGTGGGCGCGGTCGAGATCCTGGGCCTCGACGAGGACATGACCAACAACGTGCGCGTGTCGCTGTCGCTGGTCGACGCGGCCGGGCAGGAGGTCAGCGGCCGCCGCATGGGCTACCTGGTGCGCGCGGCCGAGGACGAGACGCGCGAGGCGCTGGAGCCGTTCGGCTTCTATTCGCCCGTCATCGAGGTCGAGCGCAGCCGCGAGAACGGCAGCGTCTCGGTGACGATCCGGGTCGATGCGGGCGAACCGGTGCGGGTGCGCAACGCCGACATCGCGATCATCGGCGAAGGCGGCCAGGACCGCTACCTGCAGTCCGACCTGGACGACTTCATCCCCTCGCCCGGCGCGATCTTCAACCACGCCGACTACGAGGACAGCAAGATCCGCATCAGCCGGCGCCTGACCGAGCGCGGCTACTTCGATGCCGACTTCTCCTCGCGCCGGGTCGAGGTCACGCGGGCGCAGAACGCCGCCGACATCGAGCTGGTGTGGACCAGCGGCCGGCGCTACGACATGGGCCCGACCCGCTTCGAGCAGACCCGTCCGATCATCCGCGACGAGCTGCTGGAGCGCCTGGTCTACTGGGACGAGGGCGACTACTACCACCAGGGCCGCATCGACCGCCTGCGCACCTCGCTGGCGCGGCTCGACTACTTCGGCGACATCGAGATCAGGCCCGAGCCCGACGCGGCGATCGACGGGCGGGTACCGGTGAACGTGAAGCTCACCCCGGCCAAGCGCAACATCTACACCGCAGGCCTGAGCTACGGCACCGACAGCGGCGCAGGCGTGCGCCTGGGCGCGGAACGCCGCTACGTCAACAGCCGCGGGCACAAGGCGCTGGCGCAGCTCGACTACGCGCAGAAGCGCAAGACCCTGACCCTGCAATACCGGATCCCCGCCTTCGCCTGGCGCGACGGCTGGTACACGATCAGCGCGCAGGGCTACGACGAACAGACCGACTACATCGACACCCGCCGCATCGAACTGGTCGGCAGCCGCAGCGGCCAGTACAGCCCGCAGGTGGACCTCGTCGCCTCGCTGCACGTGCTGCGCGAGCGCTGGGCCTATCCCACCCGCGACGAGGCCACCGATCCGGCCACCCCGCTGGCCTACCGCTATGCGACGTTCACCTTTCCCTCGGTGCGCGCCGAATACGTCAACGTCGACGACCGCATCTTCCCCACCAGCGGCGCAGGCGGCTCGCTGGTGCTGCGCAGCGGCCTGGAAGGCGCGGGGTCGGACGCCAGCTTCGCGCAGCTGCATGCGCGCGCCAGCACGTTCAAGGGCATGGGCGACAACGGCCGGCTGATCCTGCGCGCCGAGGCCGGCTACACCTGGACCAGCGCGCTGGTGGACATGCCGCCCAGCCTGCGCTTCTACGCCGGTGGCGACCGCAGCATCCGCGGCTACGAGTGGCGCGAGGTCGGACCGCGCATCACCCGCTACGAGGAAGACGAGGACGGCGTGCTGCGCGAGACCGGCTACCTCGCCACCGGCGCGCGCAACGTGGTGACGGCCAGCGTGGAGTACGAGCGCTACTTCTTCGGCGACTGGGGCGCGGCGGTCTTCGTCGACAGCGGCAGCGCCTTCGACAGCACGTCGCCGGACTGGCATACCGGTGTGGGCATCGGCGCACGCTGGCGTTCGCCGGTGGGCCCGCTGAAGCTGGACATCGCGCGCGGCCTGGACAATCCGGACTCGCCGTTCACCGTCGGCCTGAGCATCGGGGCGGAATTCTGAGATGGCCTTCCGACGCCGCCCGCGGCTGCCCGACGACATCACCCCCGAGGAGCGCGAACGGCGCATCGCCGAACTGCGCGAGCGCAGGCGCCGGCGCCTGCGCGTGCTGGCGATCCGCAGCGCGCTCGTCTCGCTGGTCGTGCTGCTGCTGGCTGGCGCGCTGCTGTACTGGTTGCTGGCCACCTTCGGCGGGCGCGACTTCCTGCTCGCGCGCATCAGCGCCGCCCTGCCCGACGGCACCGAGCTGGCCTGGGACCGCGCGCAGGGCCCCGCCTCCGGCCCGCTGACCCTGCACGGCGTGCGCTACGTGCAGCGCGGCTGCCCCGACGTGGACGGCGAACCGGTGCCCTATGGCGAGTGCGCGGAACCGGCGGTGCTGACCTTCAGCGCAAGGCGGGTCGTGCTCGACCCGGCGATCATGCCCCTGGTCGGTCGCCGCCTGCGCCTGGACGCGCTGGACGTCGAAGGCGCCACGCTCGACCTGCCCGAGCCGGCGGACACGCCCTTCGAGCTGCCGACCTGGCCGGAGGTGCTGCCGCGCATCGACCTGCCGCTGTCGCTGCAGGCCGACCGCATCCGCGTGGACGGGCTGCGCGTGACCCGCTCGGGCGCGGCGCTGGTCGACATCGCCACGATCCGCGGCGGCCTCGACGCGCGCCAGGGCGAACTGCGCATCGCCGGGCTGGTGGTGGACAGCGACCGCGGACGCTTTGGCGTCGACGGCGTGTACGCGCCAGGCGACCACTACCGCACCGACCTGACCGCGAGCGCGCTGCTGCCGGCGGCGTTCCCGCGGCCGCGGCCTCGCATCGGCCTGGTTGCGCGCGGCGACCTCGACCACATGGACGTCGCCGTGGTCGGCCATGCGCCCGAGCCGCTGCGGCTGGCGCTGGCGCTGCGTGGCAAGGAGTGGAGCCTGCGTGCCTCGTCGGACGCGCTGGATCCCGCGCTGCTTGCCGGCGGCGACGCCGGCGAGCCGCTGTCGTTCACGCTGCTCGCCGATGGCCGCGGCGGCGCGGCCGACGTGCAGGGCGAGCTGCGTCGCGGCACGCTGCACGCGCTGCTCCAGCCCTCGAAGCTCAGGCTCGAGGAGCAGGTGCTGGAGCTGCAGCCGCTGGTCGTGGACGTCTTTGGTGGCCGCATCACCGCGCGCGGGCGCGGCAACTTCCGCGAGCCGCGCGCGGCCGGGTTCCGGTTCGCGGTCAATGCGCGCGGGCTGCGCCTGGCGGGCGATCCGCAGGCGCCCGATGCCGAGCCGGCCGATCCCCCCCCGGCAATCGACATCGACGCCGACCTGGGCATCGCCGGCACCTCCCGCGCCTGGGCGGTGATGGGCAAGGCCACGCTCGAACGCGACGCCCTGCGCGCCCGGGTCGACCTCGACGGCCGCGGCAATCTCGAGGCCCTGCGTCTGGTAAGCCTGTCCGCCACCACGCCCGGCGGCCGGCTGGATGCGACCGGGGACATCGGCTGGTCGCCCGCCCTGCACTGGGACCTGGACGCGACCCTGGCCGGCTTCGACCCGGGCTACTTCGCACCGGCCTGGAACGGCGCGGTCGACGGCCAGCTGGCCAGCCGCGGCAGCACCCGCGACGACGGCGGGCTCGACCTGCAGGTGCAGGCCAGCGAACTGGGCGGCAGCCTGCGCGGGCGCGCCATCGCCGGCCAGGCCTCGTTCGCCATGCGCGGGCCGGCGACCGGCCAGCTGCGCAGCGACTACGAGGGCGAGGTGGCCCTGCGCGTGGGCGACAGCCGCATCGACGCGCGCGGCACCCTGGCCGACCGCCTGCAGCTGGACGCGCGGCTGGCGCCGCTGGACCTGGCCGACCTGCTGCCCGGCGCCGCCGGCAGCCTGCGCGGCACCGTGCAGGCCGACGGCGCCCGCACCGCGCCGGACGTGGAGGCCGACCTGCAGGGCGCGGGCCTGCGCTGGAACGATTACGCCGCGGCGACCCTGCGCGTGCAGGGCAGGCTGCCGTGGTCGCGCGGCAGCGGCCAGCTCTTGGTCGAGGGCGAGGGTTTGAGTGCCGGGGTGGCGCTGGACCGGGTACGCGTCGAGGCGCGCGGTGCGGTCGAGGACCTGCGGCTGGACGCGCGCGCAGCCAGCGCGGAGTTCGGGACGCTGGCCGTGCAGGGCAGCGCCCGGCGCGGCAACCAAGGCTGGGGCGGCGAACTGGCAGACCTCCACCTGGTGCCGGCGCGCGGCGCGGACTGGCAGTTGCAGGCGCCGGCGCGGTGGAGCCAGCGCGGCACCGGCTGGACCCTGTCGCGCGCCTGTCTGGACGCCGCGGGCGGCGGCGGGCTGTGCATCGAGGCGGACTGGCCGCAGCGCGGCCTGTCGCTCGCAGGCAACGGGCTGCCGCTGGCCCTGGTCACGCCCTGGCTGCCTGAGCGCGAAGGCGGGCGACCGTGGACGCTGCGCGGCGAGGTCGATTTCGACGGCCAGCTGCGTCCGGCCGGCCGCGCCTGGCAGGGCCACCTGGACCTGCGCTCGGCCGAGGGCGGCCTGCGCAACAGCGCGCGTTCGCGCAGCGACCTGCTCGGCTACCGCGACCTGCGCCTGGAAGCCGACTTCAGTCCCGCGCGCATCGAGGCGACCCTGGCCACCGTCTTCAACGACGACGGCCACATCCGCGCCCGCGTCGCGACCGGCTGGGAGGCGGCCTCGCCGCTCTCGGGCGAGATCAGCGCCGACACCGACGAGCTGACCTGGCTGGAGCTGTTCTCGCCCGACATCGTCGAGCCTGCCGGCCGGCTCACCGCCGACCTCCAGCTGGGCGGACGCCGCTCGGCACCCACCCTGGGCGGGCAGGCGCGCCTGAGCGGCTTCAGCACCGAACTGCCGGCACTGGGCATCCTGCTCGAGCAGGGCGAGGTCGCGCTGCGGGCGCAGGACGACGGCAGCGCGCTGATCGGCGGCAGCGTCGTCTCCGGCGGCGGCACGCTGGCCGTCGACGGCAGCCTGAACTGGCGCGACAGCAGTGCCCCGCTGCTGCTGCGCCTGACCGGCCAGGACGTGGTGGCCTCCAACACGCGCGACCTGCGCATCGTCGCCGACCCCGACATCGAGGTGCGCTACAGCGCCGGCCAGCCGCTGTCGGTGTCCGGCACGGTCGCCGTGCCCAGCGCGCTGATCGACCTGGAGCGGCTCGACCGGGGCGTCTCGGCCTCACCCGACGTGGTGGTGCTGGATCCGGTCGACCCGGAAGCCGGCGCCGCCTCGCCGCTGCTGCTCGACCTGACCCTGGCCATGGGCGAGGACGTGCGCCTGCGCGGCTTCGGCCTCGACGGCACGCTCGGCGGCAGCATGCGCGTGCGCGCCTGGCCCGGGCGCGAGATGACCGGCAGCGGCACGCTCGAGGTCGGCGGCCGCTACACCGCCTATGGGCAGAAGCTGCAGGTCACGCGCGGACGGCTTACCTTCGACGGGCCGGTGTCCGACCCGAGGCTCGATATCCGCGCCGAGCGCCGGATCGAGGCCGAGGGCATCACCGCCGGCATCAGCGTCACCGGCCGCGCCTCGGCGCCGCAGGCCGACGTATACACCGACCCGGCCAGCGACAACTCGCAGGCGCTGTCGTACCTGGCGCTGGGTCGGCCGCTGTCGAACCTGTCCAGCGCCGAGGGCCGGCAGCTGGACGCGGCCTCGGCCGCGCTCACCGCCGGCGGCAGCATGCTGGCCGGACAGCTGGGCGCGCGCCTGGGCCTGGACGACGCGGGCGTGTCGGAATCGCGCGCGCTCGGCGGCAGCGTGCTGGGCATCGGCAAGCAGCTCTCGCCGCGGCTCTACGTCGGTTTCGGTGTGTCGCTGCTGGGCACCGGCCAGGTGCTGACCCTGAAGTACCTGCTGCGGCGCGGCTTCGACATCGAGATCGAATCGAGCACGCGGGAAAGCCGCGGCTCGATCAACTACCGCATCGAGCGCGATTGACCGCGCGCGAGTTCGCCGTGTGGGAGCGCGCTCGCGCGCGAAAGCATTCGCGACCAGGGTCGCTCCCACACGGGCCGGGTGACGGGCTTCAGGCCACCGAGCGCTTCTGCCCGGCGTGGCGGCCCTCGTCGATTTCCTCGACCAGCTTGGCGCAGAAGGCCGGCAGGTCCTCGGGCGTGCGGCTGGTGATCAGGCCCTCGTCGACCACGACCGCCTCGTCGACCCACCTGGCGCCGGCGTTTTCCAGGTCGCGGCGGATGTTGGGCACCGAGGTGACGGTGCGGCCCTTGAGCACGTCGGCGTTGGCCAGCACCCAGGGGCCGTGGCAGATCGCGGCGACCGGCTTGGCCGCGGTGAAGAACGCGCGGGTGAACGCCAGCGCCTGTTCGTCCACGCGCAGCGCGTCGGGATTGAACAGGCCGCCGGGAATCACCAGGGCGTCGTAGCGCCCGGCATCGGCCTGCGCCAGTTCCACGTCGACCGGCACCTGTTCGCCCTTGTCGAAGTGCTGGAA
>JAEWZE010000175.1 GCA_023395465.1 Pseudomonadota bacterium
GCCGCCGCGTGCACGGCGGCCGGACTGGTGAACAGCACGACATCGGCCTGCAGCGCCTCGGCGAGCGCGGCGCGCGTCGCGCGGTCGTCGCGCGCTTCGATCCGCCATGGCGACAATGCGAGTACGCGCATGCCGTGCGCGGCGGCGGCGCGGCGCATCGAGGCGTGGCCGCCGACGGGGCGCAGCGAGATCACGTAGCATGCGCGCTGCTTCGGCGCGGTGGTGTCCTGCGACATGCCGGCCAGCTTGGTCGCTGCTCCCGCGCGTCGCAAGCACCCGACGTCCTTTCTCCGGATTCCCTGGCGCATGACCGACCTGTCCGACGGTGCCCTGCACCGCCTCCAATCGCAACTGCTGGCGATGCCGCCGGCGCGCGCGCTGCAGCCGCGCGTGGACGGCTACGCGCAGGGGCGGTTGCGGCTGCACGCGCCGCTGTCGGCCAACGTCAACGACAAGGGCAGCGCGTTCGGCGGCAGCCTGGCGTCGCTGATGACGCTGGCGGCCTGGGGCCTGACCGCGCTCCAGGTGGAGCAGGCCGGACTCGATGCCGAGGTTTACGTGGCCGACGCGCAGCTGCGCTACCTGACTCCGCTGCGCGCCGACCTGATCGCCGAAGCGTGGATCGAGGCGGACGGGGGCTGGGCGGTGTTCCTGTCCACCCTGCGCAACCGTGGCCGCGCACGCGCCACGCTGCAGGCGCAGGTGCTGCTGCCGGACGGCGGCGTCGCCGCGCAGGCGTCGTCGCGCTACGTGGCGATCCTGCGGCGCGACTGATCGGGACAGGCCTCGCGCCGGCGGCTGCTAGCATGGCGGCGACGACCAGCGGGGGAGTGGCGATGCGCGGATGGCGACTGTGGTGGATGGCGTGCGCGGTGCTGCTGCTGGCGGGCTGCGCCAGCACCGGCAAGGAGATTTCCGCGCTGCAGCGCGCGCAGTATTCATGGTCGGCCGCGATCCGCTGGAACGATTTCGAGGGCGCCTGGAACCTGGTCGACCCCGACTGGCGCGAGGCCCATCCGCTCGACGACCTGCAGCTCGAGCGCTACCGGCAGATCCAGGTCTCGCACTACCGCGACCTGGCTTCCAGCCCCGGCGAATCCGAGGCGATGCGCGAGATCGAGATCGGCGTGATCAACCGCCACACCATGGCCGAACGCACCGTGCGCTACACCGAGCAGTGGCGCTACGACGCGGAGAAGGAAACCTGGTGGATCACCGGCGGGCTGCCGGACTTCTGGGCGGGCGAATAGCGCTCCGGCGCGCGGCCGGTCCCGTGCGCCGGTGGCAGGCGCGGTCCCTGTAAGGGCGCCGGCCCGCCGCCGCGCCCCTGTGCGACAATCCCGTCCCCTTCCGCACAGCCGATCCGCCGTGGACTTCCAGGAATTGATGGCCTTCGCCGGCCGCAACCAGATGCTCGCGCTGGCCTTCGCCGGCCTGACGGGCGCGATCATCGTCACCGAAATCGCACGCCTGACGCGCAGCTTCAAGGTGGTGCGCCCGGCCGAGGTGACCGCGCTGGTCAACCGCGACAACGCCCTCGTCGTCGACCTGCGCGCGATCGCGGACTTCGAGAAGGGCCACATCCCCGGCTCGAAGAACGTGCTGATGAGCCAGTTCGACCCGGAGAACAAGCGCCTGGCCGCGGCCAAGGGCCTGCCGGTGGTGCTGGTGTGCAAGACCGGGCAGAGCGCCGGCGAGGCCGCCAAGCGGCTGAAAAAGGCCGGCTTCGAGCGCGTGTTCGTGCTCGACGGCGGCATCGGCGGCTGGCTGCAGGCCGACCTGCCGCTGGCCAAGGGCCGCGGCTGAGTTTCGAAGTGCGATAATCGCCCCCTTTCCGACCCAGATACCGGAGCAGTACCAGGATGTCCGACCAAGCCCTCAATGGCGGCGCCGAGCCCGCGCAGCAGCCCACCGGCCCGCAGTTCAGCGTCGAGAAGATCTACGTCAAGGACGTCTCGTTCGAGTCGCCCAAGGCGCCGCTGGTGTTCAACGAGCAGACCCAGCCGCAGATCAACATGAACCTCAACCAGCGCGTCCAGCGCCTGGGCGAGAACGCCTACGAAGTGGTGCTGGGCGTGACCCTGACCTGCACCGCCGGCGAAGGCGACGGCAATTCGGTGTACATGGTCGAGGTGCAGCAGGCGGGCGTGTTCGGCCTGGCTGGCTTCGAACCCAACGTGCTCGACGCGCTGCTCGGCACCCAGTGCCCGAACGTGCTGTATCCCTACGCGCGCCAGCTGATCGGCGAACTGATCCAGGCCGGCGGCTTCGCCCCGTTCCTGCTGCAGCCGATCAACTTCGACGCGCTGTATGCCGAAGGCCTGCGCCAGCGCCAGGCGCAGCAGCCCGGCGGCGACCTGGCCAGCAGCGAGACGGCCGGCAACGCCTGATCGATGTCCAGCCCGACCGTCCGGGTCGCGGTCCTTGGCGCGGGCTCATGGGGTACCGCGCTTGCTTCGCTGATCGCCCGCCACGGCCATCCCACGATCCTGTGGGGCCGTGACGCGGCGGTCGCCGAGGCGATCGACCGGCGCCACGAGAATCCGCGCTACCTGCCCGGCATCCCGCTGCCGGCCTCGCTGCGCGCGACCACCGACCTCGCCGCCGCGGTGCGCGAGGCCGATCTGGTGCTCGTGGTCGTGCCCTCGCACGCCTTCACCGAAACCCTGCATGCGCTGGCGCCGCTGCGCCCGGCGCGTGCCGGCGTGGCCTGGGCGGCGAAGGGCTTCGAGCCCGGTTCGGGCCGCTTCCTGCACGAGGTCGCGGCCGACGTGCTGGGCGAGGACGTGCCGCTGGCGGTGGTCACCGGACCGTCGTTCGCGAAGGAAGTCACCCTCGGCCTGCCGACCGCGGTGACCGTGCAGGGCGACGATGCGGTGTTCGTGCAGCAGGTGGCCGACGTGCTGCATGGCCCGGAGTTCCGCGCCTACACCGGCAGCGACATGCGCGGCGCCGAACTCGGCGGCGCGATGAAGAACGTGCTGGCCGTGGCCACCGGCGTGGCCGACGGCATGGAACTGGGCCTCAACGCCCGTACCGGCCTGGTCACCCGCGGCCTCAACGAGATGCTGCGGCTCAACGCCGCGATCGGCGGCCGCCCGGAAACGCTGATGGGCCTGGCCGGCCTCGGCGACCTGGTGCTCACCTGCACCGGCGACCTGTCGCGCAACCGCCGCCTGGGCCTGGCCCTGGGCCGGGGCAAGAGCGTGGCCGAGGCGGTGCGCGAGATCGGGCAGGTGGTCGAATCGGTGCAGACCGCCGACGAAGTCATGCGCCTGGCCGACCGCTACGGCCTGGAATTGCCGATTTCCAGCAACGTGCGCGACGTGCTGCACGGCGACATCACCCCGGCCGAAGGCCTGGCCCGGCTGATGGCCCGCGAGCGCAAGCCCGAATACGCCGAAGCGCTGTTCGAACAGTCCGAGCGCTGACCGCGCCGGACCGGTCCCGGTGCCACACCGGGCGCCCTGGTGCCGACGACGTCCCCTGGATTCAAGGCATGCCGCCGCGCAGGCGGGTGCAGTCCCGTATCGAGCCGCGTCGCGCGGCGCGTCCGGGCGGCCAGGCCCGACGATCCCCACGGGAACCGGCCCACAAAAAAGCCCGGCCGTTTCCGGCCGGGCCACGCGCGACGTCGGGAGAGAGGGAGGGCGACGCCGCGTACTGACTGGATGGGGGCGATGCCGCCCTTTTCCAGCCCTTACCAGGTAAAGCGCGGTCCGACGAACCAGGCGGTGTCGCCGTCGCTCACTTTCACGTCGCCATTGAGGCCCCAGTTCCGGTTGAACTGTACGGTGGCGCCCAGGCGGCCGTAGAAGTCGCCGTCGATCTCGTCGCCATCCTGGTAGCCGGCCAGCGCATAGCCTTCGAAATTGCTCGCAAGCGCGCCGCGCGCGCCGGCTTCCACGCTCCAGCCGTCGGCGCTGCCGAGGCTGCCGAAATCGACCTTCTCGTACGCCACGCGGGTGAGCAGGTCGGCGCGCGGGGAGATCTCGTGGTTGTAGCCCAGGCCGACGCGCCACTGGTCGGCGTCGATGCCGGTGTCGTCGAATTCCTGGTTCGAGTAATCACCGAACACGTGGAAATTTGGGTGGAACGCGACCGAGGCGCGGGTGCCGAAGCCGTCGGCATCGGGCAGGCCGTCGCTGAGGTTGGTGGCGGCGTAGCCGGCCTCGACGTAGTTGTAGGACACGCCGTCGGCGGCGGTGGCCGCGAACGGGAGCGCGGCGGCAAGGGTCAGGGCGACCAGGGAACGCTTCATCGGCTTCCTCTTGTTCTGCAGTCGGGGGAAAAGGGCCGCCCCGGGCGGGAGGGGGAGGGAGCCAACCGTCGGGGAAAACGGTTCCAACCGGGGCGGCAAGCGGATTCTGGTCACCGCGGCGCAACCCCGGCTGAATACTGAACCGGACGGTTCATGAAATCTTACGTTTCGATCCCGGCCACGGCGCGCGACGCGCCCCGGACCCCCGCACGGAGTGGTTCAGCGCCGCGCCAGCGCCCGGTAATCGCGCGGCGGCATGCCCACGGTGCACTTGAACTGGCGCGCGAACGCGCTCTGGTCGGAGAAGCCGCAGGCCTGGCCGATCTCGGCGATGCTGGCCCCGGTATGCAGCAGGCGCATCGCCGTCTCGATCCGCAGCTTGGTCAGCATCTGCTGCGGGGTGATCTGGAACACGCGCTTGAACAACCGCTCCAGCTGCGACACCGAGACGCCGGCGATCGTGGCCAGGGTCTGCACCCGCAGCGGGTCGTGGAAATGGGCCTGCATGTGGCTCACCGCCTGCTGCAGGCGCGCGTACGAGGAATGCTGGTTGTCCGGCTGCCCCAGGTCGCGCGAGATGCCGATCAGGCCGGCGATGCGCCCGTCCTGGTAGAGCGGCTGCTTGAAGGTCAGGCACCAGCCGCGCATGCGGTTGGGATAGAGCTGCAGTTCCAGCAGGTTCTCGATCACCTCGCCGGCCAGCACGCGGCGGTCCTGGGCGATGTAGGTGGCCGAGAGGCTGGCCGGGTACAGCTCCAGCACGCTCTTGCCGAGGATGTCCTCGCGCCGCGGCAGGCCCAGGCGCTGGATCAGGGTCTGGTTGACGTGCGCGTAGCGGCAGTCGGCGTCCTTGACGAAGAACACCACGTCCGGCAGCGGATCGAACAGGCTCTGCAGTTGCTGGGGAAGCAGGGGGACGTCGATGGCGGCGATCTCGCGGACGGGCGACGCGGCAATGGCGCCAGCGCGAGAACGGACCGGACGGCGCCGTCTCGCGGCCTCCGGCATTATGCCTGTTGCCGCGCGAGGCCGGCTCGTCGCTGCCTGCCTCGACGATGGCTTGCCGGAACGCCCGATACGGGCTGGCGGCTCCGATCCGCCGATGGCCGCGGCCGGGGGCGCGGACGCCGCGGTCACCGGCCGACGTGCGGATTTCAGCATCCGCTGCGGTGGATCCGGCGCGGGTGACCGGCGATCAATGGGAAGAAGGCGGCCCGCCCGCGCTCCGCGGGATGGCGCCGTGACACCCGGCGCGGTCGCCCTGCCTCAACCGCCTCCTTCGAAGCCCAGCTGCCGCCACGCCTCGAACGCCACCACCGCCACCGCGTTGGACAGGTTGAGGCTGCGGTTGTCCGGCCGCATCGGCAGGCGCAGGCGCTGGGACTCGGGCACCCGCGACAGCACCTCCGCGGGCAGGCCGCGGGTTTCGGGTCCGAAGAGGAAGGCATCGCCCGCCGCGTAGCGTGGCTGGTCGTAACGCACGCTATTGCGCGTGCTGAGCGCGAACAGGCGCGGCGGCGCGATGGCCGCCAGCGCCGCGTCGAGCGAATCGTGCACCCGCAGCGTGGCGTACTCGTGGTAGTCCAGGCCCGCGCGCCGCAGGTTGCGGTCGTCCAGGTCGAAGCCCAGCGGGCGGATCAGGTGCAGGCGCGCGCCGGTGTTGGCGCACAGCCGGATCACGTTGCCGGTGTTGGGCGGGATCTCGGGCTGGAAGAGCAGCAGGTCGAACACGGGTCGGGCCGCGGATGCAGGGCGCTCATTGTCGCCCAGGCGCCGCCGTCACCAGGCCATGGCCCGCCCCTGCCAGTCCAGGAACTGCCCGCTGTCGCCCGGCTTCAGGCCCGCGACCACGCGCAGGATCCCGGCGGCGGCGTCGGCCGGCGCCAGCGAAGCTTTTTCGCCGCCCATGTCGGTGCGCACCCAGCCCGGGTGCAGCGCGGCCACGACGATGCCGCGATCGGCCAGCGCATGCGACAGCAGCACGGTGGCCATGTTCTGCGCGGCCTTGCCCATGTTGTAGCTGGGCGTGCCGAAGCGCGTGGTCGTGCCGATCGATCCCAGTTCCGAGGACAGGTTGACCACGTGCGCGCCGTCGGCGAGCAGCGGCGCCAGCGCCTGGGTGAGCAGCAGCGGGCCGGCCGCGTTGGTGCGGAAGCTGTCCTCGAAATTCGGCAGGGTGAGGTGGCCGAAGCGTTCGCCAGAATGCAGCACGCCGGCGTTGTTGATCAGCAGGTCCAGGCGTCCCTCGTCGCCCAGCACCAGCGGCAGTTCGCGGGCGAGTTCGGCATGCGTGCGTGGCGCCGCCACGTCCAGCGGCAGCACGTGCAGCCGCCCCGGATGCTCGCCGGCCAGCTGGTTGAGCGCGGTCGCCTTGCCCGGATGCCGGCAGGCGGCGACCACGTGGCGGCCCGCGGCCAGCAGCTGGCGGACGAATTCCAGGCCGAGGCCGCGGTTGGCGCCGGTCACGAGGGCAGGGTGGTCAGGCATGGCGCCAGTGTGCGCCCGCGCGGGTGCATGGGGCGTGGTGGGGGGACTTCCGGCCCGCGAGGCGCCCCTGGGGCCGCGGCTAAGATGGGCAATCACCGAACCCAAGAGCCACCGCATGTCGTCGAACGCACCCCACCGCCACCCCGCGCGCCGCGCGCTGCTTTCCGCCGCCCTCGGCCTGGCCCTGGGGACCGGCCTGGTCGGGCTGCCAGCCGCCGCGGCGGACGTGGCCGTGCCGGTCGTCGACATCGCCCACGACAGCTTCACCCTGCCCAACGGCCTGCGCGTGGTGGTCCACACCGACCGCAAGGCGCCGATCGTCGCGGTCAACATCTGGTACCACGTCGGCAGCAAGGACGAACCGGCCGGGCGCAGCGGCTTCGCCCACCTGTTCGAGCACCTGATGTTCCAGTCCAGCGAGCACCATCCGGGCGAGTTCTTCGATCCGTTCCGCGCCGTCGGCGCCACCAGCCAGAACGGCACCACCAACACCGACCGCACCAACTATTTCCAGAACGTGCCGACCACCGCGCTGGACATGGCGCTGTGGATGGAATCGGACCGCATGGGCCACCTGCTCGGCGCGATCGACCAGGCCGCGCTCGACGAGCAGCGCGGCGTGGTGCAGAACGAGAAGCGCCAGCGCGAGAACCAGCCCTACGGCCAGGTCTGGGAAAAGATGACCCAGGCGCTCTACGGCCCCGGCCATCCCTACGGCCACAGCGTCATCGGTTCGATGAACGACCTCAACGCCGCCTCGCTCGACGACGTGAAGCAGTGGTTCCACGCCTGGTACGGCCCCAACAACGCGGTGCTGGTGCTGGCCGGCGACATCGACGTGGCGACCGCGAAGGAGAAGGTGGCGAAGTACTTCGGCCACATCCCGGCCGGCCCCACCATGTCGCAGCCGGCGGTGGACGTGGCGCGCCGCGCGCAGACCACGCGCGAGGTGATGCAGGACAAGGTGCCGCAGCCGCGCATCTACCGCGTCTGGAACGTGCCGGAAACCGGCAGCGTCGAGCTCGACCGGCTGCAGGTACTGGGCTACGTGCTGGGCGGGGCCAAGTCCTCTCGCCTGGATACGCGCCTGCTGCACGGCGAGAAGCTGGTCGACAACATCAGCGCGATGGCAGGCCCCTCGCAGCTGGGCTCCAATTTCTACATCGTGGCCACGGTCAAGGAGGGTGTCGATCCACGCCGGGTCGAGGCGATCATCGACGAGGAGATCGCGCGGCTGGTGGCCGAGGGCCCGACCGCGGAAGAACTCGAGCGCGCCCGCACCATGATCCGCGCCGGCTTCATCCGCGGCGTCGAGCGCATCGGCGGCTTCGGCGGCAAGGCCGACGTGCTGGCCGAATGCGCGGTGTTCGAGGGCGATCCGGGCTGCTTCCGCACCCAGCTGGCCAACTACGCCGGCGCGACCGCCGCCGACATCCAGGCGGTCGGCGCGAAATGGCTCGGCGCAGGCAGCCACACCATCGTGGTCGAACCCGGCGAGCGCACCGCGCTGGCCGAGGCTCCGGCGGCGGTTCCGGCACCGTTCGAGCTGCCCGCGCCCGATCCGAAGTTCAGCGCCACGCCCGCCGCGGTCGACCGCAGCCTGGGCGTGCCGAAGACCACCCGCTTCCCCGAGCTGACGTTCCCCGCGCTGCAGCGCGCCACCCTGGGCAACGGCACGCAGGTGGTGCTGGCCGAGCGCCACGACATCCCGGTGGTGCAGCTGAGCTACGAGTTCCACGGCGGCTACAGCAGCGATCCGGACGGCAGCGAGGGCGTGGCCGATTTCGCCATGGACCTGCTCGACGAGGGCGCGGCCGGCATCGGTTCGCTGGAATTCGCCAACCGCGCCGAAGCGCTGGGCGCCAGCCTCGGCGCCGGCGCCTCGCAGGACGGCGGCAACGCCTGGCTGTCGGCGCTGAAGGAGAACCTCGATCCGTCGCTGGCGCTGTTCGCCGACATGGTGCGCCGCCCGAACTACGACCAGGCCGAGATCGACCGCGTCCAGGCGACCTGGATCGCCGGCATCCGCCAGCAGAAGGCGCAGCCCGCCGGCATGGCGATGCGCGTGCTGCCGGCGCTGCTCTACGGCGCCAACCACCCCTACGGCGCGCCCGGCAGCGGCACCGAGGCCTCGATCGCGTCGCTCGACCGCGACGACCTGCTCGCCTTCCACCAGCGCTGGGTGCAGCCGCGCAACGCGACCCTGATCGTGGTCGGCGACACCACGCTGGACGAGATCGTGCCGCAGCTCGAGCGCCATTTCGGCGACTGGCGCGGCCAGGGCGCGGCGCCGGCCCAGGTGGAGGTGCCGCAGGTCGCGCTGCCGCAGGCGCCGCGCGTGTTCCTGATCGACCAGCCCGGCGCGGTCCAGGCCAACATCTTCGCCGCGCACCTGGTGCCCGGCACGCGCGACCCGGGCGCGGTGCGGCTGGAACTGGCCAACGGCGTGATCGGCGGCGACTTCACCGCGCGCCTGAACATGAACCTGCGCGAGGACAAGCACTGGTCCTACGGCGCCAACAGCTCGCTGGGCGGCGCGCTGGGCCAGCGCCGCTGGATGGTGTCGGCGCCGGTGCAGATCGACCGCACGGCCGATTCGATGGCCGAAATCCAGCGCGAGATCAGCCAGTTCGCCAGCGGCGCGCAGCCGCCGAGCGAGGCCGAGGTGGCGCGGGTCAAGGCGATCCAGACGCTGAGCCTGCCCGGCGCCTACGAGACGGCATGGTCGGTGATGGGCGCGATCGGCGGCATCGTCCGCTTCGACCGTCCGGACGACTACGTGCTGCGGCGCAAGGCCGAGGTCGAGGCCGCCACCCCGCAGCAGCTGGCCGAAGCGGCCACGAGCATCCGTCCCGAGGCGCTGACCTGGGTGGTGGTCGGCGACCTCGCCCAGACCGAGGCGGCGGTCCGCGCGCTGGAGCTGGGTCCGGTGCAGGTCATCGACGCGGACGGCCAGCCCGTCCGCGAGTGATCGCGTCGCCGCCGCCCCGGATGCAGGTGGGGCGGCGCCATCGCCCTGCGGGCCGGCTGCGCCCTGCCGGGCCCGTCCCGTCGTTGCGCACGAGGGTTGCCGCCGAGGCCGGGTGGCAGCGCAGGGTTCCGCAAGTCCCCGTGGAGCACGTCCAGCCCGGCCCTGGCGGTGCCGCGGAAGATCAACGGTGCCGGCGCGGCGCAGCACCGCCAGGATGAACAGCCACGCTATCGCCGCCTGCCGCGTCCCCATCCGCGCGATCGATGCCCGCCACAATGGCCGCGCCCGCGCCCCGACATCCACGAGGAAGCCCTGATGCGCATGATCCTGATCGTTCCGCTGGCCCTGGTCCTGTCTGCCTGCACCTGGGTGCACATGGCGCCCGGCGCCAGCGCCGTGAAGGTGGTCAGCGGCCCCCCGGGCGGCTGCGAGAAGCGCGGCGAGGTGGAGGTGTCGGTCAAGCACTCCATCGCCTTCATCGACCGCAACCCGATCAAGGTCCGCGACGAACTCGAGACCCTGGCCCGCAACGAGGCCCCGGGCCTGCAGGCCGACACCATCCACCCGCTCGCCGGCCCCAGCGGCGGCAGCCAGCGCTTCGCGGCCTGGCGCTGCGGTCGCTGAGGCGCTGCCCGAGGCCGCACACGCTCCCGTTTCGCTCCCGTCCGGGCGTCGGGCAGGGGGCACGCCGGCCGCATCCAGCAGCTGGCGCCCCCTCCCCGGCCCCGGGCGAGGGGGTGGCGGCCGTGCCAGCCGCGTCGGCAGGCCCTCGGGGACCCGCACCACGCCACGGTTCCCCGGCGCCCGGCCGGCCCGCGATTCAGCCAGTTCCATGCGGGCCGGCCCCGAAGGCGGTACCCTATACGGCTCCGTATCCGTCACCGGCTGCCCAGCCCATGCTCTTCCAACACGTCGCCATCGCCGGCCTGGCCCACATCGACGCGCCCCGTCGCCTGTCCTCGGCCGAGATCAACGAGCGCCTGCGGCCGACCCTCGACCGGCTCGGCATCCGCATCGACGTGCTGGGCGAAGTGGCCGGCATCCACTCCCGCTACCTGTGGGAAGACGACGTGCAGGCCTCCGACGTGGCCACCCTGGCCGGCGTCAAGGCGCTGGCCGATGCCGGCATCGACCCGGACAAGGTCGGGCTGCTGGTCAACACCTCGGTCAGCCGCGACTACCTCGAACCGTCCACGGCCAGCATCGTTTCCGGCAACCTCGGCCTGCCCGACACCTGCCAGAACTTCGACGTCGCCAACGCCTGCCTGGCCTTCATCAACGGCATGGACATCGCCAGCCGCATGATCGAGCGCGGCGAGATCGACTACGCCCTGATCGTCGACGGCGAGACCGCCGACCTGGCCTACGAGAAGACCCTCGAGCGCCTCACCAGCGCCGACGCCACCGAGGAACAGTTCCGCAACGAACTGGCGACCCTGACCCTGGGTTCCGGCGCCGCGGCCATGGTGCTGGCGCGCGCCGAACTCGCGCCCGGCGCGCCGCGCTACCGCGGCGGCGTCACCCGCGCCGCGACCGAGTGGAACAAGCTGTGCCGCGGCAACCTCGACGGCATGGTCACCGACACCCGCATGCTGCTGATCGAGGGCATCAAGCTGTCGCAGAAGACCTTCGGCGCCGCCAAGCAGGCGCTGGGCTGGGTGGCCGAGGAACTGGACCAGTTCGTCATCCACCAGGTCAGCAAGGTGCACACCGCCGCGTTCACCAAGGCGATCGGCATCGATCCCAAGAAGGTGCTGACCATCTTCGGCGAACACGGCAACATCGGCCCGGCGTCCGTGCCGATCGTGCTGAGCAAGCTGCGCGAGATGGGCCGCCTGAAGAAGGGCGACCGCGTGGCCCTGCTGGGCATCGGCTCCGGCCTGAACTGCTCGATGGCCGAAGTGGTCTGGTGATTCCCGCCGCAGGCGGTTGAGACGAGGGCCGGCTTGTCCGGCCCTTTGTCGTTTGGGCTGACGCGGAAGAAGCATTTCCCTTGCGAGGACGAGCCCAGCAAGCAAGGAAAAAATCTGCGGTATAGT
Organism: Pseudomonadota bacterium; assembly: GCA_023395465.1. GTDB lineage: Bacteria > Pseudomonadota > Gammaproteobacteria > Xanthomonadales > Xanthomonadaceae > Luteimonas. Next base: position 11,759 of record JAEWZE010000175.1, read on the forward strand.
TTTCCTTGTCCAGCGGCTTCCCGCTGCAAGGAAAGAACATGCCTGAAAGGACGACGGGCCACTACGTTCCCGGTTCCCTCGCGGGAAGCCGCTACCAGGCTTTCATCCCCGATCCGCTGCCGCCCCAGCCGCCGCTCGACTTTTCGGCCGCGGACCTGGTGGCGCGCAAGGAACGGGCCGACCAGGCGCTGGGGCGGCTGGACGGCATCACCCTGATGCTGCCCGACCCCGAACTGTTCCTGTACCAGTACGTGCGCAAGGAGGCGCTGCTGTCCTCGCAGATCGAGGGTACGCAGTCTTCCCTGTCCGACCTGCTCCTGTTCGAGGCGGATGCCGCGCCGGGCGTACCAGTCGACGATGTCGAGGAAGTCTCCAACTACGTGGCCGCGCTCAAGCACGGGCTGCGTCGCCTGCGCGAGGGCGACTTCCCGCTGTCCCTGCGCCTGATTCGTGAAATGCACGCACTGCTGCTGCGCGGCGGGCGCGGCGCCACGAAGCAGCCTGGGGAATTCCGCAAGGGACAGGTCTGGATCGGTGGTCCATCGCCCGCCTTGGCGCACTTCGTGCCGCCGCCGCCGGAGGCCCTGCCCGATGCGCTGGCGGCGCTGGAGCGATTCCTGCATGCCCCCCCCGGCCGAATGCCGCCGCTTGTGAAGGCGGCGCTGGCGCACGTGCAGTTCGAGACCATCCATCCTTTCGGCGATGGCAACGGCCGGCTGGGCCGCCTGCTGATCGCGCTCATCCTGTGCAACGAAGGCGTGCTGCGCGACCCGAGCCTCTACCTCAGCCTGTACTTCAAGCGCCGGCGCACCGAGTACTACGAGCACCTGAACAATGTGCGCGTGCAGGGCGACTGGGAAGGCTGGCTGGGGTTCTTCCTCGACGGCGTGGCCGACACCGCCCAGCAGGCGGTGGACACCGCGCAGCGTCTGCTCAAGCTGCTGGCCGAGGACCGGGCGCGGATCGGTGCATTGGGCAGTCGTGCCGGCAACATCGGACTGGTGTTCGACCAGTTCGCGCGGCGGATCGTCATGAGCGTGCCGCAGGTCGCGCCGCAGATTCCGCTCAGCGCGCCCACCATCCGCGCCGCCGTGCGCGCGCTGCAGGATCTGGAGATCGTCAACGAGGTCACCGGCCAGCAAAGGCACCGGGTCTTCGCCTACAGTCGCTACTTGGACATCCTCAGCGAAGGGGCACAGCCGCTGTGAGCAACCGGGGGAACGGCCAGTGCCGCTGAGCCTCAACGAAATCCGGGACCGCGCCCGCGCGTTCGCGCGCGAATGGGACGGCGAGACCTCCGAGCGCGCCGAGGCGCAGAGCTTCTGGAACGACTCTTCGGCAAGAAGCGCCGCAGCGTGGTCGTGTACGAACAGAAGGCCAGGCGCTTCGCCGGCAAGGCCCAGGGCCGCACCGACCTGTTCTGGCCCGGCGTGATGCTGGCCGAGCACAAGAGCGCGGGCGTGGACCTTGACGCCGCCTTCGACCAGGCCACCGACTACTTCGCTGGCCTGGCCGAATCCGAGAAGCCGCAGTACATCCTGGTCAGCGACTTCCAGCGCTTCCGCCTGTACGACCTCGACAGCCGCGACCCGCCTGTCGAGTTCCCGCTCGCCGACCTGCATCGCGAGATCGGCCGCTTCGGCTTCATCAGCGGCTACCAGACCCGGTCCTACAAGGAGGAAGATCCGGTCAACGTGCAGGCCGCCGAGCGCATGGGCCGGCTGTACGACGCACTGAAGGCCGCCGGCTACGACGGCCACGCGCTGGAAGTGCTGCTGGTGCGGCTGCTGTTCTGCCTGTTCGCCGCCGGCGGTGGAGGCGTTCAAGTTCAGGCATCTCGGCCACGACTCGATCGTCCTGCACGAAACCGACATCCGCAAGGAACGCGGTTCTTTCAGGTTCACCGACCGTTCCCATCGCGTCGCATTCTTCGACGAATTGACCGGCATCATCGAGGACAGCAAGTTCATTCTGATCGGCTGCCTGATCGACAAACGCAAGCTCCGCGAGCGCGACCAAGTGGACGGCAACCCCTACCACCTCGCACTCGGCTTCTGCCTTGAGGCGTTGTACGAGTTGATGCAGGAGAAGGGACAGGCGACCTATCCGACCCATGTGGTCGTGGAATGCCGGGGCAAGAAGGAGGATCGCGATCTTGAACTGGAGTTCCGGCGCGTCTGCGACGGCGAGAACCGCTGGAACCGGCGGCTGCCGTTCCGCATCGTCATGGCCGACAAGAAGACCAACTCATCGGGCCTGCAGCTGGCCGACCTGGTGGCGCGGCCCATCGGCATTGCGACGCTTCGCCCGGAGCAGGAGAACCGCGCGTTCGAGGTGCTCCGCCGGAAGTTCCTCTGCGACGGCGGACGCAAGCACGCGGGAACCGGCTTCGAGGGGCTGGGCTTGAAGATCTATCCGCCCCCAGACAGCGAAAAGCCCCGGTGAACTCACCGAGGCTCAACGCCGACCGGGTACTCCCAGTCCACTTGCCGGGAGTTTATGGGACGCAAAGCGCCGATTGCAAACCCCCGTACGGCAGCGAGATCGCCGTCCTGATCCCAGGCCTGCTGCCGGACCTCAATGCGCCCCGCAGCACTTCTTGTGCTTCTTGCCGCTGCCGCAGGGGCAGGGATCGTTGCGGCCGGGCCCGTCCTCGCGGCGGATCGGGACGCGCGGGGTCAGGGCGTCGACGCGGTGGTGGT
>JAEWZE010000209.1 GCA_023395465.1 Pseudomonadota bacterium
AGGAGCTGGAGCTGGTCGACGTGATCGTCTACCTGTGCGATCCGGGCGGCCGCACGCTTACACAGCAGGCGGCATGGGGGCCCAAGCGCGCGGCGAGCCGGGTACTCGAATCGCGCCTCACGCTCGCCTTCGGCCAGGGCATCGTGGGCCGCTGCGCACAGTTGCGCCTGCCCCAGCGCACCGGCGACGCACGCTTCGATCCGCGCTACGTCCCCGACGACCAGTCCAACCTGTCCGAGCTGGCGGTGCCCATCCTGCTTGGCGAGACCTTGTACGGCGTCCTCGACAGCGAACACCCCGCCGCCGACCACTACACGCTCGAGCACGAGCATGCACTGCAGGCGATCGCCGAACGCGGCGCGCGGCGCCTGCAGGCGCTGGCGCAGGCGCCGCGTCAAGGCTGACCGCGGAGGCAGCGGAGGACCACCGGACCCGCGGACAGACGCCACGGCAGCAGCGCCGGCGCGCACCTGAGCGCGATGCATCGAGCGAGCATGTTGGCAACGGGCAGGACGTTGGGAACGGCGGTCCGGTCGGGGCAGTCCCGGCAACTCGAGGCAGGGCTGCGCCCCCTCAACGCACAGGCCGCGGCCCTGAGCACGCGGGCCGCAGGGATCCGCCGACGGCTCGCCTCAGCCGCCGATGGCGTTGAACAGGCGCATGCCGACTGGTCCGGGTTCAGCCACCTTCGAGCGGACCGAGCAGCTTCATCGCCATGCCCACTTGGTACACCTCCCCCGCGATCAGGGTATCGGGTGCGATATCGAAGCCTTCGAGGCTTTCCATCTGCCATGGAACCGGCACGCGCGGCCCCGGCACGTAGGCTTCCCAGCGCCCGTACGCCGCCGGCTGCCCCACCCCTTGGATGTTGTAGTCGACCGGCACCCGCACGGACCAGAACGGCTCCTCGGCAGCTTCCCCACTGGTCGGCGGATTGAACTGCCAGCGGCGTGCCGCGGCCAGCGCCGACCGCGCCAGCATGTCGCGCATGCGGACCATCTCCCGCTCCAACCCCACCACCCGCAGGTTGACCTGTTCCGCGACGACATCCATGACCTCCCCGGAGCGCCCGATCCGCACGACCAGATAGACCGTGCCGGTCACTCCCGCACGCAACGCCAGTTGCGGATAGTGCGGAGCGTCCATCCGCACCTTGCTCACCCGGTCCCCGGAAGGCTCGCCGGAGGGGGCATCCGGGCGACCGGCGACCTCCTTGGCCATGAGGACGGCCTCGCGCCCGAAGTAGCCGTTGCGGATCGAGACACGGAAGCGTTCGTCGTCGACGCGCTCGGCCACCATCCGCAGGCTCATCCGGGCACTGCCGTGCGCGGGCTTGCCGTCGATCAGGATTGGCTCGAAGCGCCAGCCCGGCGCCGATGCGTCGATCACGTTGACCACCGCCGGCGGCAGTTCCTCCCGACGGTCGATCGTCCAGTCGCCGACGGTTCCTTCCTGCGTGATCGTGACCCGCCCGGTCACCAGCATGCTGCCCTCCACCTGCTTGCGGACTGCCCTGACATTCCGGGCGTCCGCGGCCGACGCGAGGCAAGCGAGCAGGACACATAGCCACAACGCCCGCAGTACCTGGATGGTCTTCATCTTCTTCTCCTCTCCGTCAAACACGCGCCGCAGCCGATCGCAGGACAAGGGCGCGCCAACTCCTGGCGCCGCGGCCCGCGCCCTTGGGAGCCCGGGCCAGCATCAGCCGCCCTCAAGCGGGCTGAGCAGTCTCAGATCCGTCCCGATCTGGTACACCTGCCCGGCGACGAGGGTGTCAGGCCGGATGTCGGCGCCTTCAGGGCTGTCCACCCGCCACGGGATGCGATTGCGCGGCCCGGGCACATAAGCCTCCCAGTGGCCGTACTCGCGGGCTGCCTGTCCGCCGAGGCGATAATCGACCGGCACGCGTACCGTCCAGTTGTCGTCGTCAACGGATTCGCCGCGCGTCGGTGGCCGGAATGTCCAGCGGCGGGCAGCCTCGATCGCTGACATCGCAAACAAGTCGCGCAGATACGCCATGCTGCGGTCGCTCGCGACCGCCAGCAGGTTGACCTGTTCCACCATCGATTCCTCCACGCGTCCGGAGCGGCCCACGCGCAGTGCGAGGTACACCGTTCCCTGTACGCCGATGGACAGCGCCTGCCCCGGATAGCCTGGGGGTCGCAGGCGGATTGCAACGACCTGATCGTCCGGCGGCTCGTGCCGCGACGGCCGTTGCCCTTCGACCTGGGCGAGTCTCTGCACGGCATCCCGCCCGAAGTGCCCGCCGCGGATGGAAACGCGATACCGCTCCTCCTCGATCCCGTCCAGGCGCTCGGCCACCATCAGCAGGCTCATCCGCGCGCTGCCTCGGACCGGCTTGCCCTCGATGATGATCGGCTCAAAACGCCAGCCCGGCGCCGCTGCATCGATCACCTTCGTCACCGCTCCCGGGAGCTTCTCGCGCTGGTCGACTGTCCAGTCACTGACAGTTCCGTCCAGCTCGATCGTGACCCGCCCTGTGATCAGGGTGCTCGCTTCGACCTTGGGCGCGGTCGCCGTGTCCTTTGCGATCCCGACCTGCAGCCATGCCGGCAGAACGAACGCCGCGCACAGCAGCCATCCCGCAATCCTTTCCCCTGCCATCGCGCATCCTCCGTTGCTGGCGCGCCGATCATAGCGCCTGTGGACGCGCGTGGAACGTCGTCACGCTCCCGGCTGCGCACTCCCGGACATGTCTGCTGCGCTCCTGTGAGGCGGGAAGCATGGCCGCATGGGTGGCGGGCGGGACGGGCGAAAACCGCCTGAGTCGCGCCGGATACGGATCAGCCGCGATCGCGCAGGAACCTGGCCATCGACACACCGGTGGGCGTGGGAACGTACTCGTGGGCGACGTCGACGAAGCCGCGCATCACCGCGATCTCGCGCGGGGTGCGGTTGAGGGCGTCGCGTGCCTCGGGGTCGGCGCCGGCGCGCAGCAGGCGGCGGG
>JAEWZE010000057.1 GCA_023395465.1 Pseudomonadota bacterium
GTCGCCACGTGGTGACAGGCGCACCGTGCCCGACGCTCGATCTTCTGGCGCAACCGGCCGAGAAGATAAATATCGGCTAAGTCATTGCACCGAAAGAATTATTTGAGTTCTGTGGGGCATTTTTACGTGTATCTCGGCTGAACCCCCGCTCCACCCGGGCCGGTTCGCCGGGGCGGGCGTGCAGTCGCCACACCACGCCGCGTGCGCCCTCCCAGGCGCCCAGGTCGGTCACCAGCCAGGTCTCCGGATCGAGCTGCAGCAGGGAGCGCGGCAGGCGCAGCGGGCGCGCCGGATCCTGCGCGGTCGGTCCCAGCACCAGGCCGGCGCACATGCCGGGCAGCGTGTCGATGGCCAGGCGCGGATAGCCGCCGCAGGGCGCTCCCTGCACGGCGTGGGGTTCGCGCGCCGCGCAGGCCAGCGCCGGCAACAGCGACAGGCAGGCCAGAACGCAGACGCGCAGACCGGTCAGCCCGACGCGCGCCCGTCCCGTGCCCTCATGCCCTTGCATGCGGTTCGGCCGGCCTGTCGATCAGCGTCCGTCCGTTGCCCAGCCGAGGTCGGGCTCGGGGTAATAGGCGACGCCCATCGCGTCCAGATGGGCACGCAGCGCGCCCATGCGCTGCACGAATCCGGCGTAGCTGCGCCGCCGGGCGGGACTCCATGCCAGTTCTGCCGATGCGGCCAGGCGTGGCCACAGCCGGTTGTCCGCGGCCTCGTCGGTGTGCACCAGCTCCGTCCACAGCGCCGCCTCGATGCCGACCGCAGTCGTGTAGGGCGCCGGATCGAAGCCGTACAGCCGCGCCAGCGGCACCCCCTCCTTGCGGCACCAGTCGTAGGTCTGCGGCTGGCCCGCGTAGTTGCCGTGGTCGATGTAGAAGTACGAGCACGGCGACAGGATCAGCGGATGCCCCTTCGCCACCGCAGGCGCGATGTCGTAGTCGTCGTTCCACAACTGCAGCAGCATGTCGGGGCCGGTGTCGGCGACCGAGCCTTCCTCCCATGCGATTGCGGTGCGCCCCATCGCGTCCACCATCGCAGCGACCCGCGCCACGAAGTCGGCGTACAGCGGATGCTTGATCTCGTCGCCGCCGATGTGGATCTCCTGCGACGGGAAGATCGCCACCACTTCCTCCAGCACCTCGCGCACGAACGGATACACCACGTCCGGCTTGTCCAGGCACAGCACGCTGAAGCCGACCTCCAGCCCCGAGTACGGCGCCAGGTTGTCCTCGTCGTCGCAGGCCAGTTCGTTGTACGACGCCAGCGCCGCCTGCACGTGGCCCGGCATGTCGATTTCCGGAACGATGGTGATGCCGCGCGCCTGGGCGTAGGCCACCAGGTGGCGCAGTTCGTCCTGCGTATACCAGCCGCTACGCCCGCCCTGCACCGCGCTGGCACCGCCGATCTCCACCAGCTTCGGATAGCGCCTGATCTCGATGCGCCAGCCCTGGTCGTCGGTCAGGTGCAGGTGCAGGCGGTTCAACTTGAAGAAGGCCATGCGGTCGATCGTCTTCTCGACGTAGGCCAAGGGCAGGAAGCTCCTGGCCACGTCCAGCGACAGCCCGCGCCAGCGGTATACCGGCGCGTCGGCGATCTCCAGCCGGGCCAGCCGGTATTCCGGCTGCGCCTGCGCCGGCAGCAGCTGCCGCAGGGTCTGCACGGCGTGCAGCAGGCCGGTGTCGGTCTGCGCGCGCAGGCTGATGCCGTCGGCCACCGAGAGGCGATAGCCCTCCTCGCCGAGCGCAGCATCCTCGCCCATCTGCAGGCGGATGCGGACGGGCGCGGCGTCGCTGACGACGATGCCCAGGTCGTCCAGAGCCCGCCGCACGGCGCGGGCCGCGACCGGTGCGCTGGCGTCCGCGTCGAGGGCCACCGTGCCGGAGACCCGCAGTTCGCCCGGATGCGCCTGGATCGACTGCGGCACCGGCACCAGATGCATCGCGTCTCGCGGGCCATCAGCGGCGGCAACCGGAGCGATGCCCGCAAGGGCCAATGCGGTCGCCAACAGGAGCTTGAGCTTCATGGGATCCTCGTCTCGAGTGAGGCGGCAGGGCCGCGAAAGCCAGCGCGCACTTTCCCCGCAGGGCCTGCAAAAGTCCACCCTGCAGAACGGGTTGCGCAGGCTCGCTACGAAGGGACGCGACTGGACATTCCGTGTCCGCCGCCGGGATGGACATGGACCTTCGCCAGCATGCCGGAGGACGGTTGAAGCGCCCGCTGCGTCGATGCAGTGGCCTGGTCGCGGCGTGTCCGGACGCCAACGGCGACGGACACCGGCTGACCGCACGCCGACCGTGCTGGCCTCCGGAACGTGCCGCCCTCCCCCGTTCCCGCGAGGCAGGCGCATACTTGGCTGGAGGACTGCAACCGCAGTCGGCGCAGCGCGCCAGGAGTACGCCATGAGCAAGGGTCTGAACCAGAAAAAGGAACAGAAGAAGAAGCCGGCCAAGACGATGAAGGAGAAGAAGGCGGAGAAACGCGAGAAGAACGCCACCAAGGCATTCGCGCCCACCTGAGACGTCCGCGAGTCCTCCCTGCCGGTCCTCCGGCGCGTATCCGGCGCCGCGCGCGGCAGGGGCAACCGGTTGCACGCCGGGTTCACCGGGTGACGGGCTAACGTGGCTGTCCGTCGCACACCGAGCCGCCATGCCCCGCGAGCCTGACGCCTTGCCTTCGCGCGTGCCCACCCCGCGGACCGGACAACCCGATCCCAAGCTCACGCGCGAGGAGTTCGAACGGCGCTACCGCGCGAACTTCTTCGATCCCGCTTTCGACGCCCACGGCGACGCCATCGACCGGCTCGCCGCCGTCGCCTGGGAGGCGTACGACCAGGGACGCAAGGCGCCGCGAACGCAGCCGGCGGGCGCAGGCTTCCACGATCCGGCCTACCAGCTGTCCGACGAATGGCGCGCCGCCCGCGATGCCATCCGCGCCGCCGAAGCGCGCCGGCAGCGGCCCGACGCACCGCACCGCGTGTTGCTGGTGTGCGCGTCGCCGCGCAGCGAACACACCTGCCCCGGGGAGATGTCCAAGACCTGGCGCCTGCTCGAGGCCGCGCGCGAGGCCGCATGCGCAGCCGGCGCGGACTGCGACGTGCTCGAACTCAATCGGCTCACCTCCGAATACGGCCGCAACATCCATCCCTGCAAGGGCTGCGTGTCCACGGCGATGCCGCTGTGCCACTGGCCGTGCTCCTGCTATCCCAACCACGCCCTGGGGCAGCACCAGGACTGGATGAACGCCATCTACCCGCGCTGGGCCGAAGCGCACGGGGTGATGATCGTGACGCCGGTGCACTGGAACCACGCGCCTTCGCCGCTGAAACTGATGATGGACCGGCTGGTGTGCGCGGACGGCGGCAATCCGGATCCCACCTCCACCGCAGGCAAGGACGCGGCCCGCGCCAAGCGCATCGAGCTGGACGGCTGGAACTACCCGCAGCATCTGGCAGGCCGCGCCTTCGCGGTGGTCGTGCATGGCGATGTCGAGGGTGCGCAGCCGGTCCGCCACGCGCTGTCGGACTGGCTGCGCGGCATGGGCCTGGTCGATGCCGGCGCGCTGTCGCAGGTGGACCGCTACGTCGGCTACTACGCGCCCTATGCCACCAGCCACGACGCGCTCGACGCGGACCAGGCGCTGCTCGAGGAGAGCCGCAATGCGGCACGCGCCCTGGTCGAACGCATTGCCCAGCTGCGCGCGGGCCAGGTCGAGGCCGGTTCGCAGCTGGAGCTGCCGCGGCAGAAGTGAAGCCCCGCGCGACCTGCGTTCAGTCCTGCAGCAGGCCGTGGCGCCGATGCCAGTCCTCCAGCGACTCGCCCGGCGTGCCGTCCAGTTGCACGTCGTGGGGACCGTCCGGCACCTGCACCCAGTTGGCCCTGGAGTCCAGCAGCATGTGCACGCGTTCGGGCGGGCGCGGCAGCGGCGTGTCGATTGCCGAGGCGTGCGGATGCACCAGGTCCGGCCATTCCGGGTCGAACATCCACAGCGCGCTGCCGCAGCCGGTGCAGAAGTGCCGGCTCCCGGAACTGATGCGGCAGCCGCCCGCGTCGTCGCGGATCTTCGCGTTGTAGACGCCGAGGTGCTCGGGCCCCTCCACCTCCAGCGTGTCGGCACGCGCACCGAGGTTGACGGCGCTGCCGCCACCGCCGGCGGTCTTGCGGCAGATCGAGCAGTAGCAGTGCAGGAACGGGGCCGGCGCGTACGCCTCGCAGCGGAAGCGGACGTTTCCGCAATGGCAGGAACCTTCGATTCGCATCGGGACGCTCCGGCTGGGATGGTGATCGCGGACGGTAACGCTTCGGCCGCGAACCCGGCGTCAGCGGGCACCCGCTCTGCAGCTGCAGGAGCCATCCGCGATGTTCGCGCGACCGGGAAAGCTGGCCGGCACACCGTTGCAAGACACATCGCTCGATGCTGCCGCTATCGGCCTGGGCAGCCCATTCCCCCTCCCGTGCCGCAGGGCTTCTACTGCCGAGCCATCAGCGCCAGGAATTCCGGATCGTCGCGATAACCTGCGAAATCGCCGTCGCGCAGGAACTGCTCCGCCGACTTGCCCAGGCGCAATGCCGCGGCCGCGTGCCGCAACATCCTTGGCTTGTCGTCCTGCAACGCGTGGAAGCAGGCCAGGTTGTAGAGCAGCGTGCCGTTGGTGTGCGTGTCCGGATCGAACTTCTCGCCCACCAGCGTCGCCATCACCGCGTCGACCAGTGGACGATCCTGTGGACGGCGGATCCCGACCGCCAGCGCCTGGCTGGCGATCACGCTGGTGTTGTAGACCGTGGAGGGATCGTCCTGGTGCATCGACGTATGCGGGTACACCTGCGCCAGGTAGTGCGCCACCAGCCGCAGGGATGCATCGGCGCGGCCGCTGCCATTGAGTTCGCCGACAAGGCGCGCATAGCCGGCGGTGACGAAGGGCGCCATCCTGGCCACGATGTCCGGGTCCTGCGCCAGCGTCTGCGCCTGCAGTTCGAACCGGTCCAGCGCGCGGTCGCTGCCGGCGAGTATGGCGTCGGCGCTCTGTCCCAGCTGTGCGGCACGGCTCGGCGGTGTCGGCTGGCCCTCGCGCGGATACCAGGGTCGGAAGGGGGGACGCCGCAGGTAGGCCAGCTGCGCGGATTCCAGCGCGACTTCCGCGCCATCGCGATGCAGCAGCAGCCGCATTCCGTCCACCTCGCCGAACAGGTCCGGCACCTGCAGCAGCAGCGAGACCGGCCCGTCGCCGCGCGGCAGGCGTGCGAAAGCGTCGCGGGTCTGCCGCGGATCGAGCCTGGCCTCGAGCACCGCATGCGCCTCCGCATCCCAGGGCGATCCCCAGGACACCCGCAGCACGGTCGGCAGCGCCGTGAGTGGCTCGCCATCGGCATCGAGGGGGAAGACCGGCGCGATCACCCGAGGCCCTGGAGGCCGTGCGCGCCACCAGCGGTGCACCGTGCGACCGTCCTCCAGTTCGACCTCGCCGCTGACCGCGTCACGCGCCGTGACCGGGCCATCGAAAGCGGGCAGCCATGCCGGTACGGGCCGGGCGACGACGGATGCGGCGTGCGCGCTCTGACGCGGCCGCACCGCGTACATCCCCAGGTCCTCGCGATACAGCGCCCACAGCGCGCCCTCGCCCGCGCGCTCCATGCCGTCGCGCATGCGCACGCGCAGCCACGGGCTCGCGCCCGCGATCACGCTGGACGGATCCCACCAGTCCACCGCGTGCAGGAACTCGTAGTCGCCCGCATGCCTGGCCACGACCACCTTGAACTGAAGCACCTCGTCGCCGAGCCGCATCCGGGTATGCGCATCGCCGACCCAGTAACGCTCCGGCGGGCCGCCGGGCAGATGCGGGGCGATGACCTTGGCCACGCCGCCGGCCACGGTTTCGAGCACGTTGGCGATCGCGCCACCTTCCATGTGGTAGCGGCGGCGGTCGAAACCGACCACCTCCACGCTGCGCTTCCCGCCGGGATCCCCCTGCGCGAACGAGCGCGGAAGGATTTCCACCATGCCGGGGTCAGGCGCGGCCAGCCCCTCCAGGCAGGTATCGGCCCAACGCACGTGGTCGTCGGTGGACGAGCGCGGCGTGCAGTAGGTATCCACCCGCTCGCGATGCCGGCTGATGTCCATCCGCCAGGCCCTGTCGCCGTCCCACAGCCAGGCCCAGGCGAACGTGTCGTCCTTGCCGTAGGCGACGATCCTGGCGGCCGACAGCGCGGCTTCCAGCTGCGCCGGCTCCAGTCCGTTGCCGTCCACCGCCGGCGCATAAGGCTTGCGGTCGCGCACGCCGGTGTGAACCCAGTCGACGTAGCCGTCCTCGTCGAAGGCGATGCCGTTGCGATGCATCGCGCCGGGCATGTCGAGCGTATCGAGCAGGCGGCCGTCGACGCTGAAGCGCCACAGATAGCCGCCGGCCACGACGATCAGCTCTTCGCGCGCCGGCAGGGCGAACATCGCCTCGATCTCGCCCTTGATCTGCCTGCGCACTTCCAGGCCGGACGACGCGGCCAGGTTCTCCGACAGGCGCGGGAAGTCCGGATCGCGCCGGGCGGCGAACAGCAGCGAATTCAGTCCCATGATCAGGAGTACGCCAGCGAGGAGCGCCGCAACGAGGCGGGCGGACAGGACGGTCTTGCGGTCGGCTTTGCCCATGGCGCCGGCAGGGTGCCGGAAACCGCGTCCGGCCACAACGCACGGTTGCGCCGGAAACCTGCGTCGGCAGCTCGCGTCGGCAGGCGCTATCGCCGCACCGAACGCTCCACCACGATCCGCTCGGCCAGCCACTCCCCGTTGCCGAGCCTCCGCGCCTGGATGCGCACCTGATCGCCGCGGTCCAGATCCTCGGGGCGATACAGGCGCCCCTGGTACTCCACGGTGGTGCGGCTGTCGTACCGCAGCTGCCGGTCGCGCCCGTAGCCGTCGCCGCCAACGCCGATCAGCCGCACGCGCGTGTCGACGAAGGCCACCGTGCCGCGCGTGTCGTCGTAGGCATCGATACCTCCGCCACCGGGTCCGCGGCCGCGGACATCGCGCAGCACCTCGACCGAGCGCGCCAGCAGGTCGCGGCCCGACTGCGCGACATCGATTCGCACCACGTCGCCGCGCTCCAGGCCCTCCACCGCAGCCTCGCGCCCCTGATGGAACAGGCGGGTGCGCTGGTCGTAACGCACCTCCATCCGCCCTGCCCGCCCACTGCGCGGATCGTCGACCACCAGCAGGATCCGGCCGTAGGACTGGTCCAGTCCCTCGACGGTGCCCTGCACATGATGGCCCCAGGACGACGGATACCCGCCCGGCGCCTGCCCGTATCCCCCCGGGTGACCGCCATGGCCGCCGGGACTCACGCAGGCGGCCAGCAGCAGCACGCCGGACGCCAGCAACAGCCCGAGACCGCGCCTGATCCTCTCCATCGCCTGCTCCCGATCCGCCTGTCCGGTCGCCATCATCGCCCGTGGCCGTGAACCCGGGGTCGACTCCCGGCCGCGCCGACTCAGAACACCGACAGCCCGGTCATCCGCGTGAACCGGTGCAGCGCATATCGGCCCAGCAGCGAATTGCCCTTGTCGTCCAGGCCGGGCGACCACACGCACAGGCCCATCACGCGCGGCACCACCGCGACGATGCCGCCGCCCACCCCGCTCTTGGCGGGCAGCCCCACGTAGAAGGCGAAATCCCCCGCCGCATCGTAGGTGCCCGCCGTCATCATCAGCGAATTGATGCGGGTGGCGCCCTCGGCGCTGGTCACCTGCCGGTCCGAGGACGGACAGTGGCCGCCATCGGCGAGGTACTGGACGCTGCGCGCCAGGTCCACGCAATCCATGCGCAGGGAGCACTGCAGGTAGTAGAAGTCCAGCACGTCCTGCACGGGATTGCGCAGGTTGTCGTAGCTGCGGATGAAATTGGCCAGCGCCACGTTGCGGTAGCCGCTCTCGCGTTCGGATTTCGCCACCACCTCGTCGGTGCCCACCTCCGGGTTGCCAGACCGCGCGCGCATGAACTCCAGCAGCGTGCCTTCCGGATCCTCATGGCCGGACAGGATGACGTCGGCCGACACCAGGGCGCCCGCATTCATGAAGGGATTGCGCGGAATGCCCTTCTCGTGCTCGAGCTGGATCAGCGAGTTGAACGGGTCGCCGGAAGGCTCGCGGTCCACCCGCGTCCACAGTCCGTCGCCGACCGCCTCCAGCGCCAGGGTCAGGGTGGACACCTTGGAGATGCTCTGGATCGAGAACGGTTCGCGCGCATGCCCCACCGAGTGGACCCGGCCGTCCAGCAGCGCTAGCGCCATGCCGAAACGGTCCTTGGGCACATCGGCCAGCGAGGGGATGTAGTCGGCCACCTTGCCCTCGCCGAAGCGCTGTCGCACTTCCTCGTGGATGGTGCCGAGGATGTCGTCGAGATCGAGCCGCCCCAGGTCCTGGGGATTCGGCGGGAACTTGCGCATGCGGGGTCCGTCGGCTGCAGGAAGCGCCACTGTAGGAGCGCGCGGCGTGAAATCGCGTGAGGCCCTCGATGGACCGGTACCGCTCGCGCGGATCAGTCGCGCTGCTTCAGGTAGCGCCTGGCCTCTTCGACGTAGCCCTCGGAACCCGGTGCCAGGTGCGGCAGCAGCAGGCGCAGCCAGGCGCGGCTGGCCAGGCGCATCTCGCGCGGGCAGCCCCTGGCGCGCGCGGCGGTCAGGTCGCCCGACTCGACCATGCCGGCAAAACCGGCCGGATCCGTGCCGTAGATCAGGCACTGCAGGTTGAAGTAGCGCTGCTCGCCGAGCGCGTGCTCGGCGGCATAGGCGTCCAGGTTGTAGGCGCCGGTGCTGCGCGAAAGCATCCAGTTCGCGGCCATGCGCAGGTTGTCGATCACCTCGGCCGGTGATTCCTCCACGCTGGCGAAGCGCAGCATCAGGATCGCCGCCAGCTGGTCCACCGCGTCCTCCTGGCGGCCAGTGACGGGCAGGTCCAGCAGATGCACCAGCGCGTGGCCGGTTTCGTGCAGCACGATGAAGCGCACGTTCGCACGCACGTAGTGCAGCGGATGGCCATCGTCGAGTCCGAGCGCACGCTGGTGCGCCTGGCCGCGCTCGTAGAGCGTGCGCAGCGTCTCGTAGCACAGCACCACCTCGGCATCGGCCGGGCGGTAGAACGCGCCGAACTCGCCGCATTCGGCGGTGACGTAGCGCAGCCGCCGCGGCAGCACGAACATCCCGTCGATCGCCTGCACCTCCGGCAGCTGCCGCAGCAGGTCGGCATCGCGCACGCGCAGGTGGATGCGCTGCAGTCCTGGGGAAACAGGCAGCGCATACGCGTATTCGAAGTGCGGCGCCGCCATCGGCGTCGCGCTGGCGGTCGCCGTGCGCTCCGTGGTTCCGGCCTGCGATCGCGCAGCGGCTGGCGGAATGCCGCAGGCCGCCGCCAGGCATACCAGCACGCTCGCGATGCGGCACAGCCGGAACATGGATACGCGTCGTCCTTGCTTCAGGAAGGAACCGGTCGGGACGCAGCGCGCCGGTGCGCCGTCCCCGCCACCCTACCGCCGCCAGGAGTGTCGCATCAAGGACGGCCCTGCTGCTGTCGGGGCCGACGCAGCTGCGGCAGCCGGCACGTCCACGCCGATCGGGCGGGCGAAGGACGAAAAAAGGGCCGCCCGGAGGCGGCCCGTGTCACCGTGCCGGGGACGATCAGAAGCGGTATTCGCCGCCCACCGCGATCGTGTCGACGTCCAGGTCCACGCCCTCGATGTCGGCCTGGCGGCGGTCCCAGTTCAGGCTCAGGCCAAAGCGCGGGCTGAAGTCGTAGCCGGCGCTCACGCCGAAGTACGGCTTGATGTCGCTCTCGTCGTCGATCACGTCGAATTCGTCCTCGCGCACCTGCGCGGTCAGGCGCGCGACACCGGCGCGTCCGCCGACGAAGAAGCCGGTGTGCGGGCCACCGAAGCTCTTCTTGACTGCGACGCCGACGCCCATCGAAACCAGGTCCAGGTCGATGTCGTCTTCCAGCTCGGTGTTGTAGAGCGAACCGACGTGGCCTTCGACCGCCACGAACTCGTTGAACCAGTAGCCGCCCGAGAAGACGGCGGAAGTGTCGTCCTCGCTGCCCGCATCGACCCCGCCGATTTCCAGGTCGATGTCGCTGCGCCCGATCTCGCCGCGGATGTAGCCGCCGGCGGCGTCCTGCGCGAGCGCGGTTCCGCTCAGCGAGGCGATGGCCAGGGAGACGGCGAGCGTCAGAATGTTCTTCATGATTCCTTCCTAGGTATTTGATTGTCGTGCCCAATGGGCACGCATATGCTGCAGCGCAGCGCCGCTGGCTTCAATATTTCCGCAAGAGGCGGTTTGGCCACGGTGCAGGTGCGCCGCGGCAGCGCAGTGCTAGCCGGAAGCGGCGCGGTCCAGCCAGTCGCGCAGCGCGTCCGGGGCAAGCGGTGCGGCATACAGGTAGCCCTGCGCCAGGGCGCACCCTTCCGCGCGCAGGAAGTCGGCTTCGTGCGCGTGCTCGACGCCCTCGGCCAGCGTCTCCAGCTGCAGGCTGTGCGCCAGCGCGATCACGGTCCTGCAGATCTGTTCGTCGTTGGCATGCCGGCCGATGCCGCTGACGAACGAACGGTCGATCTTGAGCCGGGTCACCGGCAGCTGCTTCACGTACGCCAGGCTGGAGTGGCCGGTGCCGAAATCGTCGATGGCCAGGCGCACGCCCTGCGCCTTGAGTGCATGCAGCACGGCGATCGCGCGCTCGGGATCGCGCATCAGCATCGACTCGGTGATCTCCAGCTCCAGCCGCGAGGACGCCAGTCCGACCGCCGCGAGCACCGCGGCCACCTGCGCCGGCAGGCGGTCCGGATCGAGCTGGCGCACCGAGCAGTTCACCGACACCGCCGGCACGTCCAGCCCGGCGTCGTCCCAGGCGCGCAGCTGTCGCGTGGCCTCCATCAGCACCCACAGGCCGATTTCCGCGATCAGCCCGTTCTCCTCGGCGATGGCAATGAACTCGCACGGTGGCACCAGGCCCAGTTCGGGATGCTGCCAGCGCAACAGCGCTTCGACGCCGACCAGCCGGCCCTCGCGCAGCTCCACCTGCGGCTGGTAGTGCAGGCGGAACTGGCGCTGGGCCAGGGCCACGCGCAATCCGCTGTCGATCGCCATCCGCCGTTGCGCGCCTTCCGACAGCGAGGCGTCGAACTCCAGATACGCCCCGTGTGGATGCCGCTTGGCTTCGTGCAGGGCGAGCTCGGCGTGCTTGAGCAGGGTGGCGGCGTCGTCGCCGTGCTGCGGAAATCGTGCCGCGCCCACCGTCACCGACAGCACGGCCATGTACTCGGGCGCGAGCAGCGGCGTGGCGAAAGCGCGATGCACTTCATCGGCGAACGCGCCGATCGTCTCCCCGGCTGCATCGTCCGGGGGCAGCAGGATGGCGAACTCGTCGCCGCCCAGGCGCGCGAGAAAGCCGTCCGCCGGCAGCAGCCGCGCCAGCCGGCGCGCGGCGACGCGCAGGGCCTGGTCGCCCATGGCGTGCCCGAGCGTGTCGTTGATCCCGCGCAGGCGGTTGATGTCCACCACCAGCAGCCAGCGTGCCCGGCCCTGCGCCACTGCATCCTCCAGCGCGACCTGCAGCCTCGTGCGGTTGGGCAGGCCGGTCAGTGCGTCGTGACGGGACATGTAGTCGAGTTCCTGCTCGTGCACGCGCGCCTCGGTCAGGTCGGTCCATGTGCCGATGACCTGGAGCGGCGTGCCGGACTCGCTGGTCATGGCCCGCAACTCCTCGCGCACGTGCCGCTGCGCGCCTCCGGCATCGATGATGCGGTACTCGCGCACCAGGGCCGGCTGTTCGCGCAGGTAGGGAATGGAAGGGACCAGGCGAGGCAGGTCGTCGGGATGCACGCGCCCGCTCCAGAACCCCGGCTGCGCCATCTCCGTGGCGGTGAACCCGAACAGCCGGACTGCGTTGGCGCTGACCCAGTCGGCCACCAGTTGCCCGTCGCGTTCGGTGGCCAGGGCGAGCACGACCGGGCTCGCGTCGAGGACATGGTCCAGGCGCGCAGCCGCACCGGTGGCCGCGGCCGTGGCGGCATGCACGCGCCAGCGCAGCACGAGGGCGAAGGCGGCCAACAGGACGATCAGCGCCGCGGCCACGCCAAGGGTGGGCACGAGCCAGCGCGGCGCCACGGTCGCCGGCGGCGGCGCGAGTGCGCGCCCCAGCGCCTTGAAATAGACCGAACCGGCATCGGCCTGCCAACGGCCGAGCCAGTGGTCGATGCGCGCCAGGACATCCCCGTGGCGGCCCTTGGGTGCGGCGTAGAACAGCGTCGCCGGGTTGAAGACGATGGTCGATTCGCTCAACCCGTAGCGGCGGGCCGTGCGCCAGCCGAAGTAGTTGTTGGCCACCGCGACATCGGCATGCCCATCGCGGACGGCGGCGAAGGCCTCGTCGTAGGTCGCCGTGGCCACCGGCGTCCACGGCACCCCGAGGCCGCCAAGCACGGTTTCGAGATCCCTGGTCTGCACGCTGGCCCGCAGAAGCGCGATCCGCTTCCCCGCCAGGTCGGGCATTCCCTGCACGCGGACATCCCGCGGGCGGAACACCTGCGACCACGCGTAGGTCACCGGCGTCTGGTGGAAATCGAAGCGCGCCGCGCGATCGTGGGTCCACGCCACGTCGGGCATCAGGTCGAGTTCGCCGGCATCCAGGCGGCGCAAGCACGCCTCCCACTCGCAGCGCTCGTAGCGGATGCGCCAGCCTTCCTCGCGGGCGATCGCCTCCAGCAGGTCCACGAACAGCCCGGCGGGCTGGTCCCCCTCGTCGAGATGGATCTTGGGCGGGTTGTCGTAAAGCCCGACGCGCAGTTCACGCGTCCCGGCGCCGGCGTCCGGGCCGGTGCAGGCGGCCAGCAGCGCCAGCCACGCGACCGCCACGATGGCGGCCACCCGCTTCGCCTCGCGAATCCCCATGGGACCCCTCCCTGACGCGAACCGCGAGCATAGCCGAATGGATTGCGGACGACCGTCCCTGCATCTGGCCACCGCCGCCGCCACTGTCAGCGGCGCCGACGCCGATGCTGCAGCGCGACAGGCGCATGGCGCTTCGCGCGCCGGTTGCGCTCAGCCGCAACCTGCCCGCGGGGCCGCGTGCGCAAGCGCCGCCCAGGTCGAGTCGGCGACCGGCTCCAGCCGTTCCAGCGCAGGTCGACCGAACAGGTAGCCCTGGAACAGGTGGATACCCAGTTCCCGCAGGGCGTGGTACTCGTCCGCGGTTTCCACGCCCTCGGCCAGGAGGGTCGAACCGATGCCGCGCGCGATGCCGGCCACGCCCGCCACGATGGTCCGCCGCACCGGATCGGTGTCGATGCCGCGCAGCAGGGCCATGTCCAGCTTGATCAGGTCCGGCTGGAACTCCACGAGCCTGGACAGGCCGGCATAGCCGGCGCCGAAATCGTCGATCGCGGTCTGGAAGCCGCGGCCGCGGTAGTCGCGGAAGATGCGGGAAACGTGCGACGGGTCGCTCACCTGCTCCGACTCGGCCGCCTCGAATACCAGGTTGGACGTCGGGAAACCCGTCGTCTGCGCCGCCCGCAGGGTCAGGCGGATGCAGGTTTCCGGCTGGTAGACCGCGTTCGGGAAGAAATTGATGAACAGCCTCCGCTGCAACCCCAGCGCCGCGGCGGTGGCGATGGCCTTGACCCGGCAGGTCTGGTCGAAGCGGTAGAGCTGCCCGGGCTGGACGCGGGCCAGCACGTCCGCCGCGCTGCCACCCTCCATCGTGCGCACCAGCGCTTCGTAGCCATGGATCGACCGGTCGCGCGCATCGACGATCGGCTGGAACGCCATCCGCACGTCGAAATCCAGGCGCTGGTCGCCCTGGCATTCCGCGCAGGGGCGCGGCGTGGGACTGTTGCCGAAGAACCGGTGCAGGTACATGGGAGGTCCTGGGCGTGGCGCCGCTGGAGAGCACTTACGACCATCTCCATCGGCACGGCGGACGGAAAGTTGACGGGTGGGGACAGCGGTATCGCGTCGTGGCCCACGCCGTCGCCCGATTCCGGGCGGGACCGGCTGGCCAGGCAGGGAACCTGCCTTCCTCGACCCCGCGCCCACATCCGGGCGCTAGACTCCGGGCGGACCCCGATCCGGCCGAGGCTCGCATGCGCATCCTGATGACAGGCGCCACCGGACTGGTCGGCCAAGGCGTGCTCACGGAGGTGCTCGCACATCCGGGGGTGTCCCGGGTGGCGGTGCTCGGTCGCCGCGCACTCGGCCATCCCGATCCGCGCGTGGAAGACCTCGTGGTGGAACGGTTCGACGAGCTGGATGCGGTGCTCGACCGCATGGCGCCCTACGATGCCTGCTTCTACTGCGCAGGCGCGCCACCACTGGGGACGCCGGAGGACCGGTACCGGCAGGTCACCGTCGCACTCACGCTACACGTGGCGCGCGCGTTCGCGCAGCGCAATCCCGGGGCGCGCCTGCTGTACATCTCCGGCGCCAGGTCCGACCCCGCCAGCCGCTTCATGCCCATGCGCGTGAAGGGAGAAGCCGAGGTCGCACTGCGCGCACTGCCCGTCGCTACGGTGATGCTGCGCCCCGGCGGCATCCAGCCCGCGCACGGCGAACGCAGCCCGCATGCATGGATGCGGCCCTTCTACGCCCTCGCCGCCCCGCTCATGGGATGGGGCGTGCGGCTGATGCCGGGGTTGATGACCAGCACCGCGCATCTCGGCCGCGCGATGCTTGCGCTCGCGGCGATGCCGGAGCCGCCCGCGGTGGTGGAGAACGACGCGATCAACCGGCTGGCGGAAGGCTTCGACGGCACTGCCCGCTGAGGTCGCAGACACGACGCCGCGGATCCCGGCCAAGGCCGCGACAGCCACTCCCCTCGCCGTCGTGCCGGGATGCCGGTTTGCGGCTTCACGCAGCCACGGCCGCACCTGCGGATAGGCTGGGGCTCCTTCCCCATGCAGATGCAGGAGCGCACGCCTTGAAGATCCAGTTGAATACCGACAACCACATCGACGGCACCGATGCGCTGGAGTCGCGCGTCAACGCCATGCTGGAGCAGGCCCTGGGCAGGTTTTCCTCGCGCCTGACCCGGATCGAGGTATTCCTGTCGGACCACAACTCGGCCAAGGGCGGCCCGAACGACAAGCGTTGCGCGCTGGAAGCGCGGCTGGAGAACGACGAGCCGCTGGGCGTCAGCCATGACGACGAGAACATGGAAAAGGCGATCCGCGGCGCCTGCGACAAACTCAAGACCGTGCTCGATGCGCGGATCGAGAAGCGTCGCGGCTACTAGGCCGGTCCGCGCGCGCCGCCAGCCGCTCCTGCGCAAGCTGCAGGCTGGCCTGCCGCAGGAGTTCCCGCGACGGCTCCTGCGGATCGGGCACCCACACCATGGCGACCAGGTTGCGCACGATCTGCACCGGCGTCACCAGCACGCCCAGCGGCAGGCCCCACCAGCCGAGCGCGGCGCTGGTGACCAGGCCGCGCAGCTGCGACCTGAACCCGCAGCGGCGGCAGGAGATCCGGTACCGCGTGCTCCAGTGGGTGAGCACCACCGCCGACCACACCCGGTAGGACGCCCTGACTTCCACCGGCCCCGGCCCCTCGCAGTGCGGGCAGCGGCCGCTGTGGATCTTCAGCGCCTTCAGGCGCACGTCGGCAGCGGGCAACTGCCGCGACAGCGGGAACACCGGACCGTCCTCGACGCAGACGTCGCAGCAGTACTCGTGGCCGCCTTCCTGGATGCCGCCCAGGGGAATCCAGAAGTTGCAGGCGTGGCAACGTCTCAT
>JAEWZE010000065.1 GCA_023395465.1 Pseudomonadota bacterium
GCCGCTGCGCCCTGCCTGGAGCCAGCAGGCTCCGGGCAATAAAAAAGCCCGCTCGCAGTTGCCTGCCAGCGGGCTTTGCTCCCTCCCCCACGTCGGGTGCGGGGGCATCGTGAACGATTCGTTACCCCGGTTGCACGCTGCACCGCAAAACGATACCGGCCGGTTTACTAAGCGGTGTGCAGGTCGCGCTCGCCGCACTGCGGTTGGTAACGATTACATCCACGCGAAGAGCCGATGCGTCAGGTGCGTGCCCGCTCTTTGGGCGCGCGCGACGCCGCCCGGGACGTCAGTCCGGCCGCGGCCGGCGCCGCAGGTCGCGCAGGATTTCGCGCGCGGCATTGCGCCCGGGCAGGCCGGTGACGCCGCCGCCCGGATGGCTGCCGGCGCCGCACAGGTACAGGCCGGGCAGCGCGCCGCGGTAGTTGCCCTGGCCCAGCAGCGGGCGTGCGCTGAACATCTGGTCCAGGCCGAGTGCGCCGTGGAAGATGTCGCCGCCGACCAGGCCGAACTCGCGCTCCAGGTCCAGCGGCGAGAGCGCGCGGTAGCCCAGCACGCTGCGCGCGAAGTTCGGCGCCACCGCGTCCACCGTGTCGATCATCAACCGGGCGACCGTGTCGCGATGTGCGTCCCAGCCGCCCTCGTCCGCCGGCAGTTCCGGATTGACGTGCTGGCAGAACAGGCTCGCCACGTGCTGCCCGGGCGGCGCCAGGGTGTCGTCGAGCGTGGAGGAGATCACCAGCTCGACGATCGGCGCGCGCGCCCAGCCGGGATTGTGGGCACGCGACTTGGCGTCGAAGTAGGCGTTCTCGAAATACTGCAGCGAGGGTCCGACCAGGATCCCGCTCTGGTGATGCGGCTGCAGCCGGGTTCCGGGCGCGGCGGTGAAGTCGGGCAGCTCCGACAGCGCCACGTTCATGCGGAAGGTGCCCGAGCCGCAGCGATAGCGCCCGATGCGTTGCACGGTGTCCTCGTCCAGGTGCGCGGGGGCGACCAGGCGCGTGTACAGCAGCTTCGGGTTGAGGTTGGACACCACGGTCGCGGCGCGCAGCTCGCGGCCCCCAGCCAGCACCACGCCGGTCGCGCGGCCGCCTTCCACCAGTACCTGCTCCACCGCCTGCCCGCTGTGGACCTGCACGCCGCGCGCCGCGCACTCGGCCGCGATCGCCTGGGTGATGGCGCCCATGCCGCCGATGGCATGGCCCCACACGCCCGGCTTGCCGTTGGTCTGGCCGAACACGTGGTGCAGCAGCACGTAGGCGCTGCCGGGCGTGTAGGGACTGGCGAAGTTGCCGACCACCGCATCCCAGCCCAGCGCCGCCTTGAGCGGCGTGGATTCGAACCAGTGGTCGAGCAGTTCGCCTGCGGACTTGGTGAACAGGTCGAGCAGGTCGCGACGGCCGCGCAGGTCGAGGTGCCGCAGTCGCCGCGCGGCATCCAGCGAAGCCAGCCAGTCGGCCAGCGCCATGCGGTCGCCCAGGTTGGGCGGGGTGCGCTGCATCAGCTCGCGCAGCACCGCGACGACGCGATCGAGCATCGCGCCGTAGCCGGCGAGGCGCTCGATGTCCCGCGGCGACGAGGCCTGCAACGAGGCGGCGGTGTGGCCCTCGCCCAGGCGGAACGCGCGGCCGTCGGGCAGCGGCAGGAAGTTGGCGAAGGGGCGCTCGACCACGCGCAGGCCGTGCCTGGCCAGGCGCAGCTCGGCGATCACCTTCGGATCGAGCAGGCTGACGGTGTAGCTGGCGGTGGAGTTGCGGAAGCCCGGGTGGAACTCCTCGGTGACCGCCGCGCCACCCACCACCGCGCGGCGCTCGAGCACGGCGACGTCCAGGCCGGCGGCGGCGAGATAGGCCGCGCACACCAGGCCGTTGTGGCCCCCTCCGATCACCAGCACGTCGTGGCTGTCGCGCATTCGCATCCTTCCCCGCGGCGAGCCATGCCGCGGCCCATTGTAGGAGCGCCTTCGGGCGTGCTGCGACGCCCGCTGTGCAGGCTCGGCTGCGCTGCCCTACGCCGCGGGCAGCAGGCGCTCGACCGCATCGGCCAGGCGCGCCGCCGCATCGGGGCGTCCGAGCGCGGCGGCGGCGCGGGCCGCGTCGGGCAGCCGCGTGGGGGATTCGAAGGCGTCGCGCAGCACCGTGGCCAGCGTCCCGGGCAGGAGATCGGCTTCCGCGATGTGCCAGCCGACGCCGGCCTGCGCCAGCGTCTGCGCGTTGCGGCGCTGCTCTTCGCGCGCGCCGCCATGCGGCAGGGGCACGAAGATCGCCGGACGGCCGATGGTCAGCAGGTCCGCGGCGGTGGTGGCGCCGGCGCGGGTGACGACCAGGTGCGCGGCGCGCAGACGCTCGCCCATGTCGTCGAAGAACGGCCGCACGGTCGCGTCGATGCCGGCTTCGCGCAGCTGCGCGGCCAACACGTCGGCATCCTCGCCGCGGTACTGCAGCGACAGCTGCAGCCGCCTGCGCAGTGATTCGGGCAACAGCGCCAGCGCCGGCGGCACCACGCGGCCGAACACCGCGGCGCTCTGGCTGCCGCCGACCACCAGCAATCGCAGCGGACCCTCGGCGTCGAGCGGCGGATAGTCGCCGCGCGCCTGCAGGATCGCCTGCCGCACGGGATTGCCGGTCTCGACGATCCTGGCCGGATCGAATCCCTCGGCGCCCGCGACCTCGGGAAACGAGGTCGCCAACGCACTGGCGATGCGCAGCAGTTGCACATTGGCCTTGCTCAGGCGCGTGGCCTGTTCGTGCAGCAGCAGCGGCAGGCCCAGGCTTCGCGCCGCCAGCGCCGGCGCAAAACTGGGATAGCCACCGAAACCGACCATCACCGCAGCGCGGCGGCGCCTGAGGTCGCGGCGCGCGGCCAGCACACCACGCAGGATGGTGAACGCGGCCCGGGCCTTTGCCGCAAGGCCGCCTTCGAGCGAGCTGGCGGGCAACACCACGTGCGCAATCCCTTCCAGCGCCCGGGTGAACTGCGCGCCGCGCTGCTCGGTGTGGATGACCACGTCGTGGCCGCGCGCCATCAGCTCGCGCGCCAGCGCCTCGGCCGGGAACAGGTGGCCGCCGGTCCCGCCGGCGGCAAGTGCGATCGTGTGTTTCAAGCCGTGCTTCCGACATCCGCGTTGCCGCGGGCCTGCGCGCCGCGGAGGCCGGCATTATGCGTCAGCCGCAGGCGGCGGCAGGACGCGAAGGATCCGGGTCGACCCCCGCGGTCGCGCGGCTGGTCCGGCGATGCGCATGCAGGTGCCGGCCAGCGGCGCACTGTCGAAACGCAGCGTCTTCCGCCGCAGGCCGCCTTCGCGCACGGCGACGGGCATTCCGCGGGAGATAATGACGTCCCCATGTCGCCGCAGTGCCCCGATGTCTGAAGAACGGATCCGCAACGCGCCACTCAGGGCGCGCGTGGTCGATGCCGCCACCGCCGCGGCCCATATCGCCCCCGGCAATACCGTCGCCATGAGCGGTTTCACCGGCTCGGGCTATCCCAAGCTGGTGCCGCTGGCGCTGGCCGAGCACATGGGCGTGGCCCACGCCGCCGGCGAGGCCTTCCAGATCAGACTGCTGACCGGCGCATCCACCGCGCCCGAGCTCGACGGCGCCCTGGCCAAGGTGGACGGCATCGCGCTGCGCCTGCCGTTCCAGAGCGATCCGGATGCACGCCAGCGCATCAACGACGGTTCGCTGGCCTATATCGACGCGCACCTGAGCCACGTCGCCCAGCACGCCTGGTTCGGCTTTTACGGCGACATCGACGTGGCCGTGGTGGAGGCGGTCGCGATCCGCGAGGACGGCAGCATCGTGCCCTCCACCTCGGTCGGCAACAGCAAGACCTGGCTCGACCTGGCGAGGAAGGTGATCGTCGAGGTCAACGCCTGGCAGCCAGCCGAACTGGAAGGCATGCACGACATCTACTACGGGACCGCATTGCCGCCGCAGCGCAAGCCGATTCCGCTCGAGCGTACCGACGACCGCATCGGCGACACCGCGCTGCGCGTGGATCCGGACAAGATCGTCGCGATCGTGATGACCAGCGGTCCGGACCGCAACAGCCCGTTCAGCCCGGCCGACGCCACCAGCGAGCAGATCGCCGCGCACCTGATCGACTTCCTGCAGCACGAGGTCGCGCGCGGCCGCCTGCCGCCCAGCCTGCTGCCGCTGCAGTCGGGCGTGGGCAACATCCCCAACGCCGTGCTGGCGGAGCTGGCGCAGAGCGGCTTCCGCGGCCTCACCGCCTTCACCGAAGTGATCCAGGACGGCATGCTCGACCTGCTGCGCAGCGGCGTGCTCGCCAGCGCCTCGTGCACCGGTTTCGCGATGAGTCCGGAGGCGAACGAAGCGTTCAAGCGCGAGATCGACTTCTTCCGGCAGAAGATCATCCTGCGCACGCAGGAGATCTCCAACCATCCCGAACTGGTGCGGCGCCTGGGCTGCATCGGCATGAACGGGATGGTCGAGGTGGACCTGTACGGCAACGTCAACTCGACCCACATCATGGGCAGCCGGATCATGAACGGGATCGGCGGCTCGGGCGACTTCGCCCGCAACGGCTTCCTGTCGATCTTCCTCTCGCCCAGCACCGCCAAGGGCGGCAGCATCAGCTCGATCGTGCCGATGGTCAGCCACGTCGACCACACCGAGCACGATGTGTCGATCATCGTTACCGAACGGGGCCTGGCCGACCTGCGCGGGCTGTCGCCCAAGCAGCGGGCGAAGGTGCTGATCGAACGCTGCGCGCATCCGGACTATCGCGACGCGCTGCAGGACTATTTCGACCGTGCACTGCGCGACAGCTACGGCAAGCACACCCCGCACCTGCTGCCGGAAGCGCTGTCCTGGCACCAGCGCTGGCTCGACAGCGGCTCGATGCACGGCTGAGCCGCATCGCGGCCGGACCGATGCGCGTCAACGCGCGCCGGTCAGGCGTCGAAGAACGCCCGCTTGCGTTGCCGCGGCAGGCGCTTGAGCTGCCATTCCGCGCGCGCGGCTGCGGCGCGATCGGGATAGGCGCGCTGCGCCAGCAGCCGGAACGGGCCGCGCCCGCGCGTATAGCGCGCGCCCTTGCCGGCCGCATGCGCGCACAGCCGCGCGGCGACATCGTTGCTGATGCCCGCGTACCAGCTGCCGTCGCCGCATTCGACCAGGTACAGCCACCAGCCATCGCCGCCCTGCCCCTGGGGCTGGGCCGGCGGCACATCGTCCGGACGGG
>JAEWZE010000210.1 GCA_023395465.1 Pseudomonadota bacterium
GGCCTGCTGCTGACCGCCTGGCTGGCGTGGACCGCCTGGAGCGGCGGCAGTCCCGCCTTCTGCGCGGAGGGCGCGGGCTGCGACCTGGTGCAGGGCAGCCGCTGGTCGCGCTTCCTCGGGCTGCCGATCGCGGCCTGGGGCTTCGCCCTGTACGCGGCGCTGGCGTGGACGGCGTGGCGTCCGGCATCGCGTCTGGCGCGATGGCGCCGGCTGTGGCGACTGGCCTTCCTCGGGCTGGCGATCAGCGTCTATCTCACTGTGGCCGGGCTGTTCGCCGTGCAGGCGCTGTGCGCGTGGTGCCTGGCGTCGCTGGCGATCATGCTGGCGATCTTCGTGCTGGTGCACCGCGCCCGGCCGGATGCCGCCCCCGGGGCCGCCTGGCCGACCTGGTGGCTGGGCAACGGCCTGCTGGCATTGGGCCTGCTGGGCATGCTGCAGCTCTCGGCCATGGGCCTGCTGGAACGGCGCGAGGAGCCTCGCCTGCGCGCGCTGGCAGAACACCTGGCGCAGTCGGGCGCGAAGTTCTATGGCGCGTCGTGGTGCCCGGTCTGCAACGAGCAGAAGGACGCGTTCGGCGCGGCCGCCCGGCACCTGCCGTACGTGGAGTGCTCGCCCCAGGGTCGCAACGGCGGCGTCGCGTTCGAATGCCTGGGCGCCGGGGTCGGTGGCTACCCGACCTGGGTGATCGAACGGCAGCACTACGTCGAAGTCCTGCCGCCGGAACGGCTGGCGCGGCTGAGCGGGTTCGACTGGGAGGGGGCCGCGCAGGACTGAGCGGCACCGGCGCGCTGTCGGGAGCCAGGCGGCTCGCGGCGGCTCCGGGACGCGCAGCGGCGTCTTGTCCGTTCGCCTGCCGGGCCGGGCCGGCAATGTCACGAGAGGGGGCTGCCCGGCACGCTGCCCGCATCCACGCAGCGCTCTTCAGGCCATCCGGAGGACTGCACGATTCCGTGCCCGCCACGCCGCGCGTTGCCGCAGGCCAGATGACAAAGTCCGCAAACGAAAACGCCGCCCCGGGGGCGGCGTTTTCCGTCGTGCCTGCGATCCGCTCAGTCGCGGACGCGGTCGTCGTTGTCGACCGCCGACTTCTCGCCCGCGAAGGGATTGAGCTTGCGGATGGTCCAGGGATAGTCGGGCCAGTCGCCGCTCAGGTACGGGTGATCGGGCTCGTTCTGCGCGAGCACGCGGCGCGCGTCGGCAGCCAGGGTCTCGTTGCCCAGCTCGGTGTAGGCGGCGACCAGCACCGCGACCGCGTCGTTCTGAAACTCGCTCTGCGGATAGGTTTCCAGCAGGTAGGTGGCACGGTCTGCCGCGGCAACCCAGGCGTCGCGGCGCAGGTAGTACAGCGCCGTCTCGATCTCGTGGCGGGCGAACATGTTGCGCAGCTGCACCATGCGCTGGCGGGCGTCGGCGGCGTAGCGGCTGCCCGGATAGCGCTCGATCAGGGTGTTGAAGTCCGAGTAGGCCTGGTTGGGTGTGGCCAGGTCGCGGCGGCTGGCGTCGAGCTTCCATACCCGCTGCAGGAACACCGTGTCGCGGTTGGCGTTCACCAGGCCGCGCAGGTAGTACATGTACGGGGTGTTCTTGTGCGTGGGATAGGTGCGCAGGAAGCGGTCGATGGTGGAGATCGCCTCCTCGTTGTTGCCCATCTTGAAGTGGGCGTAGGCGGTTTCCATCAGCGCCTGTTCGGTGTACGGCCCGTAGGGGTACTGGGCGAGCAGGCGGCGGTAGGTGACGGCGGCGCCGGCCCAGTTGCCGTTGTGCATCTGCGACTGGCCCTTGTCGTAGAGCTCTTCGACCGGGACGCCCTCGTTCTCGTCCTTGTCCTTGAAGACGCCCTTCAGGCGTGCGCAGCCGGAGGTCGCCATGACGATCACGAGCAGCAGCAGCACGGTGCGGTAAAACGGGGACAGGCGGACGGTCATGGGCACCGGGGCAGGCAAGGCACGAAGGGCGGATAATACCAGCCCGTCCCGGTCCGCCGGGTCCATCGCCTGAATCGCAGCCGTCCATGTCCGATCCCGGTCACGCCGACAACCCGCCACGCGAGGCCCGCGTCCCCGAAACCGCCGCCGGGCGCCGCTTCGATGCGGTCCTGGCCGAGCTGTTCCCCGAATTCTCGCGCTCGCGCCTGGCGGCCTGGATCCGCTCTGGCGACGTCCGCCTGGACGACCGCGAGGTGCGGCCGCGCGACCCCGTGCGCGGCGGCGAGCGGGTCAGCCTGCATGCGCGCCTGGAGGAGGAAACCACGGCCGAACCCCAGGACATCCCGCTGCAGGTGCTGTACGAGGACGACGAGGTGCTGGTCATCGACAAGCCCGCGGGACTGGTGGTGCATCCGGGCGCGGGCAATCCCGACGGCACCCTGGTCAACGCCCTGCTGCACCGGCATCCCGCGCTGGCCGCGGTGCCGCGCGCGGGCGTGGTGCACCGGCTGGACAAGGACACCTCAGGCGTCATGGTGGTGGCGCGCACCCTGCAGGCGCAGACCGCGCTGGTCGCGCAGCTGTCGGCGCGCGGCGTGCACCGGCAGTACCTGGCCGTGGTCACCGGCGCGCTTGTGGCCGGCGGCACCGTCGATGCGCCGATCGACCGCCATCCGCGCGACCGGGTGCGCATGGCGGTGCGCGAAGATGGTCGCGAGGCGGTCACCCACTACCGGCTGCGCGAGCGCTTCCGCGCGCACACCGCGGTGGAATGCCGGCTGGAAACAGGGCGGACCCACCAGATCCGTGTGCACATGGCCCATGTGCGCCATCCGATCGTCGGCGATCCGCTGTATGGCGGTCCGCTGAAGCTGCCGAAGGGCTCGGGCGATGCGCTGGTGGCGGCACTGCGCGGCTTCCGCCGCCAGGCGCTGCACGCCGAGACGCTGGAATTCGCGCATCCGGCCAGCGGCGAGCCGGTGCGCTGCAGCGCGCCGGTGCCCGCCGACCTGCT
>JAEWZE010000216.1 GCA_023395465.1 Pseudomonadota bacterium
AGTTCTTCGACGCCGGTGCCAAGTACCACGTGCCGGGCAACACGCCGTACACGCGGTATTTCCTCTCGCACGTGCTGCAGTTCCAGTTCTACAAGGCGCTGTGCGACGCCGCCGGCCACCAGGGCCCGCTGTACGAATGCACCTTCGCCGGCAACAAGGCCGGCGGCGGCAAGTTCTGGGCGATGCTCTCGCGCGGCAACAGCCAGCCCTGGCAGCAGACCATGAAGGAGCTGACCGGCACCGAACAGATGGACGCCTCGGCGGTGCTCGAGTACTTCTCGCCGCTGCAGGACTGGCTGAAGCAGCAGAACGAAGGCAGGACCTGCGGCTGGCAGGTGCCGGCGGCAGCGTCCGCCCCCGGCCAGACCGGAGAACGCGGGACACCCCCAACCCCCCGCCCGGCGCCCGCGCCCGGCAACGGCTGATCGCACATCGAACGAGGGCGCCGACCCGGACTGCCACGGGCGGCCCGGGCTGGCCTATCATGCCGGGAACAGGGGATCCGGGGCTTCACCATGCGCACCACCTTGCTTTTGCTTTGCCTCTCGGCGGCGACGGCCGCTTCGGCCGCGGACAGCCGCCCTCCCCGCGTCGGGAGCGAACCCAGCCGCACCCAGCCGCCCAAGGCCCTGGCGGGCTGGCGTGCAGCGGATGCCCCGGTCGCGCGCCTTGGCTATGGCGAGATGTCAGCACACCGCATCCATGCCCTGCAGCAGGCGAACGCGTCGCGTACCGGCAAGCCGCTGCAGATCGGCATCGCGCGCGAGGCCGCCACCGAGACCCGGGCCGGTGCGCTGCCAGTGCTGCAGTGGAGCCGACTTGCGGACGGCAGCTCCGTGGCAAGGGTCGAGTTCGTCTCGCCGCTGGCCTATGGCGTGCGCGCCGGCCTGCGCATCGAGGGCCTCGATCCCCGCGCGGAGCTGCGCTTCGCCGGCTCGGCGCGCCCCGAGCGGATCGTCGCCACCGTCAGTGCCGGCCAGGCCGCCGCCCTCCCTGGCGACGATGGCCTGTACTGGACGCCGACCACCGAGGGTGAACGCCAGATCGTGGAAATATGGATCCCGCGCGGCGCCTCCCGAGAGGCCGTGCAGCTCGAGGCTCCGCGCCTGACCCACCTGATGACCAATGCAGTTGACGACTTCCGGATCCTGAAGAATGTCGGCGGCTCCGAAAGCTGCAACGTCAACACGGTATGCCGAGTCGGCGAGCTTGGGCAGGGTTACGCGTTGACCAAGGACGCAGTTGCGCGGATGACCTTCGTCGTGGACGGAGGCAGCTACCTGTGCACGGGCACCCTGCTCAACGACATCGACGACTCCACGCAGATCCCCTGGTTCCACACCGCTGACCATTGCATCGACTCGGCCACGGTCGCCGCGACCCTCAATACCTACTGGAAGTACGAGTCCACCACCTGCAGCAGCAACAGCCTCGGCGCGTACGAGCAGCTCAGCGGCGGTGCCGACCTTCTTTACTCGAACGCGACCACCGACGGTGCCCTGCTGCGGCTGCGCGATCCGGCGCCGGCGGGGGCGATCTTCGCGGGCTGGGATGCCGACGTCCTGCCCTCCGGCGTCGCCGTGCTGGCCATCCACCATCCGTCGGGCGATCTGAAGAAAGTCTCGTCGGGACAGCACGTGCCGTCCCGGAGCAACGATGCACGCAATGCGGCGACCTGGCTGCAGGGCACCACCGAAGGCGGCAGCAGCGGATCGGGCCTGTTCACGCTCGACGGAGGCCAGTACTTCCTGCGCGGCGGCCTGTACGGTGGTTACGCGTCCTGCGACAACACGGGCACCACCAGCTCCGACAACATCGACTGGTATTCGCGCTTCGACGTCGATTTCCCGAGCATCCGCCAGTACCTGTACGCCCCGCCCGCCGCTCCCGTCCGGCGCAACGGTTCGCAGCCGCTGCGCCCGCGCTGAGGGAGCGCTGGGGAAGCCCTGCGGCGCAGCGGGGCAATTACGCGATCCAGCCTGGCAGGTTCCTGCGCGAGTCGGCCGGCTTCAGGACCGGCCCCTGGCACGGATCCCGCGACCTGGTCCTGCAGCCACTACAGCTGCCCGGTCGGCTCCATCGCGTCCGGCGCCGGTGGGCAGGCCGGCGGCGTACGGCCGCGGCGGGCCTCCCAGCGCCAGAACGCCCAGCCGGACAGCATGAAGGCCGCGGCCAGCGCCGCCAGGTGCAGCGCGTGCCCACTCACCAGCGGTGACACCACGCCCGCGAGCACGGCGTTGAGCACCAGCCCGACGAAGGCCTGCAGCGACGAGGCCGAGCCGCGCTGGCGCGGGTACATGTCGAGGATGGCCAGGGTGACGATCGGGAACACCAGGGCGATGCCGAAGGCGTTGAACACCATCGGCAGCACCGCCCAGGGCACGCTCGGCGCATCCACCAGCGCGCTGTAGGCGAGATTGGCGAGCATCGCCACGGCGCTGACCGCGAAACCGATGTTGGCCAGGCGGGTGCCGCTGATGCGACCGGCCGCGCGGCCGGACACGAACGCGCCCAGCATCATGCCGCTGATCATCGGGATGAAGAACCAGCCGAACTGGCGCTCGTCCAGGCGCAGCAGGTCGAGCACGAAGG
>JAEWZE010000251.1 GCA_023395465.1 Pseudomonadota bacterium
CCGCAAGATCCGATGTGTTCGAATACATCGAGCGGTTCCACAATCCGAGGATGCGGCGGAGGGTCGCCAGGCAAGATCAGAAATTATCAGCTCTTTCACAACCGTCCGTGATTTCGGGGTAGAACCCCCGGCAGGGCCGGTAGGTGGGAGCCATCGGAGTTCCATCCCGGCAGCCTATCCATGGCCGTTTCACCGACCGAGACTGAGAAGGTCATCTCCTACCGGAGCATCTTTCTGATCGATAGCGGCAGGTTGGCACCCAGTGCGCCGTCGCCATAGAGGCGTACTCCGTGCAGTCTAGCTTCGGGTGCGGTGCGACCAGGTCCGCCCGATGGGCCCGTCGATCGAGATACCAGCGCGTGCGGCGAATGCTGACCACTGGGCCGGAAGCGATTAGGTCTGCTACCGGCCAGAAGCGGACATTGCCCTCTATTCGTTATGCGCCCAACGTGCGAGGTTCTGTTTGATTCTTCCGATGTCTTCCCATGGGTCTTTCCGCCTGCGCTTCAGCCTGGCGGGCACGTCCTTGATCGAGAACGCATTCGCCTTATCTAGCTTAGATAGCTCGCTCCAGGCCAGCGGCAGGGCGACGGGCGCACCGGCGCGCCCCCGCATAGAGTAGGAGGCCACCGCGGTGGCGCCCCGCCCGTTGCGCAGGTAGTCCACAAAGATCCGCTTGTTGCGTTTGCTCTTGGTTGCGGTGGATAGGAAGCGGTCCGGCTCCGAACGGGCCAGCGCGTCGGCGAAACCGTGCGCGAAGCGCTTGGTAAGATCCGGTAATCCCCCCGCCCATTAGCTGACGCCAGAAGTGGAATTTTCTCGTACGCTTTTCCGAGGAGGTTCCATGAAGAAGTCCCGCTTCACCGACAGCCAGATCATCGCCGTGCTCAAGCAGGCCGAGGCCGGCACGCCCGTGCCGGAGCTGTGCCGCGAACACGGCATCAGCTCGGCGACGTTCTACAAGTGGCGCAGCAAGTTCGGTGGCATGGACGCGTCGCTGATGTCCCAGCTCAAGGAGCTGCAGGAGGAGAACCGGCGCCTGAAGAAGATGTACGCCGAGGCACAGCTCAGTGCCGACCTGCTGAAGGAGGCGATGTCAAAAAAATGGTGAGGCCATCTCAACGCCGGGAGATGGCCCGATCGGCGGTGGAAGGCGGACACACGAGCATCCGGCATCCCTGCCAGACTTTCGAGGTGAGCGAGACCTGCTACCGCTATCAGGCGAAGGCGTGCGAGGAGAACGCGCGGATCGCAGACTGGCTGGTGCGGCTGACGACGGCGTATCGCGACTGGGGCTTCGGCCTGTGCTTCCTGCATCTGCGCAACGTCAAGGGCTTTGGCTGGAACCACAAGCGGGTCTACCGGATCTACCGCGAGCTGGAGTTGAACCTGCGGATCAAGCCGAAGAAGCGCCTGGTACGCGAGCGACCCGAGCCGCTGGCGGTGCCCGATGCGATCAACGAGGTCTGGTCGATGGACTTCATGCACGACCAGCTGAGCGACGGGCGCAGCTTCCGGCTGTTCAACGTGCTCGACGACTTCAACCGCGAAGGACTGGCGATCGACGTCGACCTGTCGCTGCCGTCGGGGCGGGTGATCCGGTCGCTGGAGCAGATCATCGAATGGCGCGGCAAGCCAAAGGTGATCCGTTGCGACAACGGCCCTGAATACATCAGTGGCGCCCTGCTGGGTTGGGCGGAGCGACATGGCATCCGGATCGAGCACATCCAGCCTGGCAAGCCCCAGCAGAACGCCTACGTCGAACGCTACAACCGCACCGTGCGCTACGCCTGGCTCGCCCGCACCCTGTTCGACTCGATCGAGCAGGTGCAGGACAAGGCGACCCGCTGGCTATGGACGTACAACCACGAGCGCCCCAACATGGCGCTTGGCGGCATCACCCCGATGCAGAAACTGGCACTTGCCGCTTAGCTCCACTTTTGCTGTCCGCTAAAAGCGGGGGGATTACCGGAGGACGGGGGCGGGGCACTTGATTGTGGGTCGAACGGGGAAGTGAACCTGACACCGTTCTTGCTCGTGCGCGGGACGACGCCGCCTTGCAACCCCATCTGGCACGCTGATACGTTGACCGTCCCACTTTCCCAGGCCCCCCCGCCATGCCCCTGCCCGCTCGCCTCACCCTCGTCCCGTTCGCCCTGGCCGCCGCGCTTGGGCTCGCCGCCTGCCAACCCGCCGCAGCGCCGGCAGGCGCCAGCAACGCCACCCTGGTGTCGGTGTCGGCCCATGCCGAGGTCCGCAAGGCCCCGGACGTGGCGGTAGTGTCCACCGGCATCACCTCGCTCGGGGCCGACGCCAACGCCGCCATCCGCCGCAACAGCGAGCAGATGCAACAGCTCATGGCGGCGCTGAAGGCCGCCGGCGTCGCCGGGAAGGACGTGCAGACCAGCGGCGTCAGCCTCAATCCCGACTACCAGTACGTGGCCGGTCGCCCCCCGCGCATCAAGGGCTACTACGCGTCCAACACCGTGAACGTCACCGTGAGCGAGATCGGCGCGCTCGGTGGCCTGCTGGACACGCTGGTCGCGGCCGGCGCCAACCAGATCAACGGCCCCAGCTTCGATATCGCGGACAAGGACGCGGTGCTGGACGAGGCACGCGGACTGGCGCTGGCCAAGGCCCGCACGCGCGCAGACGGCTATGCCAAGCGGCTCGGGCTGCGGGTCCTGCGCGTGGTGAGCGTGGACGAAACCGGCGGCCGCGCCGCGCCGATGCTGCAGGCGATGCGTGGCATGGCGGTAGCGGAGCAAGCGGCCGCGGACGCCACGGCGAATGCACCGATCGCCCCCGGCGAAAACGTGCTCGGGCTGAATCTGGACGTGGTGTACGAACTCGGCAAGTAGCCGCCTGCGAGGCGTGCTGGGGCCTAAAAAAGGTTCTTCGCAGATCACCGGGGAGTCTTTCGCGGCTGCCGTTACGCTTGAGGCCTGATTTCCAAGGGCTCAGGGGTATGCCGATGTTCGACCGCAAGACCATCGAGAAGCTTGGGGGCTGGG
>JAEWZE010000011.1 GCA_023395465.1 Pseudomonadota bacterium
CAGCAGGCCTTTCCCGACCGGGAGATCGTGCAGGTGCCCTGCCGTCCGCTGATCTGGCAGAACGGCAGCCTGCATTGCGTGACCATGCAGTTGCCGGCCGGACTGGTCGCCTGATCCATCCTGCGGCCGCGGCGTTGCCGCAGCGGACACGGGCCCGGCCCTACAATGTGCCGATGAACAAGCGCACTCTTCCCGTTGCCCTGATCCAGGAAAAGAACCACGGCGACGCCGACGCCAACCTGTCGGTGATCGCCGAGCGGGTGGCCGACGCCGCGCGGCAGGGCGCCCGGCTCGTGCTGCTGCAGGAACTGCACAACGGCTGCTATTTCTGCCAGCACGAATCGGTCGCCGAATTCGACCTGGCCGAGCCGATCCCGGGGCCAAGCACCGAGCGCCTGGGCGCGCTCGCCAGGCAGCACGGCGTGGTGCTGGTGTCGTCGCTGTTCGAGCGCCGCGCCGCCGGCCTGTACCACAACACCGCAGTGGTGTTCGAGAAGGACGGCAGCATCGCGGGCAAGTACCGCAAGATGCACATCCCCGACGATCCGGGCTTCTACGAGAAGTTCTACTTCACCCCGGGCGACCTGGGCTTCGCGCCGATCGATACCTCGGTCGGCCGGCTCGGCGTGCTGGTGTGCTGGGACCAGTGGTACCCGGAAGCCGCGCGCCTGATGGCGCTGGCCGGCGCGGAACTGCTGCTCTATCCCACCGCGATCGGCTGGGACCCCAGCGACGGGCAGGCCGAGAAGAACCGCCAGCGCGACGCCTGGGTGCTGAGCCATCGCGGCCATGCGGTCGCCAATGGCCTGCCGGTGCTCTCGTGCAACCGGGTCGGACACGAGCCCTCCCCGCTTGCGGCCGAAGGTCCTGTCGGCGCCGGCGGCATCGACTTCTGGGGCAACAGCCACGTGCTGGGGCCGCAAGGCGAGTTCATCGCCGAAGCCGGCGCTGCGCCAAGCGTGCTGATGGCCGAGGTCGACCTCCAGCGCAGCGAACACGTGCGCCGGATCTGGCCGTTCCTGCGCGACCGCCGCATCGACGCCTACGAAGGACTGCTCAGGCGGTACATCGACTGAGGCGGCGCCTGGCATGAGCGACCGCATCCCGTGCAGCCGCGATCCGACACGCCGCCCGGACTCCTGCCCGGGGCCGGGAGCGATGCCGGACGCCCCCACTTGATTGATACGAACGGTCGTGCTTTTATTGCGCCGTGCGTACCGCGGCCGCCTCCAGCAAGGGTGCCAGCACGCGCGAGGCGATCCTCGCGCGGTCGTACGCGCTGGCCTGCGTCCATGGGCTCGAGGGCCTCACCATCGGCACGGTCGCCGAGCAGGTCGGCATGTCCAAGAGCGGGGTGTTCGCCCATTTCGGTTCGCGCGAGGAACTGCAGCTGGCCACGCTCGACCTGGGCGGCGAACGGTTCGTCCAGTCCGTGCTGGTGCCCTCGCTGAAAGAGCGGCGTGGACTGGCGCGGTTGCGCGCCATCTTCGCCAACTGGGCCGAATGGGTGCGGCATGAAGACGATGGTGGCTGCCTGTTCCTGGCGGCCGCCGCCGAGTACGACGACCGTCCGGGTGCGGTCCGCGACCGTCTGCTGCGGCAGGAAGCCGAATGGCGCGACCAGCTGGCGCTCGCGGTGCGGCTGGCGATGGACAGCGGCGAACTGGATGCCGCGACCGAACCGGAGCAGTTCGCCTTCGAGATGTACGCGCTGGCGCTCGTGATCCACCACCACGCCGGGCTGACCGGCTACACCGATGCCCGTGCCCGCGGCGTCCGCAGTTTCGAGCGGCTGATCCGCAGCTACGCGCCCTCCCCCTGACCCGCCTCGCGAGGTTCCCGCATGGATATGCCGCGCTCCGGAAATAGCACGATCGTTCGTGCCGACAATGACCCGCCGGACCCGATTGCCGTCATCGACAGCCACGCCGTCCCGGACGTTCCCTCCGCTCCGCCTGCCGAAGCCGCCTGGATCTCCCGCGACTGGCGCTACGCCGTCCTGCGCAGGACGATGATGGCGCTTTCGCGGCTGTCGCCGACGACGGCGGTCGACGTGTTCGACCGCGTCTGGTTCACCCCGCCCAGGACGCGTCCGGGGATCGAGGGCGCGCGCTGGCTGGCGCGCGGGCAGCCAATGGCCCTCCGACTGCATGGTCAGGACCTGCGCGCCTGGTCCTGGGGCGACGGACCCACGGTGCTGCTGGTGCACGGCTGGGGCGGCAACGCGGGGCAGATGCATGCGCTGGCCGGCACGCTGCTGGAGCGCGGGCTGCGCGTGGTCGGCTTCGACGCGCCCGCGCATGGCGCGTCCGGCCCGAGCCGCATGGGCGGGCGTCGCGTGAGCATGATCGAGATCGCCGACGCGCTGCGGGTCGTGGCGGCGGCGGCCGGTCCACTTGCCGGCCTGGTCGCCCACTCCGGCGGCTGCACGGCGACCGCACTCGCGCTGCGCGAGGGCTGGACCGGACCGGAGAGGATGGCCTTCGTCGCGCCATTCGCCCTGCCCTCGATGGCGATCGAGCCCTTCGGTCGCGCCATCGGCGCCAGCGCACCGGTGACGGCCAGGTTCCGGGATCGGGTCGAGCGCCGGTTCGGGCGGCCCTGGACCGGGTTCGACATCCCGTCCCTGCCCGGCCTGCGCGACCTGCCGCCGCTGCTGCTGGTGCACGACCGCGAAGATCGCGAAGTGCCCTGGTTCCACGGCCAGGCGGTGGCGCAGGCCTGGCCCGGTGCGCGGCTGCTCGCCACGCGCGGCCTTGGCCATCGCCGCGTCCTGCGCGATGCGGCGGTGCTGTCGCAGTTGGCCGGATTCCTCGCACAGGAATCCGCGGCGAGCCCGCGCGCCACGCCGGCCATGGCGCGGGCCGAACTCGACCAGGCGTTCGTATCCTCCGGTATCGCCCACGATTGACGTCGATCGGCCCGGCCGTCGCGCGAAGGAATTCGAACCGGTACGACGACGACAGGCGCGCCGATCCGCCGAGCGCCGGCTCCGCATCCGGTGCGCTTTTCCCGTCACCCGCGAAGCTCTACCCTTGTCGTCTTCCGAAGCCCGACGGCGCCGCAATGCGCCGTCGTGTCGAAGCCCCCTTCGTCCATCCACGGACCCGTCCTTGAACGAAATTGCCGACACGGCCGCCGACTGGCGGTCGCAACCCCATGCCGTCGTCGAACGCGACGGCGTGCGCTACACCCTCCTCGGCACCGCCCATGTCTCGCGCGCCAGCGTGGACGCGGTGCGCGATGCGGTCGCCAGCGGCGATTTCGACGCGGTCGCGGTCGAGCTCGACGAACAGCGCCTGGCCGCGGTCACCGATCCCGACGCGCTGGCCCGGCTGGACCTGGTCAAGGTGTTGCGCGAAGGCAAGACGCCGCTGTTCGCCGCCAATCTCGCGCTGGCCAGCTACCAGCGGCGCCTGGCCGAGCAGCTGGGCATCGAGCCCGGCGCGGAGCTGAAGGCGGCGGTCGAGGACGCGCGCGCGCGCGGGCTGCCGATGCACCTGATCGATCGCGACGTCGGCCTGACATTCCGGCGCGCCCTGCAGAGCCTGGGCTGGTGGCAGCGGACGAAGCTCGGTGGCGGCCTCGTTGCGGGCCTGATCATCGACGAGGAGGTCGCCGAACACGACATCGAGAAGCTCAAG
Organism: Pseudomonadota bacterium; assembly: GCA_023395465.1. GTDB lineage: Bacteria > Pseudomonadota > Gammaproteobacteria > Xanthomonadales > Xanthomonadaceae > Luteimonas. The sequence goes on from JAEWZE010000011.1 coordinate 3,645, forward strand.
CAGGGCGACATGCTGCAGGCCAGCTTCAGCGAATTCGCCGAGCAGACCCCGGAACTGTACGAGGCGCTGATCGCCGAACGCGACCGCTACATGGCCGCGCGCCTGCGCGAGACCGCGGGCGAGGCGCGCGACGTGCTGGCGGTGGTGGGGGCCGGCCACCTCGACGGACTCGCCCGGCACCTGCGCGAGGAGGACGCCACGCCGGGATCGGTCACCGCTTCGCTGGAGACGATCAAGCCGAAATCGAAGCTGCCGGTCATGGAGTTGTGCATCGCTGCGTTCCTGCTCGGCGGCTTCGCGTGGGGCTTCGCCAGTGGTGGTCTCGACGTCGGCGCCGACCTGCTGTTGTACTGGGTGCTGTGGACCGGCGGCCTCGGCGCGCTGGGCTGCCTGGTTGCCGGTGGACACCCCTTGAGCATCCTCGGCGCGTTCGTGTCCTCGCCGTTCACGCCCCTGCATCCGGCGCTGGCCTCGGGCACGGTCAGCGCGTTGATCGAGGCTGGGGTGCGCAAGCCGACCTATGCCGATTTCATGGCGCTGCGGGAAGACGTGAACACGGTGCGCGGCTGGTGGCGCAATCGCGTGGCGCGCGTGCTGGTCAATTTCTTCCTCACTTCGCTGGGCACGGCGGTCGGCGTGTGGACCGGCGGCGCGAGGATGCTGGCCCGGCTGTTCGGCTGAGCCGGACGCGCGGACCCGCGCCGGGAACGACGCTCAGAACAAGGTGGACGCACCGTTGGCGGCGTTGTGCGCCACTGCTCCGCCTTCGGCGATGTGCGCCGGGGCGGACACAGCGGCAGCGGGCGCCGACAGCCGGTCCGGTGGCGCCATCGCGCCGCCCGGACCGGCCGGATCAAGTTCCGGGCGACGCCGCGGGGACGGCTTCACCGGATCCGCGTGCCCTGTCGCCGCGCGCGCGCCGCACCAGCCGCGACGTGCCGTTGCGCAGGTCGTCGAGGAGCGCGTAGATCGTCGGCAGGAACAACAGGCTGACCACGGTCGAGAACGCCAGGCCACCGGCGATCGCCCGGGCCATCGGGTGGTAGGGCGGCATGCCTTCGGCGGTGTCGGTGTTGAGCGCGATGGGGATCATCGCCAGGATCGCCGTGCCCATGGTCATCATGATCGGACGCAGCCGCTCGCGGCTGCCTTCCACCAGCGCATCGGTACGGGGCATGCCGCGCCGCCGCAGGTTGTTGATGTGCTCGATCATGACGATGCCGTTGTTCACCACGACGCCCATCAGCACCAGGATGCCGATCACGGCCATGATGTTCATCTCTGTGCCGGTGATCCAGAACAGCCAGTACACCCCGAAGATCGAGAACAGCACGCAGGACATGATCGCCGTCGGGAACAGCAGCGATTCGAACACCGCGGCCATGATCACCAGCATCAGCACCAGCGCGATCATGATCGCCTGCACCATCTGCTGCATGCCGTCGAAGTTGATGTTGAAGCCCATGCCTGTGAAGGTGTAGCCGTAGCCGGGCGGGAACTGCATCCCGTCGAGCGCCGTTTCGATGGCCTTGCGCGCGTCCTCCATCGACACGTCCTTCGCCAGCCCGGCCTCGATCCGTAGCATGGTCTGGCGGTTCATGCGCTGGATCGCCGTCGAGGCGGGATTGACCGACACGTCGACCATCGCCAGCAGCGGCACTTCGGTGCCCCCGGGCGCGCGCACCATGAAGGTGGCCAGGTCTTCGAAGCCGTAGCTCTCGGAGCCCGCAAAGCGCACATTGACCGGGATCTCGACATCGCCCCGATGGAAATCGCGCAGCGAGGAGCCGCGCAGCGCCATGCCGACGAACTGCGCCACTTCCTGCGCGCTGAAGCCGTAGGCCGCCGCCCGCTCGCGATCCACGCGCACCGACAGCTCGGTATTGGCGTCGCCCGTATCGACCCGCACGTCGCGCAGCGCAGGATTGCGGTTGAGCATCGGCACGATGTCGTCGGCCAGTTCCTCGAGCGCCTGGGTCGAATCCCCGACCAGGCTGAAGCGGATCCCCTGCCCTTCGCTGCCCATTCCGCCGGGCCAGCCGATGCCGGTGGTCGCCCGCGCGGACTTCGGCAGGCCTTCGCGCACCTGCTCCTCGATCTGCTTGGTCAGTTCGCGATCGTTGATGTCCAGGAACAGGCGCGTGAACGCCCAGCCCTGTTCGCTGTAGCGGCTGTAGACCTTGTCGATGTGGAAGCGTTCGCGGTTGGCGTTGACGAAGTCCTCGACGCGCGCCACCTCACGCCCCATCTCCTCCTTGGAGTAGGCGCCCTTCCACTGGTAGTAGATGTTGATCGAGCTGTCGTCGCCGTCGTCGCCGCCGCCCTTGGTGTTCATCATCGGGTAGGCGCTGACCAGCGAGATGGCGAGGATGCCGGCGACGCTCCAGCCGCGGTGCTCGAGCGTCCAGCGCAGCAGCCGCGCATAGCGTCGCTGCATGGCGTTGATGAAGGGCGACTTCAGCGCCGGCGGGGTCTTCATGCGCGCCGAGAGCATCGGGATCAGGCTCACCGCCACCAGCCACGAGGCCAGCAGCGAAACCGAGATGGTCACCGCCAGCTGCGAGAGGTAGATGGTGATGATGTTGTTCTCGCCGAACAGCATCGGCAGGAACACCACGCAGTGGCACAGCGTGCCGGCCGACAGTGCGATGGCGACGTGGCGGGTACCGATGATCGAGGCCAGCGCCGGCTTGTCGGGGTATTTCTCCCGCTCCTGGTAGATGCTTTCGACCACCACCACGGCATTGTCCACCAGCATGCCCACGGCCAGCAGCAGGCCCATCATCGAGATGATGTTGAGCGAGATCCCGGCGAAGTACATGAAGCCCAGGGTCATGATGAAGCAGATCGGGATGGCGGTGGTCACCATCAGCGTCGAAGGCCAGTGCCGCAGGAAGGCGTACAGCACGATCACCGACAGCGCCAGGCCGATGGCGCCGGCCTCGGCCAGGGCCAGCAGCGAGCCGGTGACCGCCTCGCCCTGGTCGTCGACGACCTCGATGCCGACCCCACGCATCGCCGGATCGCCCTCGAGCGCCGCGACCTCGGCACGGACCGCGCGCGAGAGGTCGACCAGGTTGGCGGCGCGTTCCTTGTACACGTCCACTGCGACGCTCGGCTTGCCCTCGAGCTGGCGCACGTAGTTCATGCGCTGCGGCTGCAGGCTGACGTCGGCGACATCGGACAGGCGCGTGCCGCGGTCGCCGACCGGCAGGTCGCGCAATGCCTGCAGTTCCTGCAGCTCGCCGCGCGGCTGCACGCGCAGGCGCTGGCCGTCCTGGGTGATCTGCCCCGCGGAGACCGAGAAGTTCGCCGCCTGCAGGCGCTGCACCAGCTCGTTGAGCGCCACGCCATGCGCGCTCAGCCGGTCCTTGTCGAGCGCGACCAGCACCTCCTGGCGGGCCACGCCCTCCACCTCCACGCGCGCCACCCCCGGCAGCCGCTCCAGGCGCTGCTTCACGCTGCGCTCGATCAGGTCGGCGCGCGCGGTCAGGTCCTCGTCGCTGGTCAGGCGCAGGCTCATCGCCTCGCGATCGCTGGTGCTCCAGCGCTGCACGTAATAGCGGCGGAAATCGTCCGGCAGCTGGTCGCGCACCGCGTCGATCCGCTCGCGCGCCTCGGAGGCGGCGATGGCGATGTCGCGGTTCCAGTCGCTGAACTCGACCTGGATCTGGCCGCCCTCGGAATTGGCGCGCGAGTTCATCGACTTGATGCCCGCCATCGTCGCCAGCGCTTCCTCCACCGGCCGCACGATGTTGCGCTCGACCTCTTCCGGGGTGGAGCCCGGGTACGGCAGCGAGACGAAGAAGAACGGGATCGTCGCCTCCGGCTCGGCCTCCAGCGGCAGCCGGAACGAGGCGATCAGGCCGATCGCCACCATCGAGACGAACAGCATGATGGTGGTGACGGGGCGGCGGATGGACAGCTCGGTGATGTTCATCGGCTCAGCCTCGCGTGCCCGGACCGTCCAGCGCGTCCTGCTCGTGCGCCAGCACCTGCGCGACCTGGCTGGCGGTGGCCTGCGCGCGGCGGCCGCGCTCGGCGTAGTACTCGTCCGGCTTGCGGTCGAGCAGGTCGTACACCACCGGAATCACCAGCAGGGTGAGCAGGGTCGAGACCAGCAGGCCGCCAATCACGGTGACCGCCATCGGTGAGCGGACCTCGGCGCCTTCGCCGAACGCCAGCGCCAGCGGCATGAAGCCGAACACGGCGGTGAGCATGGTCATCATGATCGGGCGCAGGCGCGAACGCGCGCCCTCCACCAGCGCATCGCGCTTGGCCATGCCGGCCTCGCGCAGCTGGTTGACCTTGTCCACCAGGATGATCGCGTTCTTGACCACCAGGCCGACCAGCAGGATCAGGCCGATGAACACCACCACCGAGATCGGCGAACGGGTCAGCAGCAGCGCGGCGATCGCGCCGACCAGCGCCAGCGGGATGGTGAACAGGATCACGAACGGATGCAGCAGCGATTCGAACTGCGAGGCCATCACCAGGTAGACCAGGAACACCGCCAGGCCGAAGGCGAACAGCAGCGAGCGCACCGACTCGCCCAGCTCCTCGCCCTGCCCGCCGATGCGCATGTCGACCTCGGCACCCAGCGGGTTGGCGGCCACCATCTGCTGCACTTCGGTGATCGCCGCGCCCAGGTCGATGTCGCGCAGGTTGGCCGAGACCAGCGCCACGCGGCGCTGGTCGGCACGGTGGATCTCGCTCGGCCCGGTCGTCGACACCACGTCGGCCACCGATCCCAGCTCGACCGGCGCGCCCGAGCCGGGATTGACGATCAGCCGGCGGATGTCGTCCACCGACGAGCGTTCGGACTCGCGCACGCGCACCAGCACGTCGATCTTGCGGTCGCGGAAGCTGTAGCGCGTGGCCACGTTGCCGCGCACCTTGTTGACCACCGAGTCGGCGATCTGGCGCGTGGTCAGGCCGAGCGCCGCGGCGCGGTCGTGGTCGAACACGATCTGGATCTCCGGGTAACCCTGCTCCACCGTCGACTTCACGTCGGCGTAGTGCGGGTTCTCGCGCAGCATCCCGGCCAGGCGCACGCCGGCGACGCGGATCGCCTCCAGGTCGCTGCCTTCGATCTCGATCTCCAGCGGCGGCGAGAGCGCGAACAGCTCGGGCCGGGCGAAGTCGACCTGTGCGGCCGGGTATCCGGCCATGGTCTCGCGCAGGCGGTCGGTCAGCGCCTGCTCGCGCGAGGTGTCGTCCATCACCACCGACAGCTTGCCGATGTTCTCGCCGCTCTCGGTCGGGCTCGCGTCCAAGCGCGTGCCGGTGCCCGAGACGCCGTACAGCAGGCGCACGCCTTCTTCGCCGGCATGCTTGCGCTGCACCTCGCGGATCAGCGCGTCGGTCTGCGCCAGCGGCGTGCCCGGGGGCAGCTTGGCGGTCATCTCGAACCGGTCCTGGGCCAGCTGCGGAATCAGGTCCATGCCCATGAACGGCAGCACCGCCAGGGTCAGCGCGAAGGCGAGTACCGAGCCGGCCAGCACCGGCAGCGGGCGCACCAGCGCGCGCGGCAGCAGCCGCAGGTAGGCCGCTTCGGCGCGGTTGTAGGGCGCCATTGCGATGTCGCTGGCCTTGCCCATCACCGGCGAGACCACCGCCACCAGCCCGCGCCACAGCCGCACCACCAGCCAGAGCGCACCGAAGGCCAGTCCGCGCAGGAAGGCGCCAATGCCGCGTCCGGTCGCCGCCACCGGCTTCTTCCAGCGGCTGTCCGGCCGCCACTGCGCATGCGGCGGCTCTTCCGGGAACGCCATCGGCGCGCGGCCCTTGAGCGAGCTCAGCATCGGGATCAGGGTCATCGACACCAGCAGCGAGACCGCGATGGCGATCGACACCGTCAGCGCCTGGTCCCGGAACAGCTGGCCGGCGATGCCCTCGACGAACACCAGCGGCAGGAACACCGCGATGGTGGTGAGCGTGGACGCCACGACCGCCATGAACACCTCGCGCGTGCCGGAAATGGCCGCCTCGAGGATGCCCATGCCGCGCTCGCGCGCCTTGGCCACCGATTCGAGCACCACGATCGAGTCGTCGACCACCAGGCCGGTGGCGAGCGCCAGGCCGCCGAGCGACATCAGGTTCAGGCTCAGCCCGAGCTGCCCCATGAAGAAGAAGGTGGCGATGATCGAGATCGGCAGCGACAGCGAGATGACGAAGGTGCTCCAGCCGTCGCGCAGGAACAGGAAGATGATCAGCACCGCCAGCAGGCCGCCCAGCACCGCGTCGAACTTGAGGTCGCTGATCGCGTGGCGGATGAAGACCGACTGGTCCTCGACCACGGTCAGCTCGATGTCGGCCGGCAGGTCCTCGCGCACCTGCTTGAGCCTGGCCTCCAGCGCATCGGCGGTGGACACGGTGTTGGCGTCGCCTTCCTTGTAGACCGCCAGTTCGACCGCCTCGTTGCCGGCGGCGCGGATCACCGCCTCGCGCTCGCTGTAGCCCTGGCGCACCACGGCCACGTCCTTCAGCCGCACCGGCGACGCGCCGCCGCCACCGCCCGCATCGCTGCGCAGCGCGGCGATCACGTTGGGATCGCGGCTGCCCAGGATCGCGGTCATCAGCTGCGGGTTCTCGCCCGACGAGGTTCCGGCGGAGGCGCCGCCCCCGGCCGGGTTGAGCAGCATCTCGCCCATCTGCTCGACGGTCGCGAACTGGTTGACCGTGCGCACGAGGTAGCGCTGCGAGCCTTCCTCGAGGCGCCCGCCGGACAGGTTCACGTTCTCCTGCTGCAGGCGCTGGATCACCGTATCGAGCGGGATGCCCAGCTGCGCGAGCCGGCGCTGGTCGATGTCGACCTGGATCTCGTCCTCGAGGCCGCCGCCCACCTTGACCGCGGCCACGCCGTCCACGGGTTCGAGCTTGCGCTTGAGGTCGTCGTCGGCGTAGCGGCGCAACTCCATCAGCCGGCGCACCGCTTCGGCCTCGCCGCCCGTGTCCTGCTTCGAGGACAGGGCCAGGCGCATGATCGGCTGCGTGGACGGGTTGAAGCGCAGCAGCACCGGCGGCTTGGCTTCCAGCGGCAGCTGCAGGGTTTCCATCTTGTCGCGCACGTCCAGGCCGGCCTGCTCCATGTCCGTGCCCCAGGCGAACTCGAGCACCACGTCGCTCTGCCCGGTGCGCGAGATCGACTTGAGCTTGCGCAGGCCCTTGACCACGCCCAGCGCTTCCTCGGCCGGCTGAGAGATCAGGGTCTCGACCTCGGTCGGCGCGGCGCCCTCGTAATCGGTGCGCACGGTCAGCGTGGGATAGCTCAGGTCCGGCAGCAGTTCGACCTTCAGCCCGCCCAGCGAGATCAGGCCGAACAGCACCAGGGTCAGCGTCATCATCGCGACGGTGACGCGTCGCCGGGTGGAGAACTCGACGACGTCGAAGCCGCCGGCGCCCGGCGGCACATCGTGCGGCGCCATCATTCGGCGGCCTGCTTCGCCGCGTCGCCGGAGTCGGCCTTGACGTCGGTCTTGGCCACGGCCTGCTCACCCAGCACCTGCACCGCCGTGCCCTCGCGCAGCGCCGCCTTGCCGGCGACCACCACCGCCTCGCCCTCGGCCAGGCCCTTGCGCACCTCGACCCAGCCGCCGTCGGAATAGCCCAGCTCCAGCGGCACGCGTGAGGCCTTGCCTTCGCGCACCGCGTACACGGCCGGCTCGCCGCCGTCTTCCAGCAGGGCGCGGCGCGGCACCACGAGCGCGTCCTCGCGCTGGTCGTAGCGGATCGCAAGGCGGCTGAACATGCCCGCCTGCAGCTCGCCGTCGCCCTCGAAGCCGGCCACGACGCGGAACGTGCCGCTGCCGGTGTCGACCACCGGCGCCACGCGGTCCACCGTGCCGGTGAAGCGGCGGCCAGGCAGCGCGTCCACGGTTAGTTCGACCGTCTGGCCGGCGCGCAGCTTGGTGATCTCGCGCTCTGGCACGTTGAGCGTGGCCTCGAGCCGCGCGGTGTCGACGATGCGGAAGATCGGCGAGTTGATCTGCACGAAGTTGCCCGGCTTGATGTCACGCGAGGCGATCACCCCCGAGATCGGCGCGACCACGTTCGCGTACGACAGTTCGAGGTTGGCCAGCCGGTTCACCGCGCGTGCGTTCTCCAGGTCGTAGCGCAGCTGGTCGAGGTCGTTGGCGCTGACCATCTGCTGCGCCTCCAGCTGCTGGGCGCGCTTGAAGTTGGCCTCGAGCTTGCGCATCTGCGCGGAGCTCTGCGCGGCCTGCAGGCGCGCGCGGTCGGGATCGAGGCGCACCAGCACCTGGCCGGAGTGGACGGTCTGGCCTTCCTCGACCAGGACCTCCAGCGCCACGCCCGAAGTCTTGGCGACCACCTGCGATTCGGCGCGCGGCTCGAGCGTAGCGGTGTTGCCGTAGCTGGCGGCGATGGCACGGCGGGAGACCTTCTCCACCTCCACCGGGATCGCCTCGGGCCCCTTGTCCTCGTCCTGTTTCGCCTGCGCGTCGCCGCCGCCTCCGCAGCCGGCGAGCATCAGGCAGGCGGACAGCGCGGCAGTCGCAAGCACGGGGCGAAACCCCGGAAACACGTGGTTCGTGGACATGGACGTAACTGGACCCCTATGGTGTTGTAGCAAGGTATATCACCCGCTGGCGGGCGACATCCGCCGAAGGTCATGGTGACTCCCGGCGGCAGGACACGTTCGACGCTTGCAGGGATGCGGAAGTGACCGAGGTGGTTGCACGCGGCGTGCGCATCGTACGGGGTCGGACGGGGTTGCCCACGGCGTCCACAGCCGGCGACGCGTTAACAGCCCGTGGAGCGCAAGCTATACTGCGGCGATTGCGCGACGGCCAGGCCGTCGCCATCGGTCCACCCAGCCATCAGCCACAGGATTGCGGAACACTCCATGACGCGACCGTTGACGATCGCCGCCAGCCTCGCCGCCGTGCTCGTGCTGGCCTCGCTGCCGCACAGCGCCCAGGCGCAGGAAGCCACCCCGACCACCGAGCAGGCCGCCCCGGCCGAAGCCCAAGCCGTCCCGGCCGAGGCGTCCGCCGCCCCGGCGCAGCCGGCGGCACCGGCCGCCGCCACCCAGGCCGCGCTGGCCGGCAACGCCGACAACGGCCGCCAGCTGACCTACACCTGCGTGGGCTGCCACGGCATCGTCGGATACCGCAACGTGTACCCGACCTACCACGTGCCCAAGATCGGCGGGCAGTCGGCGGTCTATCTCACCAATGCGTTGACCGAGTACCGGAGGGGCACCCGCAAGCATCCGACCATGGAGGCGCAGGCGCAGAGTTTTTCCGACCAGGACATCGCCGACATCGCCGCCTTCCTGTCGGAGCTGAAGCCATGAGTCTTGCGCGTTTCGCCGGCCGCGCCGGCCGCATCACCCTGCCTGCCCTGTTCGCGCTCGCGCTGGTCGCCTGCGGCGGCGGCGACGAGGCCGGCCACGGCAGCCAGATGTCCTCCTCGGCCGGCCTGCCCGAAGGCCGCATCGCCGAAGGCGAGGCCCAGGCCAACGTCAAGGGCCAGGCCACGGGCCAGTCGTGCATCGACTGCCACGGCGCCGACGGCAACCAGCCGCTGGACGAGACCTATCCGAAGCTGGGCGGCCAGTACTACGACTACATCGAGCACGCGCTGGTGCAGTACCGCGACGGCCGCCGCGAGCATGCGCTGATGTCGCAGCAGGCGGCCACGCTGGACGACCAGCAGATCGCGGACCTGGCGGCCTATTTCGCTTCGCGGCCCTCGCAGCTGCGCGACCTGCACGGCGCGCACTGAGCGCACCGTCGAGCGACTGGAGAAGCCCGCCGCGTGCGGGCTTTTTCATGCCCGCATCGTGCAGGCGCGTCCGGCTTCATTGCCGGTCGGCACCCTGCTCCCTGCGGCCACGCCGTCCCGCGAACCTCATTGCCCGCGCCCGTTTTCCGGGGGCGTCACGCCTTGGTCGGAGGGAACGCCGGGTCGGCGCGCGTCGTCAGGGGCGGGGATGCAGCGAGTGCTCGCGCTCCCGCCGGGCGTTCGCGACTCCGGAGCTTTGCTGCGGAAAGTCCTGACCCGCGGAAAGCGCGAGACCTGGGCCGCCGCCGACTTCCGCCTCAGCCGCCCGGCGGCGGCCGCAGGCTCTCCTGGTCCTGCTGCAGCTCCGGCTTGAACGGCACGTCGGGCGGCTTGCGCGCCTCGGCCTCGACGTCGAGCATGTTCGGATCGGAGATGCCGCAGGCGCCCCCGAGCATCAGCATCGCCACCGAGCACTTGATGCGCTTGCCGGTCCCGGGGATCGGGATCAGCACTTCCTTGATGCTGCGCCGGACCCACTCCTCCAGCAGGTTCTCGTGCGGCACCCAGAAGCGGTCGAACGCGGTCGGCTCGTAGCCGATCGGCGGCCGCTTGAGCCAGGTGCCCATGCGATCGATCTTCTCGTAGTCCTCGGTGATCGTGCCCGGCGGCAGACCGCCGCCGACCGCGCCGGTATTGCCCGCCAGGCGCGGGCTGCCGTCCGCATTGAACAGGCCCGAGGGACTGCCGGCCTGGCCGCCCGGCACGTTGCGGTCCGAATCGCCCCAGTCGGCGCCGCGGCGCGGCGACGGCAGCGCCCCGGGCGGGGCTCGGGGCGTAGCGCCCGAACCCGAGGTCGACGCGGTGGCCGACGCGCCCTGCCCGGCCTCGCGCTCCCCGCCGGCATTCGCACTGCCCGCGGCCACCTGCCCGCTTGCGGCCGGAGGACCCTCGGCGCTGCCGCGTTCGGGCGTCGCCTGCGCGCTGCCGGTGCCCTGCGCCGGGGCGCGCAGTTCGATCTCGCGCTGGGCCACGGCAGGCCCGTCGCGCCGCAGCTCCGGCGCGGACGGCACCGGCCGCGGCGCACGCAGTGCGACCTCGGGCAGCGGCGCCGGCACGGCGCGCTCGACGATCTCGACCTCGGGCTGGCGCACGTCCGGCACGTTGATCTCACGGCGCGGCAGCGGCTGCACTTGCGGCGGCGGTACCGCCAATGGCACCTCGACCACGCGCAGCTCCGGCGTCGGCGCGGTCAGTTCCGGCGCGGCGATGGTCGGCACCGGCGGCGCGTCGATGCGCGGCGGCGCCAGCACGAACTCCGAATCGGGCTGCGCGGTTTCGGTGACCTCCAAGGGCTGTTCGGCGACCGGCGGCGGCACCTCCTCGGGCGGCGTTTCGAGTTCCGCGATCGACGGCGGTGGCGGTGGGGCCGCCGCCTGGGGCGCGCTCGCGGCCGGCGCCGGCGAGGCCGCGGCAGGGGCGGCCGCGACCTGCGGCACCGGCTCCTCGGCCAGCTGCGCGCCGCCGCCCTCGTCCTGCGGAGTACCCTCGCCGATGAATTCGACCTGGGTGATGTTCTCGCCCAGACGCGCGGCCTCTTCTTCGCCCGGCGAGGTCGCGACCATCAGCAGGACCATCAGCTGCAGCCACAGCACGTGCAGCAGCAGCGACATCGACATGGCGGCAACGCGCGTGCGGCGGTCCGGCGACGGTTGCTCGCGCCAGTCGTAGCGCCACAGCCGGACGAACGCCTGCCAGCCGTTGAGTCGCCGGTAGCCGGTCGCGTACACCGGCTGGCGCGCCAGCATCACCGCGAGCACCGCGGCGACCGCGCGCGCCGAGCGACGCGGACGCGCCGGATCCTCGGCGAACCACTCGTCCCATCCCGGCGGGAACTCCCCGGCCGGCCGCGGCGGCCGGATCGAACGTCCCTTGCGCAGCCGGCGCTGGATCGCCTCGAGCAGTTCGCTGGACGAGAACACCCCGCGCGCGTTCCGTCAGCCCGCGCCGCGCGGCATGTACGGGGCCGTGCCCGTCTCGTGGTCGGTGGCGTCGCGCACCGCGGTCACGCCCGGCACCTTCTCCATCAGGGTGCGCTCGATGCCGTTCTTGAGCGTGACGTCCACCATCCCGCAGCCATGGCAGCCGCCGCCGAAGCGCAGCACCACCGCGCCATCGGCGGTGACTTCCTGCAGTTCGACATGGCCGCGATGCGAGGCCAGCTGCGGATTGATCTCCGACTCGATCAGCCAGCGCACCTGCTCGACCATCGAGGCCGATTCCGGCGGCGCCTGGCCCTTGATCTTGGGGGCGCGGATCTGCAGCTGGCCGCCGGTGGCGCGCGCTTCGTAATCGATGCGCGCACCATCGAGGAACGGCGCACTGCCCGCGTCGAGCCACAGCGTGAAGCCTTCGCAGTCGATCGCCCATTCGTCGCCGTGCAGGTCGCCGGGTTCGGCGAACTCCAGCTGCACGTCGGCCTTGGGCGTGCCCGCATGCACGGCGGCCAGCCGCACGCCGAGGCCGGGCAGCGCCTCGCGCTCGATCAGCTTGCGGAAGTGCGTCTGAGCGGTATCGGTAATCTCGATCATGGGTCCTGTCCGTCTTTGCACGTATTCTAGGCCAGCCCCGCGCCCTGCCCGTCCACCGCGCCGCGGATCCGGCCTTGTGAACAAGGTTCGTTCATTCCCGCGCCGCCCCGCACCGGAGATCCCGCCATGTCGGACCTCGTCCCGCTCGTCCAGGCCCACTGTATCCCGCGCCGCGGCGCCGGGCACCGCCTCGGCGAGGCCCGCCTGCGCGAGCTGCTGCCGCAGGTGCCCGGCTGGGAACTGGCCGAAGACGGCCGTGCGCTGACCCGTACCTACCGCTTCGAGGACTACTACCGCACGATGGCCTTCGTGAACGCGCTGGCCCACGTGGCCCATCGCGAGGACCACCATCCGGACCTGGGCGTGCATTACGACCGCTGCGTGGTGCGGTTCTCCACCCACGACGTGGGCGGCCTGAGCGAGAACGACTTCATCTGCGCCGCCAAGACCGACGCCCTGGCGCCGTAACCGGCCGGCCACAGGGCCGCGCCGACGCGCGTGGCTCAGCCGTGGATGTTGCGGGTCTGGCCGTCGCCGCGGACCACGAAGCGCTCGATGGTGAGCGCCTCCAGGCCCATCGGGCCGTAGGCGTGCAGGCGCGTGGTGGAGATGCCGATTTCCGCGCCCAAGCCGAGTTCGCCGCCATCGCTGAAGCGCGAGGAGGCGTTGACCATCACCACCGCCGAGCGCAGCCGTTCGACGAAGCGCCGGGCCCGGTCCTCGTCGCCGGTGGCGATCACCTCGGTGTGGTCGGAGCCATGGCGACGGATGTGGGCGATGGCCGCGTCGATGGACTCGACCACGCGCAGGTTGATCGCCAGGTCGAGGTGCTCGGTATCGAAATCGGCCTCTTCGGCCGGCGCGATGCCGTCGTCGATGGCGCGCACGCCGGCGTCGCCGCGCAGGGCCACGCCGTGCCCGCGCAGCGCCTCCACCGCGCGCGGCAGGAAGCTGCCGGCGATCGCGGCATGCACCAGCAGGGTCTCGATGGCATTGCACGCGCTGGGACGCGAGACCTTGCCGTCGACCAGCAGGCGCAGCGCGAGGTCCTGGTCGGCCGCGGCATCCACGTAGAGATGGCACACGCCCTTGTAGTGCTTGATCACCGGCACCCGCGCGTGCTCGGCGACGAAGCGGATCAGTCCTTCGCCGCCGCGCGGGATGGAGAGGTCGACGATGTCGTTGAGCTGCAGCAGCTCGACCATGGTCTCGCGCCGCAGGTCCTGGACCAGGGTCAGCGCGGCGGCGGGCACGCCGGCCGTTTCCAGTGCGCGGTGCAGGCTTGCGGCGATCGCGGTATTGGAGCCGATGGCCTCGCTTCCACCGCGCAGGATCACGCCGTTGCCCGCCTTCATGCACAGCGCCGCGGCATCGGCGGTCACGTTGGGGCGGGCCTCGTAGATCATCGCCACCACGCCCAGCGGCATGCGTACGCGCTCGACGCGGATGCCGTTGGGTCGCGATTCGCGCCGCGTCGTCTGCCCGACCGGATCGGGCAGCCCGGCGACCTCGCGCAGCGCGGAGGCGATCGCCGCCACCCGCGAAGGGTCCAGCCTCAGCCGATCGAGCATCGCGGCGCCGACGCCTTTGGCCGCGGCGGCGTGCAGGTCCTGCGCGTTGGCTGCGAGGATCGCGTCGCGATCGGCTTCCAGCGCATCGGCCATCGCCCGCAGCATCGCGTCCTTGGCCGCAGTCGGCAGCGCGGCGAGCACCTGCGCGGCGTCACGGCACTGGAGGGCGAGCTGGCGGATGTCGGTCATTGCGCTGCGGCTGTCGTTGCGAAGGGAAGCGAGGTGCGCGATCGACGATGTTAATGCAGTGCCCGCGCGTCGCGCGCGACGGTTGCCGTCGCAACGGTGCGCTACACCAGCATCAGGTCGTCGCGATGGATCACGGTGCCGCCATAGCTGTAGCCCAGCAGCGCCTCGATCTCGCGCGAATGGCGGCGCGCGATGCGGCGGATGTCGGCGGCCGAGTACTGGCTCACGCCGCGTGCCACGCGCTGAATGCCGGCGTCCCCGTGCAGCAGCACCTCGACCATGTCGCCGCGGCGGAACTCGCCTTCGGCGGCCAGCACGCCGCCCGGCAGCAGCGAGGCGCCCTTCTCCACCAGGGCGTTGGCCGCGCCGGCGTCGATGTAGATGCCGCCGGGTTCGGCCGGCGCGTTCTGCAGCCAGTGCTTGCGCACCGCCACGCGGCTGCGCAGGGCGTGGATGCGGGTGCCGCGCAGGCTGTCGCGGGCCAGGCCCTCGAGCACGTCGCCGCGGGTGCCGTTGAACAGTACGGTGGAGACGCCTGCCGCGGAGGCGCGCTGCGCGGCCCCGAGCTTGGTGCGCATGCCGCCGGTCCCGACCGCGCTGCCCGATCCGCCAGCCGCGGCGAGCAGCGCGGGCGTGAGCTGCGAGACCACCTCCACCGGGTTGGCGTCCGGATAGCGGCGCGGATCGGCGTCGTACAGCCCGTCGATATCGGTGGCGATGAACAGTACGTCGGCATCGACCAGTGCCGCGACGATCGCGGCCAGGTTGTCGTTGTCGCCCAGCTTGAGCTCGTCCACCGAGACGGTGTCGTTCTCGTTCACCACCGGCACGGCGCGGTGGCGCAGCAGCGCCGAGAGCGTGGCGCGTGCGTTGAGGTAGCGGCGGCGGTTGCGCAGGTCGTCGTGGGTGAGCAGCACCTGCGCGACCTGGCGGTCCAGCAGCCCCTGCCAGAACCCGATCAGGCGGGCCTGCCCCAGCGCGGCCAGCGCCTGGCGCTCGGCCATCTCCGCACCATCGTGCGGCTGCTCGCGCATGATCGCGCGTCCGGCCGCGACCGCGCCCGAGGACACCACCACCACCTGCCTGCCAGCGCCATGACAGGCGTTGACGAAGTCGGCGATCGCCTGGGCGTAGCCGGTCGACAGGCCGCCGCCGTTCGCGGCCAGCAGGCTGCTGCCGACCTTCAGCACCGCGCGCCGCCACGGCGGCAGGCGCTGTTCGGAGAATGCGGACGGACTCACGGGGTCAGCGCGCCAGCCACTCGTGGACCGTGATGTCCGAGGCGCCGTGTACCGCCAGCGGGTCGCGCGCGACGATCGCCTCGGCTTCCTCCAGGCTGGCGATGCCGCGCAGCAGGTAGGCGCCGCCGCGGCGGTCGGCGAAACCGCCGCTGAGTTCGAGCAGGCCCTGCGCGCGCAGCGCGTCGAGGAAGGCGGCATGCGGTGCGATCAGGGCCTCGTCGAAGCCGGGGCGGCGCATCAGCATGACCAGGTAGCGCGGGCCGGGCGCGCTCACAGCGCCTCCCAGCGGCTGCGCAGTTCGTCCAGCCGCAGGTCGGCCGCCGCGCCGGGCGACGTCCGTGCGGCGAGGCTGCCCTCGGGCGAACGGCCCTGCCCCGCGCTGTCGGCCGATGCCGCCGCGACGCGGTACGCCTCGCGGAACGGCACGCCGGCAAGCGCGGCCTCGACCGCCACGTCGGTGGCGTACATGCCAGAATCGACCGCCGCTCGCATCCGGTCCTCGCGCCATTCCAGGTTGGCCAGCAGCGCGGGCAGCAGCTGCAGCGCGGCGAGGCCGCGGCCGAAGCCGTGGAAGATCGCGCCCTTCGATGCCTGCAGGTCGCGGTGGTAGCCGGACGGCAGCGACAGCAGCTGCTCGATCTCGGTGCGCGCCGCCGCCACGCTGGCGTGGGTGGCGCGCATCAGCTCGATCACGTCCGGATTGCGCTTGTTGGGCATGATCGAGCTGCCGGTGGTGTACTGCGCCGGCAGCGCGACGAAACCGAACTCGGCGCTGGTGAACAGCGACAGGTCCCAGGCGATGCGGCGCAGGTCGAGCGTCGCCGCGCCGAGCGCCTCGAGCGCGGCCAGCTCGAACTTGCCGCGCGAGAGTTGCGCATAGACCGGCGACACCTGCATGCGCGCGAAGCCCAGCGCCTGGGTGGTGTGTTCGCGGTCGAGCGGCAGGTTGACGCCGTAGCCGGCCGCCGTACCCAGCGGGTTGCTGTCGACCAGCGCCAGCGTATCGGCGGCGCGGATCGCGTTGTCGATGAAGGCCTCGGCCCAGCCGGCCCACCACATGCCGGCCGAGGACACGACGGCGCGCTGGATGTGGGTATAGCCAGGCAACGGCACACCGCGCTCGGCTTCGGCGCGGTCGAGCGCGATCTTCGCCGTCTCGCTCGACAGTCCGGCCACGCGCGCCAGCTTTTCCTTCAGCCACAGGCGCGTGGCGACCAGGACCTGGTCGTTGCGGCTGCGGCCGGTGTGGATCTTGCGGCCGGCGTCGCCCAGGCGTTCGGTCAGGCGCGCCTCGATCGCGGAGTGCCCGTCCTCGAAGCGCTCGTCGAGCACGAAGCTGCCGGTGCGGAAATCCGAAGCCAGCGCAACCAGCTCGCGCCTGAGTCCAGCCAGTTCCTCCTCCGACAGGATGCCGATGCGCTGCAGCCCCTCGGCGTGCGCGGTACTGGCCTGGATGTCGTGCAGGAAGAACTCGCGGTCCAGCACCACGTCGTCGCCGGCCAGGAAGCGCTGGATGTCCGCATCCACCGCCACGCCGGGCTTTTGCCACAGCAGTCCGCTCATCGTCCATCCTCCATCGGAAGCAGCGCGTCGCCGGGCACGCCGGCCAGCTCCTCGAAGCCGAACGCGAGATTGAGGTTCTGCAGCGCCTGGGTCGCCGCCCCCTTGAGCAGGTTGTCGAGCGTGGCGACCACGACCAGGCGCTTTCCGCCCTGCGCGACGGTGAAGCCGCCGATCTCCACGCCGTGGCAACCGGCGATCCGGCTCACCCAGGGCGCATCGTCGCGCACCCGCAGCAGGCGCTCGCCGGCATAGCGCTGGCCGTACAGTGCGCGCGCCTGCTCGAGCGTGAGCGGCTGCTGCAGCCACAGGTTGGCGGTCAGGCAGATGCCACGGAAATGCGGTGCGACATGCGGCATGAACTCCACCGGCACGCCCAGCCGGCGCGAGACCTCGCGCTCGTGCAGGTGGTCGGCCAGCGAGTACGGCATCAGGTTGTCGCGCAGCAGCTCGATGTTGTTGCGGTCCGAGGGCGTGGTGCCCGCGCCGGAGTAGCCCGACACGCCGAAGCACTGCGGCGGCCCGGCGAGTCGATCCAGCACCGGCGCGATCGCCAGCTGCATCGCCGTGGCGTAGCAGCCCGGATTGCTGATCCGCGTCTGTCCGGCGCCATTGGCCCGGGTGAGTTCCGGCAGGCCGTAGTACCAGCGGTCGTCGAAGCGATGGTCCGCCGACAGGTCGACGATCACCGTGGCCGGCCTGGTCGCGTCCAGCGCCGCGACGAAATCGGGCGCCTTGCCGTTGGGCAGCGCCAGGATGACCGCGTCGGCCGCCTTGGCCGCGACCGCGTCGGCATCCAGGTGTTCGAAGCGCAGTTCGCCGGCGTAGTCGTCGTTGTGGTCGGCGACGCGCTGGCCCGCGAGTTCACGCGAGGACACGAACGCCAGTTCGAAGGCCGGGTGCGACTGCACCAGGCGGATCAGCTCGCTGCCGGTATGGCCGCGCGCGCCGACGATGCCGAGGGAAACGCTGGACTTGCTCATGGATGGGATTCCAGGCGGAACTGCAGGTGGGTGCGCACGGCCGGCCATTCGCTGTCGAGGATGGAAAACACGACGGTGTCGCGAAGCGATCCGTCGCGATGCCGGGCCGCGTTGCGCAGCACGCCGTCCTGCCTGGCCCCCAGCCGCGCGATCGCGGCCCGCGACGCGTGGTTGAACCAGCTGGTCTCGAAACTGACGTTCGCGCAGCGCAGCGTCTCGAAGGCGTGCCGCAGCAGCATCAGCTTGCACTCGGTGTTGAGTCCGGTCCGCTGCACGCGCGGCGCGTACCAGGTGTAGCCGACCAGCAGCTTCGGCACCTGCGGCTCGAGGCCGTAGAAGCGCGTCGCGCCCACGATCTCCCCGTCGCCGTCGCGCACGACAAACGGCAGGACCCGTCCGGCCGCCTGCGCCGCCAGCACATCGTCCACATAGTGCGCGACCTGGTCGGGCGCGGGCACGTTCGTGTACCAGAGCCGGTCCAGCCCGCTGCCCTCGACCGCCGCGCGCAGTCCGGCCGCGTGGCTGGCGTGCAGTGGTTCGAGCAGGGCGTGCCGGCCGGCGAGTCTCGGCACCGTGCACCATGCGGGTGGGAGCGTGGTTGCGTCCATGTCAGTCCTGCAGCGTCGGCGGGCGCGTGGAGCAGTGCGCCACGCAGCGCTCGATCTCGGCGAATCCGTCCAGCCCGTACCAGAACACCTTCCACTTGTCCTGCTTGAGGCAGCCGTCGGATTCGGCGTAGTAGAAGATGTTGATCTGGTTGTTGTGGCGCGAGCGCCAGAACAGCCGCGGCGTCTCCTCGCGCATGACGTTCCAGACCGCGCGCCCCAGGCCCTCGCCCTGGGCGTCGTCGAGTACCGCGAACTTGTCCAGGTAGGTGACCCCGCCACCGTCGGTCAGCACCACCGCGGCGCGGTAGTTCTCGCTGACGTAGGCGCGCAGCAGCGGCGTGCGTTCGAAGTAGTCCGGCACCAGGCGGCGGCCGAAGCTCGATTCGATCAGTTCGCGCAGGCGCTCGAGGTCGAACGCGTCCCAGCTGGTCCCGCGCAGCACCTTTTCGCCGCGCCGCACCAGGGTGCCCGAACCCTTGTGGGTGAACAGCTCCTTGGCCAGGTCGGCCGGACGCGTGATCGAGACCGAGGACTCCAGCGGCAGGTGGTCGAGCAGTTCCTTGATCTGCTGGATCTTCACCTTCATGCCGCCGTTGATCCACGGCTGCTGCATCAGGTGCTCGTACTCGCTGGACAGGTTGATCGAGTCGATCACGCTGCCCTCGGCATCAAGCAGGCCACCGGTGCCGGTGAGGAAGATGATCTTGTAGGGCTGCAGCACGCGCACCAGTTCGCTGGCGGCGAAGTCGGCGTTGATGTTGAGGATCTGGCCGCCGGGGGTCTCGCCCAGGCTGGCGATCACCGGGATCGAGGTGGCCTGCAGGCTGGCTTCGATCGGCGCCAGGTTCACCCGGCGCACCTCGCCGACCAGGCCATAGGTGGCCTGGTCGAGGTAGTCGGATTCGAACACGCCACCGGTGATCGAGGTGGCGCGCACGCCGTTCTGCTGCAGCGCCTCCACCAGCGCCAGGTTCGAGACCTGGAACACCCGGCGCACGATGGCCAGCGCCTCCGGCGAGGTCACGCGCAGGCCGTTGACGGTCTGCTTCTCGATCCCCGCGGCGGACAGTTCGGCATCGAGTTGCGGACCGGCACCGTGCAGCACGATCGGGGTGAGCCCCACCTCCTGCAGGAACGCCAGCGACGAGGTCAGCGCCTCGAGGTCGTCGCGCAGCACCGCGCCGCCGACTTTCACCACGGCGAAGCGCTTGGCGTCGATCTGCGAGAAGCGCTTGAGGTACTGGCTGATCTCCTTCGCGCTGGCCATGCTCGAGAGCAGGCGCACGATGGTCTGGCGGGTCTGGCGGTTGGCCTGGATGTTCATGCGCTCAGGATGTCGCGGACGATGCCGCCGTAGCGTTGCAGTTGTTCGAGCGAGACCCACTCGTCGGCGGTATGCGCCTGGGCGATGTCGCCCGGGCCGAACACGAGTGCGGTCAGGCCGGCCTGGGAAAACAGCGAAGCCTCGGTCCAGAAGTCCACCGCGTTGCCGATCGGCAGGCCGAGCTCGTCGGCCAGGTCGCGCGCGGCCAAGCGGCGATCCTCCGCCGCGGCGACGTCGCCGGCCGGAAGCGAGGGTCCGCGGAACGTCTCTTCGTAGGCGTCCAGCCCTTCGGGCGCGGCGAAGCCGCGGAAGGCCGCGTGCAGCTGGTCGATGTCGTGCGAGGGCAGCGGCCGGAAGCCGAAGCGCAGCTCGGCCGCGGGCGCGATCACGTTGGCCTTGATCCCGCCGTCGATGCGGCCGATGTTGAAGCGCAGCCCGGTCAGCCCGCCGAAGCGGCGGTGCGATTCCATGCCGACGAAATCGAGCGCGCGGCTGCTCCAGCGCACCGCGTGGTGCACCGCGCTCGCATCCAGCGCGCCGGCGCCCGAGGCATGTCCGGCGCGGCCGCGGAAGGCCATGCGCACCGAACTGATGCCGCGATGCGCCAGCACCGCCTCGCACTGCGTCGGCTCGGCGACGACCACATGGCCGAAGCCGTGGTCGGAAGCCAGGAAGGCGGCGACGCCACGTGCGTCGTTAGCCTCCTCGTCGCTGGTGAACAGGAAGGCGGCATCGCCCCGCGTCACCTGGGCGGCGGCGATCAGCCCGGCGGCCGCGCCCTTGATGTCGCAGGCGCCCAGGCCCGTCGCGCGCTCGCCGTCCACGCGCAGCACGTGCGGGTCGGCGCTCCAGTGCGGCGACGACGGAACCGTATCCAGGTGCACGTTGAACAGCCGCGTCGGGTTGCCGCGCACCGCGAACAGCGACACCGCGCCCGCGCCGTGGTCGACCACCTCCACGCGGAAGCCGGGCAGCTGCGCGCGCACGTAATCGAAGATGCCGCCGGTGCCGATCTCGCGCGGCGGATTGCGGGTGTCGAAGGACACCAGCCGTTCCAGGTGCGCGAGGGTGGATTGGAGCAGGTCGTTCATCGGATCGCTTCAGTCGGCCGCCGCGGCGGCGTGATCGGTGTCTGCCGGGCGCGTGCCGGCTCCGGGAGTCCGCCGGAAGGACGGCAGCCCGTCATGCCGGCACTGCGCGGATGGATGGCGACGGCTGCCGCGCTCACGTCAGCGGTTGACCTCGGCCCAGAGAGTGCTGCTCATTCCGAACAGCTTGATGAAGCCTTCCGCCTCCTCCACGCCCCAGTCGGCGGACTGGGCGTAGGTGGCGCCCTTCGAATGCAGCAGGCGCGGCGACTTGACCGCCACGGCATCGACGCGGCCACCGCGGGTCTCAAGCACCACTTCGCCCTCGACCATTGCCTGCGACGACGCCAGGAACGCTTCCAGGTCGGTCTTGAGCGGGTCGTGGTAGAAGCCCTCGTACACCAGCTCCACCCACTTGCGCGCGACCTCGGGCTTGAAGCGGTTCTGCTGCTTGGACAGCACCGCTTCCTCCAGCGCGCGGTGCGCGGCCAGCAGCGCGACCAGGCCCGGCGCTTCGTACACGATCCGGCCCTTGAGGCCGATCACCGTGTCGCCGGTATACATGCCCCGGCCCACGCCGTAGGGCGCGAACAGGCGGTTGAGCTTGGCCAGGATCTGCTCGCCCGGCAGGGTCTTGCCGTCGAGCTCCACCGCTTCGCCGCCGGCAAAGCGCAGGCTCACGGTAAGCGGCTCGACCGGCCATGCGCTGCGCGGCGCGCACCAGCCGCGCGCGCCCTCCCCCGGGGTCTCCCACTGGTCGATCTCGCCGCCGGACATGGTCACGCCCAGCAGGTTCTCGTTGATGGTGTAGGCCTTCTGCTTGGCGCGCACGCCGAAGCCGCGCTCCTCCAGGTAGGCCTGCTCGTAGGCGCGGGTCTGGGTGTGTTCCTTCTGGATCTCGCGGATCGGCGCCACGATGCGGTAGCTGCCCTGGGCCTTGATCGCCAGGTCGAAGCGCACCTGGTCGTTGCCCATGCCGGTGCAGCCGTGGGCGATGGCGTTGGTGCCGAGTTCGGCCGCGCGCCCGAGCGCGGCGTCGACGATCAGGTAGCGGTCCGAGACCAGCAGCGGGTACTGGCCCTGGTAGCCCTCGCCGGCCCAGACGAACGGCTTGACGAAACCTTTCCAGATGGCGGGGCCGCCGTCGACGGTGACGTGGCTGGCCACGCCCAGCTCGGCTGCGCGCTTCTCGATGAAGGCGCGCTCGTCGGCGTCGACGCCGCCCGTGTCCGCGAACACCGTATGCACGGCCCAGCCGCGCTCCTGCAGGTAGGGCACGCAGAAACTGGTGTCGAGCCCGCCGGAGAAGGCGAGGACGATGTCGCGGCTTTCAGCCGCCACGGGATTCGGGATTCGGGATTCGGGATTCGGGGAAGCGGAGTGCTGGGACATGGGGGAGTCTCTGGACGATTGGATGAAAGCGTGGGCAGGATCGGGGCGGCGCTTACGAATCCCTCATCCCCGATCCCGAATCCCCGCGGTGATGGCCACGCGCCAGCGC
>JAEWZE010000113.1 GCA_023395465.1 Pseudomonadota bacterium
GCCGCCCACTCCTTCGCATGCGCCACGCGGGCGGCGGTGTCGCGTGCGCCGCTGGCCACGACGACGCCCAGGTCGTCGCGACGGTGCGACGCCGGATTGCGATACAGCTGCTCGCGCGCCGGCGCCGGAGCCGGGTTGCTGGCAATCCGGCCCCAGAACAGGTCCGGATCGTGCAGCGCCGACCACAGCACGAAGTAGCCTGCGCGCGACTGCCCGAGCAGGACACGCCGCGCCGGATCGGCGCGATAGCGCGATTCCACCGCCGGCAGCAGGCGCCCGGCCAGGAAGCGGTGGAACGTCTCGGCGCCGCCCTGGTCCGACGCCGTGTCGGCACCCGCGGCGGTGAAATCGTAGTTCCGCCGGTTGATCGCCGGATCGAAGCTGCCGTAGGCAATGCCGACCACGATGGCGTCGGGCAGGCCTTCGTCATAGGTCAGGAACAGGTGGGTCGGCGCGAGCAGCGGAAACAGGCTGTCGCCATCGAGCAGGACCACCACCGGCCAGTGGCGCTCGGGCGCGGCCTCGTAGCCTTCGGGCAGGCGCACGTACACGTGGTGGCTGCGACCGCTGGCCTCGTCCACCAGCGGGAAGTAGTCACCGCGCAGCGCGGGCAGGTGGTCGAGCGGCACCGCGCCGCGGTCAGGTGCGGTGGGGCCTGCGGCGGCGGACGGGTCCTGCGCGTGCGCGCCCGACAGCCATCCGGCCAGCAGGAAGATCGCGGCAGGCAGCAGCGGGGTCCGGGGCATGCGTCGGAGTCTAGCGCTCGCCATGGGCGGAGGGGCGGCCTGCCGCAGCTGCGTGGAAACGCCGCAAGGGAGGCCCGGGATGGCCGACCCCTCCGGTCAAGACTGGTATACTGCCCCCCACTATCCACGCCGGTGCCCGCATGCCGCACTCGCCGGAAGAGAAAAAGAAGGTTCTTGCCCGCGTGCGCCGCATCCGTGGCCAGTGCGATGCGCTGGATCGCGCGCTGGAAGCCGGCGCCGACTGCGCGCCGGTGCTGCAGCAGATCGCCGCGATCCGCGGCGCGGTCAACGGGCTGATGAGCGAGGTGCTCGAGTCGCACCTGCGCGAGCAGTTCGGCCAGGCCGCGCACGGCGACGACGAGCGTGCCGCCCGCGTGGCCGAGATGACCGGGCTGATCCGCTCGTACCTGAAGTGAATTCCCCTCAGGGCCGCGGCCGTGCCGCGACCTTCCGACACAACCGCATTGCAGGAGCCAAGCCATGAAAACCCGTGCCGCCGTCGCCTTCGAAGCAGGCCAGCCGCTGCAGATCGTCGAACTCGACCTGGAAGGGCCGAAGGCCGGCGAGGTGCTGGTGAAGATCACCCACACCGCGCTGTGCCACACCGATGCATTCACCCTGTCGGGCGAGGATCCCGAAGGCGTGTTCCCGGCGGTGCTGGGACATGAGGGCGCGGGCATCGTGGTGGAAGTGGGCGAGGGCGTCACCAGCGTCAAGCCCGGCGACCACGTGATCCCGCTGTACACCGCCGAGTGCGGCGAGTGCCTGTTCTGCAAGTCCGGCAAGACCAATCTTTGCGTCGCGGTGCGCGCCACCCAGGGCAAGGGCGTGATGCCCGACGGCACCACGCGCTTTTCCTACAACGGCCAGCCGGTCTACCACTACATGGGCTGCTCGACCTTCAGCGAGTACACGGTGGTGGCCGAGGTGTCGCTGGCGAAGGTGAACCCCGAGGCCAATCCCGAGCACACCTGCCTGCTCGGCTGCGGCGTGACCACCGGCATCGGCGCGGTGCACAACACCGCGAAAGTGGCCGAAGGCGACACGGTCGCGGTGTTCGGCCTCGGCGCCATCGGCCTGGCGGTGATCCAGGGCGCGAAGCAGGCGAAGGCCGGCCGCATCATCGCCATCGATACCAATCCGTCCAAGTTCGAACTCGCGCGTGGGATGGGCGCGACCGACTGCGTGAACCCGAAGGACCACGACCGGCCGATCCAGCAGGTGATCGTGGAGATGACCGGCTGGGGCGTGGACCACAGCTTCGAGTGCATCGGCAACGTCAACGTGATGCGCGCCGCGCTCGAATGCGCGCACCGCGGCTGGGGCCAGAGCGTGATCATCGGCGTGGCCGGCGCGGGGCAGGAGATCTCGACGCGTCCGTTCCAGCTGGTCACCGGCCGCAAGTGGCTGGGCACCGCCTTCGGCGGGGTCAAGGGCCGCAGCCAGCTGCCCGGCATGGTCGAGGACGCGATGCGCGGCGACATCCAGCTGGCGCCCTTCGTCACCCACACCCTGCCGCTGGAGCGCATCAACGAGGCCTTCGACCTGATGCACGAGGGCAAGTCGATCCGCACCGTCATCCATTACTGAGGTCGCAGCCATGCACGCGGGCGAGGGCAACGGCCAGGACGCGCGCGGACGCGTCGCGCTCTTGGCCGGCGCCAGCGGACTGGTGGGACGCGCGCTGGCGACGCGCCTGTGCGCCGATCCGGGCGTGGCCCGGGTGCACGCGCTGGTGCGCCGGCCGCTGGATTTCGACGCGCCGAAGCTGCAGGCGCACGTGGTCGCGTTCGACCGCCTGCCGGCGCTGCCGGCAGTGGACGAGGCCTACCTCGCGCTCGGCACCACGATCGCCGCGGCGGGCAGCCGGGCCGCGTTCCGCGCGGTCGACTTCGACGCCAACCTCGCCGTCGCCCGCGCGGCGCTGGCTGCCGGGGCGCGTCGCATCGGCCTGGTCAGCGCGATGGGCGCGGATGCCGGCTCGCGCGTCTTCTACAGCCGGACCAAGGGCGAGCTCGAGGACGCGCTGGTGTCGCTGCCGCTCGATGCGCTGGTGATCGCCCGGCCGTCGCTGCTGCTCGGCGACCGCGAGCGCCTCGGCCAGCCGCGGCGCCGCGGCGAACGCCTGGCCGCAGGGTTCGAGCGCTGGCTGCGGCCGCTGCTCCCGGCACGCCTGCGCGGCATCGCCGCGGCGGACGTGGCGGCCGCGCTGGCGAGGGCCGTGCCATGCGCCAGCGGCCGCCTCGTCCTCGACTCGGCCCGCATGCAGGGCGCCGCCACGGCGTGAGCCGCGCAGCCCGCACCCACTGACAGATCTTCAGGAGGAACCCATGGAACGCATCGAACACCGCGCCTGCTTCGGCGGCTGGCAGGACGTCTACCGCCACCGCTCCGAGGTCCTCGGCTGCGACATGACCGTCGGCGTGTACTTCCCGCCGCAGGCGCAGCAGGGCCCCTGCCCGGTGCTGTACTGGCTCTCGGGCCTGACCTGCAACGAGCAGAACTTCATCACCAAGTCCGGCGCGCAGCGCTACGCCGCCGAGCACGGGATCATCCTGGTCGCGCCCGACACCAGTCCACGCGGCGACGACGTCGCCGACGCCGAGGGCTATGACCTGGGCAAGGGCGCGGGCTTCTACCTCAACGCCACCCAGGATCCGTGGGCGAAGCACTACCGCATGTACGACTACATCGTCGACGAGCTGCCGGCCTGGGTGGAGTCCGATCCGGCTGCCGGCGACCGCCGCGCGATCAGCGGCCATTCGATGGGCGGGCACGGTGCGCTGACCATCGCGCTGGGCAATCCGGGCCGCTACCGCAGCGTGTCGGCGTTCTCCCCGATCGTGGCGCCGAGCCAGGTGCCCTGGGGCCAGAAGGCCTTTGCCGCCTACCTGGGCGACGACCGCGAAACCTGGAAGCGCTACGACGCGGTGGAACTGGTGGAATCCGCCCCCGAGCGCCTGCCGCTGCTCGTCGACCAGGGCGGCGACGACGAATTCCTCGACGGCCAGCTGCGCCCGCAGCTGCTGCAGGCCGCGTGCGAGGCGGCGGGCCATCCGCTCGAGCTGCGCATCCGCCCCGGCTACGACCACAGCTACTACTTCATCGCCAGCTTCATCGGCGAGCACATCGCCCACCATGCCCGGGCGCTGCGCGGCTGAGCCGCGAGCGCCGGCCCTTCCCCGGCGCCGCTCAAGGACCCTCGACGGCGGCCGTTACAGGACAGGTACAACCCCGGGGAGGGGTCATGCCAGCGTTCGAGGATCCAAGTCTTGCCTGCCTGCCGGCGCTGCCCGATGCGCCGGTCGCGCTGATCCGGCTCGCCGCCGACGGGCGCGTGCTGGCGCTCAACCGCGCCGCCGTGGACCTGCTCGACCTGCCCGGCGCCGATCCGACGACGCTGTCGTGCGACTGCATCTGGGGCCTCGCGCCGGGCAACCTGTCCGGCGACGAAGGCGTCTGGGTGGCCCCTGGCCCCGATCCCGCGCGACGGGTGTGCTACCAGCTCGACCGCGATGGCGGCGGCTGGCTGCTGTCGCTGCCCGATGCCGAAAGCGCCGCGCTGTGGCGCGAGCGGGCGGCCGCACCCGTCGCGGCTCCCGCACCGCCCGAAGATCATGGCCAGGCCGCGCGACTGCTGGCCATGGTCGGTGACCGCCTGGCCGCCTGCGAGCTCGACCTGGGCCTGGATGCCGGCCAGGAGGACCAGCCCGCGGTCCGCCGCCTCGCCGCCGGCTTCGGCAACCTGGCCGAGGCGATCCGGCAGGCGGTGGGCCTGTCGCTGCAGGTCGCGGCCGAAGTGCCGCATGTGGTCGCGGAGAACGACGAACTGGTGCGCCAGTCGCAGGCGCAGGTGGACGCGCTGGAGACGGTGGTGGCCTCGACCCGCCAGCTGCTCGCCGGCCTGGAAGGCCTGCGCGGCGACTTGCGGACGGTGACCGAAGTCGCCGCCAGCGCCGACGACAGCGCGCGCGAGGGCGCCGCGGCCGCGCGCGCCCTGGCCGGGGCCATGGCCGCCGTGCAGAAGAGTTCGGCCCGCGCCAACGACGTGATCGAGGTGATCGACTCGGTCGCGTTCCAGACCAACATCCTGTCGCTCAACGCCAGCATCGAAGCCGCGCATGCCGGACCCGCCGGCCGCGGTTTCGCGGTGGTGGCGACCGAGATCCGGCGCCTGGCCGAGCGCGCCGCGGAAGCCGCGCGCGACGTGCGCCGGATCATCGGCGAGAACAGCGACGCGCTGGGCGAGGGCGCCGCTTCGGCCGCCCGCACCGAGCAGGTGCTGGGCGGCATCGGCGGCCTGCTGGGCCGTGCCAGCGCGGCGATCGAGACCGTCGCCGGCGGCATTGTCCAGCAGGGCGATGCGATCGCCGACATCGACCGCGCGGTCGGGCAGGTGGCCGAACTGGGCCGCAGCAACCTCGAACACGCCGCCAAGGTGGCCGAGCGCAGCGAGGCGCTGGGTGCCGGCGCCGACGCACTGCACGACTGCGTCGGCCTGTTCCGGCTGCCGGCCGATCCGCTGCGCGAGCCGCGCCACGCGCGCGTGCTGGAGCTGGCGCACGAGACCTCCCGGTCGATCGGCGCCACCTTCGAGGAGGCGCTGGCACAGGGCTGGATCGAGGATGAAGCGCTGTTCTCGCGCGACTACGCCGCCATCGCCGGCGTGGAGCCGGCCAAGTACGAAACCCCGTTCGACACTCTGTGCGACGAACTGCTGCCGCCGCTGCAGGAGCCGGTGGCCGCCGCGCATCCGTGGATCGTGTTCGCGATCAGCGCCAATCCAGACGGCTACGTGCCCACCCACAACGACCGCTTCTGCCAGCCGCTGACCGGCGACCGCGCGCGCGACCTGGTCGGCAACCGCACCAAGCGCATCTTCTCCGACCGCGTCGGCCGCAGCGTCGGCGCGCATACCGACCCCTACCGCCTGCAGGTCTACCGCCGCGACACCGGGCAGATCATGTTCGACCTGTCGGTGCCGGTGTTCGTCCACGGTCGCCACTGGGGCGGATTCCGCGTGGGCTACACGCTGGACTGACGGGTCCTGCGTGCAGGCCGCGCGGCGCGTGCGCAGGCCCGGCTCAGTCCCCGGCCGCCGCCAGCGCGAAGTCGGTGATCGCGAAGCGGCCGTCGCGCAACCAGGTGTCGCCCCGTGCCAGCGGCAGCGGCGCACCGAACATCGGCCCGGCGTACACGCAGGTGTGGAACTCGCCGTACTCGCCGCAGGCGTCGATTCCGTCCGGGAGCGCCTGCAGCAATGCCGCATCGAAGCCGCGACCGGCGAACGCGGCATCCAGCTGCTGCGTATCCACGCAGCACAACGATGCGCGCAGGCCGCCGTGCAGCATCCCGGCCGCGAGCGCGGCGGTGTCCTCGCCGAACAGCGGCGTGGACAGCCGCCAGCCCAGCCGCGACAGGCTCGCCTCGCGCCATTCGCGCAGGTCCTCGAGCAGCAGGTCGCCGGTCGCGAGCGTCTCCAGGCCCGGCCAGCGTCGCGCCGCCTCGTCCAGCGCGGCGGCCATCGCCTGCTCATAGCTTGCGTTCGAAGCGGCGGGCGGCAGGGGCGCTTCGAGCAGCGGCAGGCCGGCCGCCCGCGCCTGCGCCCGCAGCACGCTTGCCCGCACGCCCTGCATCGAAGCGCGCGCGTCCGCGTCCAGCGTCGCGAGCAGGCCCACGACCTCCACCTCGCCGGCCGCGCGCAGACGGTGCAGCGTCCAGGCCGCATCCTTGCCGCCACTCCACGACAGCAGGACGGGAGGGCGCACTCAGCCGGTGCGCACGTCGCGCAGTTCCCAGGTGGCGCCGGCGAGCAGGCGCATGCGGTGCTTGAACACCGTCCCGGCAATCGCGGTGTCGGCCACCAGGTCGATGTGCAGGTCGTGCTGCCGGCCTTCCACCACCGCCGCGGCATCGGTGACGCCGAGCGCGGGATCGACCGAATCCGGGTCGTCCTGGGTCGCGCGCCAGCGCTGGAACAGCGCGTCGCCGCGCAGCGCGTCCTGCAGTTCGGATGCCATGCCTTCGGCGCTCTGCGAGCGGAAGGCGAACTCGCCGGACGCGCGGACCCGTTCGGGGTCGGGCAGGCGGATCAGGTAACGGACGGACATGGGCACGCGCCTGTGGACGGAGACCGCCAGACTAGCAGCGCCGCGTCGACGATGCGTCGCGGTCAGGCGAACTCGTGCGGATCGGCCGCGAAGCCGACGCAGACCGCGCCCTTGCCGACATTGACCATGCCGGTCAGGCTCATCACCGTTTCGAACACCTCGATGCCGCGTTCGGCGCAGGCGCCGAGCAGCGTGTCGTAGCCGGGCATGGCGCGCATCTCGTCGAGCTCGCCGCCGTAGCACAGGCACAGGGTGGGGGTGAGCAGGCCGGCCTCGACGCGGCGCGTGGCGAACTCGAACAGCGCGCGCACCGCCGGATCGAAGCCCTTGATCTTGGCGACCGGAGCGGTGTCGCCGCGCCAGCCGCGCAGCACCGGCTTGATGTCCAGCGCGGTCCCCAGCGCGGCGCTGAACAGGCTGACGCTGCGGTCGCCCTTGTGGCGCGCGCGGTTGCGGATGTAGTACAGGTCGCGCGGCACCAGGTAGCCGTAGGTGTGCAGCGCGAGGTGTTCCAGCCGCCCGCGGATGCGGCCCGGCCCCTCGCCCGCCGCGCGCAGCCGCACCGCCTCGACCGGCAGGATGCCCTGCGCCGAGAACAGGTTCTGGCTGTCGATCACGCGCAGCGCGAACGGCGTGTTGTGGCCGGCCGCGGCGCGCGTGGGCCGGTAGTCGTTGAGGATCGCGTAGCTGGCCTGGCGCGCGTTCTCGAAGATCTGGCTGCGCGTGCTGGTGACGGTGATGCAGAACACGTGGTCGTAGTCGACCACCAGCCGCTGCAGGAACAGGTCGCGGATCTGTTCGACGCTGAAGGGGATGGTCTCGGCGCTGGCGCCGCGTTCGGCGATGTGCGCGTGCAGGAAGGCCAGGGTCTCGGCCTCGCCGCGGTAGTCGACCTGCAGCTCGT
>JAEWZE010000137.1 GCA_023395465.1 Pseudomonadota bacterium
CGGCTGGCGGCGCCGGCCGGCTCCACCCGCACCGCATCGCCCACGCGCAGCGTGCCCGCGGCAATGGTGCCGGCCAGCCAGCGGCCACCTTCGGCGTCGCGCAGGACCGACTGCAGCGGCAGGCGCAGCGGCAGCCCGGGATCGGGCCTGGCGATCTCCACGCTTTCCAGATGCTCGAGCACGCTCGGCCCGGCGTACCAGTCGATCGACGTCGAACGCGTGGTGATGTTGTCGCCGACCGCGGCGGCCACCGGGATCGCGACCACGTCCGGCACGCCCAGCCGGGCCGCGTGTGCGCCGAAGCGCGTGGCGATCGCATCGAAGACCGACCGGTCGTAGCCGACGCGATCCATCTTGTTCACCGCCAGCAGCACGTGGCGCACGCCGAACAGCGACAGGATCGCGACGTGGCGGAAGGTCTGCGGCAGCAGGCCCCTGGTGGCATCGACCAACACGATGGCCAGGTCGGCCTGGGAGGCGCCGGTCGCCATGTTGCGCGTGTACTGCACGTGGCCGGGGCAGTCGGCGATCAGGAAGCGGCGCCTGGCCGTCTGCAGGTGGCGCCAGGCCACGTCGATGGTGATGCCCTGCTCGCGCTCGGCGTCCAGGCCATCGAGCAGCAGCGCGTAGTCGATCTCGCCGCCGCGCGTGCCGTGCGAGGCGCTGGCCCGCGCCAGCGCGGCGCGTTCGTCGTCGGGGACGCGCCCGGCCTCGTGCAGCAGGCGCCCGATCAGGGTGCTCTTGCCGTCATCGACGCTGCCGCAGGCGATCAGGCGCAAAAACCGGGATTCGGGAGTCGGGATTCTGGATTCGGAAAGGCGGTGAAAACCGGCTTCCTGATGTTCGATGGCCACGTTACTCACTGTCTCCTCCGGATCCGCCCGACCGCATCGTTGGCTGAGTCGCCACATGGCGTCCCGCTTTCCCGTATCCCCAATCCCGACTCCCGAATCCCGGCTCCACTCAGAAATAACCTTCCCGCTTCTTCTTTTCCATCGAATCCCCGTCGGCATGGTCGATCAGCCTGCCGGCGCGCTCCGACAGCGCGCTGGTTTCCATCTCGGCGATGACCGCGTCCAGGTCGGTCGCGTCCGATTCCACCGCGCCGGTCAGCGGATAGCAGCCCAGCGTGCGGAAGCGCACGCGGCGCTGCTCGACCCGCTCGCCGTCGCGCAGCACGAAGCGCTCGTCGTCGACCATGATCCAGGTACCGTCGCGGCGCACCACCGGCCGTTCGGCCGCGAAGTACAGCGGCACCACGTCGATGTTCTCGCGACGCACGTAATGCCAGACGTCCAGTTCGGTCCAGTTCGACAGCGGGAACACGCGCACGCTCTCGCCCTGGCCCACGCGCGCGTTGTAGAGGTTCCACAGCTCCGGGCGCTGGCGGCGCGGGTCCCAGCGGTGCGCCGCGTCGCGGAACGAGAACACGCGCTCCTTCGCACGCGACTTCTCCTCGTCGCGGCGCGCGCCGCCGATCGCGGCGTCGTAGCCGCCAGCCTCGAGCGCCTGCTTGAGCGCCAGCGTCTTCATCACCTCGGTGTGGACGCTGGCGCCGTGGCTGAACGGGCCGACGCCGTCGCGCACGCCGTCGGGATTGATGTGCACGCGCAGCTCGATGCCCGTCTCGGCGGCGCGGCGGTCGCGGAAGGCGATCATCTCGCGGAACTTCCAGGTCGTGTCCACGTGCAGCAGCGGGATCGGCGGCAGCGCCGGCGCGAAGGCCTTGAGCAGCAGGTGCAGCAGCACCGAACTGTCCTTGCCGATCGAGTACAGCAGCACCGGGTTGCGGCACTCGGCCGCGACCTCGCGCAGGATGTGCAGGCTCTCGGCCTCGAGCCGGTCGAGGTCGGTAGTCGCGGCAGGCGCCGGCACGGAAGCGGGATCGGGAAGGCTCATGTCGGCGGCGATTGTAGCGAGCGCCCCCGCCGCGCATGTAAATCACCTCACGGCATGACTGCATAACCGTCGATCCTTTCCGGCGCCGCGCGCACGCCCCGTAGGCTGTGCCGCACAGTCAAGAAGGACCGTCGCAAGGATGTCCGCACCCGCCGCACTGCCTGCGCTGCCGTTTCCCCAGGACACGGCCGATGCGCTGTTCCGCCTCACCCAGGGGCTGGAGCCGGCCGGCCTGTGGTGGCTGTCGGGCTATGCGGCCGGCCTGGCCAGCCGCGGTGCCGCGCCTGCCGTCGCGGCGTCGGCGCCACGCGCCGATGCGGCCGACGGCGCCCGCCTGACCATCCTCTACGGCAGCCAGACCGGCAATGCGCGTCGCGCGGCCGAGGCATTGCTGGACAAGGTCCAGGCGGCCGGCCTGCCCGCGCGCCTGGTGCGCGCCGACGCCTACGCGACCCGCGAACTGCCCGGCGAGCGCCTGCTCTACGTGGTGATCAGCACCCAGGGCGAGGGCGATCCGCCCGACGACGCGATCGGTTTCGTCGAGTTCCTGCAGGGACGTCGCGCGCCGAAACTGCCGGACCTGAAGTTCGCGGTGCTCGGCCTGGGCGATACCAGCTACGCGGACTTCTGCGGGATCGCGCGCCGGATCGACGCCCGCCTGGCCGAACTCGGCGCGCAGCGCGTGGCCGATCCGGGCCTGGCCGATCTGGACATCGACACGGTCGCCGCGCCCTGGCGCGACGCCGCCCTTGCGCAGGCGCGCGAGCACCTCAAGCCGGCCGCGTCCGGCGCCACGGCGCACGTGGCCACCGTCACCCCGCTGCGCCCCGCCGCCAGCTGGTCGCACGAGCGCCCGTTCCCGGCCGAAGTGCTGGCCAACCAGTCGCTCAGCGGCCGCGAGTTCCGCGGCACGGGCTTTCGCCGCTACGGCACGGTCGACAAGGACGTGCGCCATCTGGAGCTGTCGCTGGATGGCTCGGGCCTGGCCTACGAGCCCGGCGATGCGCTCGGCATCCGCCACCGCAATCCCGAGGCGCTGGTCGCGCCGGTGCTGGAAGCCACGGGCCTGGACGGCGATGCCACGGTCAGCCTCGATGGCGATACGCTGGCGCTGTCCGAGTGGCTGGCCACGCGTCGCGAGCTGAGCCGGCTCTCGCGGCCCGCCCTCACCGCACTCGCCGAACGTTCGGGGGCTGCGGAACTGCAGCAGCTGCTCGAACCGGGCAATCCCGGCTTCGCCGCGCTGCTCGCCGACCACCAGCTGGCCGACGTGCTGCGGCGCTGGCCGGCGGACTGGGACGCGGCATCGCTGCTGGCCGCCCTGCGGCCGCAGGCGCAGCGGCTGTACTCCATCGCCTCGAGCCGCAAGCGCGTCGGCGAGGAGGCGCACCTGACCCTGGACGTCGTGGCCTACAGCGCCCACGGCCACGAACACGTCGGCGCGGCGAGCGGCTTCCTTGCCGCGCTGGAGGACGGCGGCCAGGTGCCGGTCTACATCGAACCCAACGAGCGCTTCCGCGTTCCGGCCGACGCCTCGCGCGACATCATCATGATCGGCCCGGGCACCGGCGTGGCACCGTTCCGTGGCTTCGTGCAGGAACGCGCGGAAACCGGTGCGGGCGGCCGCAACTGGCTGTTCTTCGGCGCGCGCCACTTCAACACCGGCTTCCTCTACCAGACCGAGTGGCAGGACGCGCTGCAGCGCAAGGAGCTGCACCGGCTGGACCTGGCCTTCTCGCGCGACCAGGCCGCGAAGGTCTACGTGCAGGACCGGCTGCGCGAACAGGGTCGGGACGTCTACGACTGGCTGCAGGGCGGCGCGCACCTGTACGTGTGCGGCGCGATCGCGATGGGCAAGGACGTGCACGCGGCGCTGCTGGACATCGTCGCCGCGCACAACGGCGGCGATGCAGAAGCGGCCGCCGAATACCTCACCCGCCTGCAGGCCGAAGGGCGCTACGGCCGCGATGTGTATTGAGGGCAGGGATTCGGGAGTCGGGATTGGGGATTCGGAGAGCGGGTGTTGCGCTCCGCTGATCCATCGACGCCCAGGCATCCGAACTCCGCTCCCTGACCGCTCCCATCGATTCCGATTCCCTGTTCCAAATTCCCAATTCCGAATCCCTGCCCCATGAGCCATCCTTCCGTCGAAGACATCAAGACCCGCAGCCTCGGCCTGCGCGGCACCCTGCTGGAGGGGCTGGCCGATCCGGTCACCGGCTCGCTGTCGTTCGAGGACCAGCGCCTGGTCAAGTTCCACGGCAGCTACCAGCAGGACGACCGCGACATCCGGGACGAGCGCCGCCGGCAGAAGCTCGAGCCCGCGCACCAGTTCATGATCCGCATCCGCGCGCCGGGCGGCGTGTTCACGCCCGAACAGTGGCTCAAGCTCGACGCCATCGCGACCACATGGGCCAACGACTCGCTGCGCGTCACCACCCGCCAGACCTTCCAGTTCCACGGCGTGATCAAGCGCGAGCTGAAGGCGACGATGCAGGCGATCAATGCCGCCGCGCTCGACACCGTCTCGGCCTGCGGCGACGTCAACCGCAACGTGCTCGGCGCAAGCAACCCACTGCAATCGCGACTGCACGCACAGGTCTACGAGTGGGCGCAGCAGCTGTCCGAGGCCTTCCTGCCCCGGACGCGTGCCTATTACGAGATCTGGCTGGACCAGGAGAAGCTGGCCGACAGCGGTCGCGAGGAAGACCCGATCTACGGCGCCGCCTACCTGCCGCGCAAGTTCAAGATGGCCGTCGCGGTGCCGCCGCTCAACGACGTGGACGTCTTGGCCAACGACTTCGGCCTGATCGCTATCGTCGACGACAACGGCGCACTGGCCGGCTTCAATGTCGCCATCGGCGGCGGCATGGGCGCGAGCCACGGCGACCCCAGGACCTATCCGCGACTGGCCAACGTCATCGGCTTCGTGCCGCCGGAGCGGGTGCTCGAGATCGCGAAGGCCGCAGTCACCGTGCAGCGTGACCTCGGCGACCGCGTCGAACGCAAGCACGCGCGCTTCAAGTACACCATCGACGACCACGGCCTGGACGCCATCGTCGCGCAGATGGAAGAGCGCGCCGGCTTCCGCCTCGAGCCCGCGCGTGCCTTCCATTTCGACCACAACGGCGACCGCTTCGGCTGGGTCGAGGGCGAGGACGGGCGCTGGCACCTGACCCTGTCGCTGCCGTCCGGGCGCATCGCCGACCGTCCGGGCGCCCCGCACCTCACCGGCCTGCGCGAGATCGCGCGCATCCACCAGGGCGAGTTCCGCCTGACCGCGACCCAGAACCTGGTCATCGCCGGCGTTCCTGCGGCCGAACGCGCACGCATCGAGGCCTTGGTCGTGCAGCACGGACTGGACGCGGAAAATCGCGCACCCACAGCGCTCGCGCGCAGCGCCGTGGCCTGCGTCGCGCTGCCGACCTGCGCCCTGGCGATGGCCGAGGCCGAACGCTACCTCCCCGATTTCACCGCGAAGCTGCAGCCACTGCTCGAAGCGCACGGCCTGGCCGAGGCGCCGATCCTGCTGCGCATTTCCGGCTGTCCCAACGGCTGCTCGCGTCCCTACCTGGGCGAGATCGCGCTGGTCGGCAAGGCGCCCGGACGCTACAACCTGATGCTCGGCGCCGACCATCGCGGGCAGCGGCTCAACACGCTGTACCGCGAGAACATCACCGAGCCCGAGATCCTCGCCTCGCTGGAGCCGCTGCTGGCCGCCTACGCCGCCTCGCGCCTCGATGGCGAGGGCTTTGGCGATTTCCTGCTGCGCACCGGCGTGGTCGACATCCCGGAAAAGGATCGCCGCCACGGCCCCATCGCCAGCACGCTCGTGGAAGAACCCGCATGAACCTGCCCACGCCCGCCCACGCCGCCGACTCCCCGCAGGCACTGGCCGAGCTCAACCAGTGGCTGGGGGCGCGCCGCGCCGAGGAGCGCCTGGAATGGGCGCTGCACACCCTGCCCGGCGAGCACGTGCTGTCTTCAAGCTTCGGTGCCCAGGCCGCGGTCTCTCTGCACATGGCCACCAGCCAGCGCGCCGACCTGCCGGTGATCGTGATCGATACCGGCTACCTGTTCCCGGAAACCTACCGCTTCATCGACGAGATGACCGAGCGCCTGTCGCTCAACCTCAAGGTCTACCGCCCGCAGATCGGCGTGGCGTGGATGGAAGCCCGCATGGGCCGCATCTGGGAAGAAGGCGTGGACGGCATCACCCGCTACAACCGCCTGCGCAAGGTCGAACCGATGCAGCGCGCGTTGCAGGAACTCGGCGTCGGCACCTGGATCGCCGGCCTGCGCCGCAGCCAGAGCCGCAGCCGCGCCAACATCGACTTCCTCGAGCGCAAGGACGGCCGCTGGAAACTGCACCCCATCGCCGACTGGAGCGACCGCGATGTCGGCCAGTACCTCTCGAGGCACGGCCTGCCCTACCACCCGCTGTGGGACCAGGGCTATGTGTCGATCGGGGATGTGCATACGACGCGGCCGCTGGCGGCAGGCATCTGCGAAGAAGAAACCCGCTTCTTTGGATTGAAGCGAGAATGCGGTCTGCATTTCGAAGGCGAGCCTGCAACGACGCGCTGAAGGCTTTCGATCAGCAAGCCGGTCGGCCTGAACGATACTGACCGCCCGCTTCCAGCCTTCCAACGGGGCCTTCAGCTGTTTGGCAGTTCCGTCATCCGTGTCGATTCCCGTATAGCTATCGCGGCAGAGGGAGGGCACTCGTGCCCTCCCTCATATACCAGCCGGGCCTGCATGCAGGCCCATGCCCGACTGAATACGTCAGTAATAAACCCGCCAGGCCAGATTCGGCACCGCTGCCACGGCCTGTCGTGTCGAGTAATTGGCCGACTTCCAATAAATATTGCTCCCGTTGGATGAATTGCGCCACAGCACGTCAGCCCGACCGTCACCGTCGTAATCACCAACTGCAGCCACGAACCACTCCCGAGCAACGCTTACGACGGCCTGCTGCGTGCCTGCGCTGCCGCCAAGCCAGATCGAATTTCCGCCTGTGACAGCGTGTCGCCAGAGAATGTCATCTACGCCGTCTCCGTCGAAATCCCCCACGCCCGCCACCTTCCAGTTCTGGTCCGACACGGTTGCCACCGTCTGCCTGGCGTTGCTGGCTCCGGACCGCCAGATTGTGTTCTGGCCGTTCGAAGCACTGCGCCAGAGAATGTCGTCCCGACCATCGCCGTTGAAGTCTCCTACCCCTGCGACCAACCAACCTCCGCCAACCACTGTCGCCACCGGGATCTGGGCAGCCGAGTTGCCCGAAGCCCAGATCACGTTTCTGCCGTTGGCAACATGCCTCCACAGGATGTCGGCGCGATTGTCTCCATTGAAGTCGCCAACCCCCGCAACCTTCCAGTTCTGATCGGGGACGGCCGCAACGACCTGCGAATCTGCACTCGCCCCCGATCCCGACCTCCATATAGCGTTGGCCCCGCTGGCCGAATTCCGCCAAAGCACGTCCGCTTTGCCATCGCCGCTGAAATCACCCGTGCCCACGATGGCCCAAGCTTGGCTAGGCACGGCAGTCATGGCCTGCTGGGTCGAGCCGTTCGCGGATTTCCAGATCACGTTCTGCCCGTTGCCTGCATGGCGGAAAATGATGTCCGACTTGCCGTCGCCATCGAAATCGCTCCGAATGTTGGGGAGCGGCACCACCGTGGCGCGGAATTGCGACACCAGAGGCATGGTCTGGTTCATGCTGCGCACGTTGTCTTCCGTGGCAGTACCCGTGGGACGGTTCTGCCACCGGACCGCGGGGTTGGCGAAGTACGGCGCCTCGACCTGACCATCGCCGACCGGATAGGCCATGATAGTGAAGAACCCTGACGTAGACGCTTCGCGGTAGCCATAGGAATAGCTATGCGCCCCGGCGTCGGCGGCATTGTCCCGATCATGTGCCTGGCCCATCAAATGGCCCAGCTCATGCGCCAGCGAATAGTCACTGCAGAAGTAGGTGTTGTTGTCGGTACTTGGATCTTCGCCATCGCTGACCACCGCGTAACCGAATGCTTCGTCAGCCGCAGAAATCCCCGACTGATTCATGCCCAGCAGCCATGCGATACCGCAACCATCCTGCTCCGGTTCACGATAACGCCGAACGAATGCAACGAGGTCGGCGCCGTACTCGTTGCGAGCCGCACGGAGGGAATTGAACGCGGCGTTTGGCGTAACCGGCTGCTGCGTGTCCACGTTGTAGCCGGTCAGCTGTTGCAGCGCGTCCCGGTTGAGCGAGTTATCCGAATAGTTCACCGGCATCACGTGCACCAATCGCACGCGCATGTTGACCCCACTGTCGGCATAAGCGGCATTGGTCATTGCTGCCAGGTTGCTCATCAGCGTCACGGCCGCATTCTGGCTGCCGAGTTCGGTGGCGATGGTGCTCGAATAACCCACGAGCAGATCGACCACCGCGCCCGCCTTGTTGAACGAGGTCTGCGCTGCGGCTCCGCTCTTGCCAAGCTGCCGTGCAGCCGCGGCCGCAAGCGCGCGGCTTGCGGGTGGGAGCAGGGTGTCGTCTCCATCATGCGGCCTGCCCCCGTTGGCAGCGACCAGACGCGGATCCGTCTCGACAAGCCACGCACCGGTACGGTCGCTGCGCAGCCGATATCGCGTGTCGCCATGCACGATCGTGCCAAATACGGCCTTCTCGCCGAAGGTCATCACAGCACTCGCACCGTCCGAGTTGCGGCCGAACCAGGTCCAGTTGCCGTCGGCGTGCTCTTCGTGACGGTCGTACCGCAGAGCCAATGGCTTGCCTTCAGGCGTGTTGATCACCAGACGACCGGAGCCGATTGCGTTCAGTGCATGAGTCTCGCTGACCGAGACAGGATGCCAGGTATAGGCCCCTGAGCTACGCGTCTTCCTCGCGCCGCCGTACGCTACCAGCTCGCCTCGATCCGGGAGCGCAGCGAAGCCGCTCGCAGCTCCCCTGGCCAAAGCCAATGACGATGCGGTCGGAGCAGGCGACTCTGCCTTGGATTGGGCTGGCGATTCTGCGCCGGGACTCACCGACTCGACCCCCGGCTCCGAAGTGCAGCCGGCCACCCCGGCGATCATCATGAGTCCGAGCAGATGTTTACGCATGTTGCAGTCCCGAAGTATGGAAGGAACTCCGTCCCCAGCGGAGCGTTTCGCAGCATAAGCCAGGGCCGTCCCTGCAGGAAGCAGGCATGACCAGCGCGCTGATTCCCTTTTCGGCCTCGCGGCAGGTGATCACACGGCCAAGTTATTGAAAACCTTGGCAGCATGAACGACCCTCCTATGGGCCTAGACCGGGCGGCGGCAGCCGGTTAAACGCTGACTGAAGCGTATCCTTGGCGACGGAGTGCGACGCCGGTCCGCTGCGCCAACTCCGCATGAGTGATCCCGGGGGCGACCTCCACCACCTCGAGTCCTGCTGGCGCAATATCGAAAACCCCCAGATCCGTGATGATCCGGCTGACCACGCCCACCCCGGTCAGCGGCAGGGTGCATTCGGGCAGGATCTTGTGCTCGCCATTCTTCGCCGTATGTTCCATCAGCACGACCACGCGCTTGACGCCGGCCACCAGGTCCATCGCCCCGCCCATGCCCTTGACCATCTTGCCGGGCACCATCCAGTTGGCCAGGTCGCCCTTGTCTGTCACCTGCATCGCGCCCAGGATTGCCAGGTCGATGTGGCCGCCGCGGATCATCGCGAAGGAGTCGTGGCTGCCGAAGTAGCTGGCACCCTGCCGGGCGGTGACGGTCTGCTTGCCTGCGTTGATCAGGTCGGCGTCGACCTCGTCCTCGGTGGGGAACGGGCCGATCCCGAGCAGGCCGTTTTCCGACTGCAGCCACACGTCCACCCCGTCGGGGATGAAGTTGGCCACCAGGGTCGGCAGGCCAATGCCGAGGTTGACGTAGGCGCCGTCGGTGAGCTCCTGCGCGGCGCGCTGCG
>JAEWZE010000153.1 GCA_023395465.1 Pseudomonadota bacterium
CCGCGCCCCCCCCGCCCCCGCGGGGGGGGGGCCGGCCGGTCCGGATCAGAACTTGTAGCGGAACCCGACCATGTACTGGCGGCCGGTGTGGGTGTAGGCGATCGGCATGTTGCGCTCGCTGTCCAGCCACAGGTCCGACCACTCGTCGGTCAGGTTGAGGCCCTCGAGCGAGACCGAGAAGTTCTCGTTGATGTTGTACGACAGCGAGGCGTCGACCGTGGTCGTCGCGGCCGCGCCTTCCATGTCGGTGCCTTCGCGGCCGGGGACCTGGTTCATGTACTCGTCGCGGTACGCCGCCGAAACGCGGGCGGAGAACCGGTCGTTGTCGTAGTACAGCGTCGCGTTCCAGGCATTGTTGGACAGGCCGACCATCGGGCCCTTGGCGCTGGGCGCACCCGACGAGGACAGGTACTGGATCTCCGAATCGACGTAGGTGTAGTTGAGCTGCACACCGAAGTCGCTCCAGATCCCCGGCAGGAAGGTGAAAGGCTGCTGGTAGCCGATCTCGAAACCGGTCAGTTCGCCGCCGGGAGTGTTGAGCGGCTGCTGGAACACGAACTCGTCGTCCGGCGTTACGCCCCACTCGGGCAGCAGCAGCGAGGCCGGCAGGCCCGAGGTGTTGAACGGCCGGCTTTCGCGCGAGGTCTGGATGTAGCTGTCGATGTCCTTGTAGAACGCGCCCACCGAGACCAGGCCGCCGTCGCCGAAGTACCACTCCAGGCCGAGGTCGAAGGTCTTGGCGCGGAAGGGCTCGACGCGCGGGTTGCCGGTGGTCACCGTGCGCGCACCGCCGGCCACGCTGAAGCTGGTGCCGATGCCGAGGAAGCCGAGGTTGGGCCGCGTCATCACCTCGGCGCCCGCCACGCGCAGCAGCAGGTCGGGCGTCAGTTCGGCGACGAGATTGAACGACGGCAAGGTATCGGTGTACTTGTGGACCACCTGCCCGGGCGTGTTGATGTCGATCCAGCCGATGCTGGTCAGCTCGGTGTCCACCCGCCGCACGCCGACGTTGCCGCGCACCGGGATCGCGCCGATGTCGAAGTTGAAGTCGCCCTGCAGGAAGAAGCCCAGGCTCTCCTCCTGGATCGCGCGGTTGTTGGCGATCGTGTTGGTCAGGTCGGTGTGGACCGCATACGGCCCGGCATTGCCGTGGATGCCCATCAGCGCCGCGAAGGCCTGTACGTCCGGCACCACCGCGCGGCCCGCGTTGCCGGCGCGGATGTTGTATTCGCGCATCAGTGACGCCAGCGTCGCATCGTCGATGGAGATGCCGGCGACCCCCTCCACGCGACCGCTGCCGGGCGTACCGCGGCCCCATTCGCGGCTCTTGTACTCGTAGCTCTTCCAGTTCACGCCGCCCTTGACCGTGAAGTACGGCGACGCCGCCCAGGACAGGTCCATCGTCGCGGTGTCGAAGGTGTTCTCGACGTACTGCGGACGCAGCCGGATCTCGGCCAGGGTCCAGCCGGTGGGGTCGGTCGGATCGAGGTCGCCATAGTCGAACACCGGCAGCCGGTCGTTGCCGCGGTAGTCCCAGCTGTAGCCGTCCACGTTGAACTTGTCGACGATGACCGTGGTCTGGATCGGGTTGTCGTATTCGGACTGCGACATGCCCAGCAGCACGTTCATCTGCACGCTGTCGCTGAAGCCATGCTCGAGCGCTGCGGTGAGCTGGGTGAACTCCGTCGACTGTTCGTCGTAGCGGCCTTCCGAGCGGATGTCGACGTTGTCGAACACACCGTAGACCAGGTTGCCGCGGCTGTCGATCTCGCCGTCGCGGACGATGGTCTCCTGCTTGCCCGAGGCGTTGGTGCGGCTGAAGGACACCGCGTTGATGTTGTCCTGCCAGCGGTTGGCGTCGAAACGCGCGTAGAGGCCGTCGAACACCAGTTCGGTGCGCTCGCCGAGCTTGAACTGCAGCGCGCCGGTGATGCCCAGGCGCTCCTGCTCGTGGCGGTAGCTGTTGTAGCGCGGGATGCGCGGATGGTAGACGTCGGGGTCGAGCGCGGCCTGGAACGGCGAATCCTGATCGAAGAAGTTGGTGGTGCCGTTCTGCGCGGTCCACCAGCGCACCGAATCCGAACCCTCCTCGACCACGGTGCGGTCGGTGTAGGCGATCGACAGCAGCGCGCCGGCGTGGCCGTCGGCGAAGGTGTTGCTGACCAGGAACGTGCCGCGCGGGTCGTACTCTTCGGCCAGGGTGTTGTAGCCCATCTGTCCGCCGACGGCCAGGGTGAAGCCGTCGTAGTCGAACGGGCGCGCAGTGCGCAGGTCGACGGTCGCGCCGAGCGAACCCTCCTCGATCTCGGCCGCCGAGGTCTTGCGCACCACGAGCTGGGTGAACAGCTCGGACGCGAAGGTGTTGAAGTCGAAACTGCGCGCGCGGTTCACGCCGCCGGACGTGTCGGTGCCGCCGCCCGTCGCCAGCCCTTCGATGCCGTTGATGCGCACCCGGGTGAACTGCGGGCCGAGGCCGCGCACCGAGATGTTGCGGCCCTCGCCCCCCTCGCGGGTGATCGACACGCCGGGAATGCGCTGCAGCGACTCGGCGAGGTTGAGGTCGGGGAAGTCGGCGATGTCCTCGGCGACGATCGCGTCGACCACGCCCGCCTCGCCGCGCTTGATGTCGACCGCGCGCTCGAGGCTGGCGCGGTATCCGGTCACGACCATCGTGTCCAGGGTCTGCGCGTCCTCCTGCGGCGCGGGCGCGACGTCCGCCGCCGGCGCGGCGTCCTGCGCCACCGCCGTCAGCACCTGCGCCTGCAGTGCGAGACCGATGGACAGCGCGAGCAAGGTAACCGGTGTCTTTTTTCCGTTCGAAGCAGCTTGCATAATTCCCCTCCCGTGGTGTCAGACGTAGGCCCTGCAACGGCTGACGGTTGTATGGTGTCGCTGGTCGAATTGCCGAGCGGGCCGAATGACACCGCTGGTCAAAACTAGCAAAACCTTTCCCCGCAAGCATGCTGCGGCGCAAAAAGCCCTACCCGTCCCGGCCTCCGGGGCGCAACGCTGACAGGAGACCCCATGGCCGGTCGTATCGCGTGTTTCGGTGAAATCCTGCTGCGCCTGGCGGCGCCCGGGCGCGAACTGCTGCTGCAGTCGCCCGCGCTGGAAGTACGGATTGGCGGCGCCGAGGCCAACGTCGGCGTCTCGCTGGCGCGCTTCGGCCACGAGGTGGCGATGCTGGGCACCACCGCCGACAACGCGCTGGGCCACGCCGCCCTGGGCGAACTGCGCCGGCACGGCGTGGACACCCGCGCGGTGCGCGCGGTCGACGGCCGCATGGGCCTGTATTTCCTGGCCGCCGGCGCCGGCCACCGGCCCAGCGAGGTGCTGTACGACCGCGCCGCCTCGGCCTTCGCGCTGGCCCCGGCCGCCAGCTACGACTGGCCGACGCTGCTGGACGGGGCCGGCTGGCTGCACGTCTCCGGGGTGACCCCGGCGCTGGGCGCGGCCACCGCGACCGCGGCCACCGAGGCAGTGCGCGCGGCGGCGGCGCTGGGCGTGCGCGTCTCTTTCGACGGCAACTTCCGGCCCAAGCTGTGGGCGGCATGGGACGGGGATCCGGCGCGGATCCTGCACCCGCTGCTTGAAGGCGCGGAGATCGCCTTCGCCGACCACCGCGACGTCGACGTGGTGCTGGGCGCCGAGGGCGCCGAGCCGGACGCGCCGCATGCGCAGCGCTTCGCACGCGCGGCGCGGCGCGCCTTCGACGCCTTCCCGCGCCTGCAGCGGCTGGCCTGCACCACGCGCGCCCAGGCCAGCGTGGAGCATCACGCGCTCGGCGCGCTGATGGCCACGCGTGGCGGCGACCTGCACCAGGTCGAGCCGCGCGAGCTGCCCGGTATCGTCGA
This sequence comes from Pseudomonadota bacterium, assembly GCA_023395465.1. GTDB lineage: Bacteria > Pseudomonadota > Gammaproteobacteria > Xanthomonadales > Xanthomonadaceae > Luteimonas. Next base: position 3,855 of record JAEWZE010000153.1, read on the forward strand.
TCGCATCGGCGGCGGCGACGCGTTCGCGGCCGGCGTGCTGCACGGGCTGCTGTCGGGCTGGGACGATGCCGAAAGCCTTCGCTTCGGCCATGCCGCCGGCTGCCTCAAGCATTCGGTGCCGGGCGATTTCAACCTCTGCAATGCGCAGGACGTGATGGCGCTGGTACGCGGCGACCGCCTGGACGTGAAACGCTGAGGCGTCCGGGCACGCACTGCCGGCGCGCTGGCGTCCGCCGGACTGCGGCGCGCGCGCCAACCGGTGCGGAAACGATAGAGGACCGCCCGATGCGGTGACCCTCAGGCGCCTGCCCGATCCAGGCGGACGATGCGCGCCGACCTGCGCGTGGCTGGCGGCCGCACAGGCACGAGGCCTGCGCGGCGATCCCGCGCGCTCAGATCCCGCAGAAGCAGTGCGCCAGCACCGAGACCGGGGCGCCGTCGCGGGTCTGCAGCACCTGCTCCAGCACGCGCAGGTCGCGCTCGGCCTGCGGCACCGCGCTCGATAGCAGCGAGCGGGCGAACGCCGAATCCTTGATCCAGGCCTGGCCGATGCGGCCCTGCACGAAGCCCGCGAAGAGCTTCTCGAACGGCGTCGCCGCACGTTCGACGTAGCGCACGCGCCACTTGCCGGCCTCGCCCAGCCGCGCCCGTGCGGCGGCGTCGGCCACGGCGGCCTGGATCCCGCCGGCCTCATCCACCAGGCCGCGCTCCATGGCCTGCGCGCCGGTCCACACGCGGCCGCGCGCGACCTCGTCGATCTGCTCGGGGGTCCGGTTGCGGCCCTGGGCCGCGCGGGTGATGAAATCGCGGTAGCCCTTGTCGATGTAGGCCTGGATCACCTGGCCCACTTCCGGCGACAGCGGCCGGCTGAGGTCGAAGGCGCCGGCCATGCGCGTGGTCGCCACGCCGTCGGTGTGCACGCCGATCTTCTCCAGCGCGCGCGGGAAGGTCGGGATCAGGCCGAAGATGCCGATCGAGCCGGTGATCGTGGACGGGTCGGCGTAGATGCGGTCGGCGTCCATGCTGATCCAGTAGCCGCCGGAGGCGGCCACGTCGCCGAACGACACCACCACGGGCTTGTCCGCGGCCTTGAGGCCGAGGATCTCGCGCCGGATCACTTCCGAGGCGTAGGCCGATCCGCCGGGCGAGTTGACCCGCAGCACCACCGCCTTCACGTCGTCGTCGTCGCGGGCCTCGCGCAGCAGGGCCGCGGTCGATTCGCCGCCCACCCGGCCCGGCGGCTGCCGGCCGTCGAGGATCTCGCCTTCGGCCACCACCACCGCCACCTGCGGGCGCGGATCGGCGGCGCGCGGCGGGCCGTCGGCGTGGCGCAGGTAATCGAGGTAGCCGACCTGGCGGAAGCCGCCCTGCGCATCCTCGTCCGCCTCGCCACGTTCGGCCAGCAGGTTCTCCACCTCTTCCTGCGTCTTCAGCCCGTCGACCAGCTTCTGCTGCAGCGCGTACTGCGCGGTGTCGCCGTTGGCGGCGGTGATGCCGTCGGGCAGGCTGTCGATGTCGGCCGCGAGCTTCGCGGCGGTGGTGCCGCGCAGGCGGGCGACGTCGGCCAGGTAGCGCTGCCACACGTCGCCGCGCCAGAACAGGTCGGCCTCCTTGGCTTCGGGCGAGGCGTCGTCGCGGATGAAGGGCTCGGCGGCGGACTTGTACTCGCCCACCTTGAACAGGTGCATGTCGATGCCGAGTTTGTCCTGCAGGCCTTCGCGGTAGAACTGGCGGTAGCCGCTCAGGCCCAGCAGCAGCACCTCGCCCTGCGGGTCGAGGTAGACCTCGTCGGCGTGCGCGGCCAGCAGGTACTGCGCCTGGGTGAAACGCTCGCCGAAGGCGACCACCTGCTTGCCCGATTCGCGTAGCGCCTGGATCGCCGCGCCGATCTCGCGGATCGCGGCGAAACCGCTGAAGCCCATGCGGTCCACGCGCAGCAGCACGCGCTCGATGTTGTCGTCCTGGCGCGCGGCCTCCAGCACCTTCAGCACGTCGCGCAGCTGCACTTCCGCCGGCCCCTGGCCGAAGCTGGCCTGCAGCGAGCGGCTCATCGGATCGGAGGTGTACTGCTCCACCAGCACCGCCTCGGGCGCGAAGACCAGGGTGGTGCGCTTGTCCAGCGGCGCCAGGCCCTTGCCACCGCCCACCACGACCGCCAGCACCAGCAGCAGCAGGAAGAAGAACAGCAGGTTGAGGATCAGCCGGCGGACGAAATTCATGCCGTCCCAGACACCGACGATGGCGCGGGCCACGGGGCCACGCGAAGGGGCTTGACTCATTTGGGGGCTTGCTCGCTGTTCCGGATGCTCAGGGTACCCGGCACGTGCGGGGTTTTCATGCGCCTTTGGTCACCCGGCCGGGTGGCAGGGCCCCGGGCCGGCTGCTGCGCAGCAGGCGCCAGCCCATCAGCACCGCGGCCACCAGCAGGCCGGCGATCAGGCCCAGCCACATGCCCTTCGGGCCCCAGCCCAGGCCGAGGCCCAGCCCGGCGCCCAGCGGCATGCCCACGCCCCAGTAGGCGAGCGCGGCGATGAACATCGGCACGCGGGTGTCCTTGAGCCCGCGCAGGGCGCCGGCCGACAGCACCTGCACCCCGTCCGGGAACTGGAACGCCGCGGCGAACAGCAGCAGCGTCCCGGCCAGCGAGGCCACCGCCAGGTCGCGCGTGTAGATCGCGGCGATCGCGTCGTGCCAGCCCAGCAGCACCGCCGCCGACAGCGCCTGCGTGGCCAGCACCAGCACCAGCCCCGCGCAGGCGGCGCGCCGCACGCCGTGGGCGCCGCGGCCGGCGCCGATCGCATGGCCGACGCGCACGGTGGTGGCCTCGGCCAGGCCGAACGGGATCATGAAGCACAGCGAGGCCACGTTGATCGCGATCTGGTGCGCGGCCACCTCGAGCTCGCCCAGGCGCCCGATCAGCAGCGCGGTGACCACGAACAGGCCGCCCTCCATCGCCACGGTCACGCCGATCGGCAGGCCGGTGCGCAGCAGGCTGGAGATCTCTTCCCGGCGCGGCAGGTCGAAGCGCTCGAACAGGCGCAGCGCCTCGAACCTGCGCGCCCGCGCCAGGTAGACCAGGAACCCGGCCACCTGCAGCCACATCATCGTCGCCGAGGCCAGGCCCAGGCCGCCTGCCCCCATTTCCGGGAAGCCGAACGCGCCGAAGGTCATCGCATAGCCCAGCGGCAGCAGCACCAGCAGCCCGCCGAAGCCGAAGGCCATGGTCGGCAGCGTCCAGTGCAGGCCGTCGCACAGGTAGCGCATGCACAGGTACAGGGTGAGCGCCGGAATGCCCCAGCGGATGCCGTGCAGGAAGGCCGCGGCCGTGGGCCGCACTTCCGGCGCGATGCCCATCGGTTCGAGCGCATGCACCGACAGGCTGAGGAAGGCGAACAGCAGCAGCCCCAGCATCAGCGACAGCCACAGCGCCTGCCGGAACAGCGGCCCGACCTCGGCGCGGCGACCGGCGCCATCGAGTTGCGACACCGACGGCGGCAGCGCCATCAGCGTGCCCATCGGCACCATCATCGGCAGCCAGAACATGGCGGTGCCGACCGCGACGCCGGCCAGCGTATTGGTGCCGTGGCGGCCGGCGATGACGTTGTCGACGAAGCCGATCAGGCCGGTGGCGAGGTGGCCGGCGACCAGCGGCGCGGCGAGCACCGCGGTGGTGCGCACTTCGCCGCGGAAGCGCGCCGTCGGGGCGGGCGGAGTCATGGGAATCGGGGGAGGCGCGACTGCGGCCGGCAGCGATCGAATGTCGCGCGCTGGCGCCGGGTCGGCGGCGGCCGGTATCTTAACCGCCCGTCCCGTGACCGTCATGGATCGGCGCAGGCTCCGCACGGGTCCGCCGCGCCCCCGCAGGCGCGCATGTCCGTCCCGGTGGGGTCCGGGCGGTACGCCTGGCCGGCTCCGCCAACTGGAGGGCAAGGGTTGAACCTGTCGAGGACCGCAACGCCATGAGTACATCGCAGCCGCCGCCGGCCGCCGCAGGCCCGAGCCTCCCGCCCGCCGCGCAGGTCGCCTGCGCCAACTGCGGCACCGCCTTGCTCGGAGACCACTGCTACGCCTGCGGGCAGCCGGTGAAGGGGCTGGCGCGCCATTTCTCGAGCCTGGTGGGCGACGTGCTCGACAGCGTGTTCGAGTGGGACGGACGGACGCCGCGCACGCTGTGGCCGCTGCTCGCCCGGCCAGGCTACCTGACCCTGGAATACATCGCCGGACGCCGCATCCGTTACGTCAGTCCGTTCCGGCTGTTCTTCTTCATCGCCGTCGTGACCTTCTTCATCGGCAAGCTGACCCTGAGCTTCGGCGGCGAGAACCCGGTCCAGCTGGGCGGCGATTCCGGCATCGAGACCGCGCGCGACGTCGCCGAGGTCGAACAGGCGCGCGACCGGGCGCTGGCCAGACTCGCGGCCGAACGCGCCGAACTGGCACCGAAGATCGCGGTGGCCGAGGACGACGCGCGGATTCCGAACGTCGGCGCGATCACGGGACTGCGCACCGCCGATGCCGCGCTGCAGGCCTCCGAGACCGCGATCCGTGCGCAGGCCGACGAGCGCATCGCCGCCTTCCGCAAGGCCGAACAGACCGGGGGCCCGCCGCCCGTCCCGCGCCTGCACCGGCTGCAGTTCAGCGGCAGCGAACCCTGGGACGCGGAGACCAACCCGGTCCGCATCCCCTCCCTGCCCGGCTTCGCCAACGACTGGATCAACCGCCAGATCGGCCGCCTGGAAAAGAACATCCCGCGCCTGCAGGAAGACCCCGACCTGTTCAAGGACGCGGTGCTTGGCGCGATCCCCTCGACCCTGTTCCTGCTGCTGCCGCTGTTCGCGCTGATGCTCAAGGTCGCCTACGTGTTCAAGCGGCGGCTGTACATGGAGCACCTGATCGTGGCGCTGCACAGCCATGCGTTCCTGTGCCTGGCGCTGCTGCTGATGTTCGTGACCATGGGCCTGGAGCACTGGCTGGCGCCGACGCAGCTGGCGGCGCTGATCGCGTTCGACCTGGTCGAGGCCGCGATCTGGATCTGGATGCCGCTGTACCTGCTGCTGATGCAGAAGCGCGTGTATGGGCAGGGCTGGCCGATGACCCTGTTCAAGTTCGGCGTGATCGGGCTGTGCTATTCGATCCTGCTGAGCTTCGGGGCGGTGTTCACCACGATCACCAGCCTGGTCTGGCTGTAACCGGGGAGCGCAATGCTGCCTGACGGGGCGGGCGTACGGGTCGGGCGCGAGTCCGCGGGCTAGCTGGCGTGGCGGCCGGGACTCGTGCGGCGCATGCTGACGCTGCTGCTGCCCCGCTGGGCCGTCACGTGCAGGGCGGCGGCCGCGGCACCGTCGCGGCGAACGACTAGGGATCGACGCGCCGGCGCAGCCACTGCGCGCGCTGCGACTGCGGTTGCGCCAGCAGCGCGTCGCGCAGCGCGTCGCGCTCCTGCGGCGGGGTGCGCTGGGCGAGGACGGCCAGATCGTCGCGTGCCTGCGCCGGCAAGGCGCGCAGCACCTGCAGCAGCACGTCGCGCTCCGCCGGCGGCACCTGCGCGAACAGCGCGTGCAGCCGCGGCCAGTCCGCGCCCAGGACCGGACCCAGCAGCCAGCCGCGGGCCATGCCCGCATCGAGTGCGTCGAACCGGGCGCGCAGCGCCTGCTGCTCGGCGACCGGCAGCGAGCGCCAGGTCTCGCGCGCGGCGCGCATGCGCCGGCGTTCGTCCTCGGGCAGCGCGCGCCACGCATCCCAGACCTCGCGGCGTTCGCGCCGCAGCGACTCCGGCAACGCTTCCCACGCCTGCAGCCGCCGCTGCAGCGCTTCGCCCTGTTCGGGGGTGAGCGCGGCCAGCCGCGCCGCGTTGCGCTGCAGCGCATCCGGCGATTGCGCGCCCGCCACCGCGGCTGCCAACAGCAGCGCCAGGGCCGCCAGGGCCGGGACCGGGCTAGCGCTGCGCATCCACCAGCTCCTGCGAGGCGGCATCGCCATCGACCGCGGTGGTGTCGGGCGCCGCCGGCAGGCCGTCTTCCTGCGCCAGCGCGACCACCAGCCAGGCGTCGAAGGCCGGATCGGCGTCGTCGTCGAAGCTGCCAGTGGCCTGGGCGAGGAGCAGGTCGAGATCGCGATGGCCGGCCAGCGCCTGCGCCGGATCGAAGCGCGCGGCGGGCACGTCCGGTGGCGGCAGGTCCTCGACGCGGATGCGGGCCTGGTCGTCGGTCGCCGGCGGGGGCAGCCACGGCCCCCACCAGGTCGCCGCCAGCGCGGCCGCAGTGAGCGCGACCACCGCCAGCGTCGCCGGCCACACCCAGCCCGCGCGCGAACGCGTGGACGGCGGCGGCGTGGGGCGTACCGGACGGGGGCGCAGGCCATCGCGCAGCATGGCGATGGTTTCCAGGCGCTCGGCCGGCACGGCGCGGATCGCCACCTGCGCGGCCTGGGACAGTTCGCGCCAGGCCTCGGGATCGGCGCTGCCGTCGTCGCGGTGCGGCAGGGCGCGCTGCAGCGCCAGCCGGTAGGTCGGCCGGGCGATGCCCAGCACGGCCGCGGCTTCGGATTCGGCCAGGCCGGCCACCACCCGCAGCAGCAGCGCCGCGCGCGGGCCGCTGGCCAGCGC
>JAEWZE010000190.1 GCA_023395465.1 Pseudomonadota bacterium
ATCGAGGGCGATTGTGTAACAGCCGCCGCCATCGCTAGCGTGCCCGGCCATGGGACACGATCACGACCACGCCAGCGCCGCCAGCATCCGCCACGAAAAGCCGTTGTGGTGGGCGCTCGGGCTGATCTTCGCCTTCATGCTGGTCGAACTGGCCGCCGCCTTCGCGACCAACAGCCTGGCCCTGCTCTCGGACGCCGCGCACATGGCGACCGATGCGCTCGCGCTGGGGATCGCGCTGGTCGCGGTGCGGCTGTCGCGGCGGCCGCCCGATGCGCGACGCAGCTTCGGCTACGTACGCACAGAGGCGATGGGCGCGATGCTCAATGGCCTGCTCCTGTTCGGCCTGGCCGGCTACATCCTGTGGGAGTCGGCGCAGCGGTTCCTGCAGCCGCCCGAGGTCGCCTCGACCGGCATGCTGGTGGTGGGCGTGGCGGGCCTGGCGATCAACCTGATCGCGATGCGCCTGCTGCACGCCGGCAGCGGCGAGAGCCTGAACGTCCGCGGCGCCTACCTGGAAGTGTGGGCCGACATGATCGGCTCGGCGGGCGTGATCGCCGCTGCGCTGGTGATCCACTTCACCGGCTGGCAGCTGGCCGACCCGATCATCGCCGCCGCGATCGGGCTGTGGGTGCTGCCGCGCGCCTGGACGCTGATGCGCCAGGCCGGGCACGTGCTGATGATGGGCGTTCCCGACGGCGTCGACCTGGCCGAAGTGCGCACGGCACTGGCCCGCCTGCCCGGCGTGGCAGGGGTGCACGACCTGCACGTGTGGTCGCTGGCCTCCAGCCGGGCGGCGATGACCGCGCACCTGGTGGTGGGCGCGGCGGTTGATCCGAACGCCGTGCGCCAGCGCGCCGCGAGCCTGCTGCGCGAGCGTTTCGACATCGACCACGCCACCCTGCAGGTCGAGGGCGCAGGCGACTGCCATGGCAGCGGCTGCGACGCCGGTCCCGCCGCGGAGGGTGAGGGCAGCCACGCCCACCACGACCACGGTCACCACCACTGAGGTGCGCGGCGGCGGCGGTCCCGCGCCGGTGCGATCTGGGATAATCGGCGCATTCCCGCAACCGGATCGCGCCATGACCCGCAAGACCATTCTCAACGACAGCCACCGTGCGCTCGGCGCCCGGATGGTCGACTTCGGCGGATGGGACATGCCGATCCACTACGGTTCGCAGATCGACGAGCACCACCAGGTCCGCCGCGATGCCGGCATGTTCGACGTCAGCCACATGACCGTGGTCGACCTGCACGGCGGGCAGGTGCGCGCCTTCCTGCGCAGGCTGGTCGCCAACTCCGTCGACAAGCTCAAGCAGCCGGGCAAGGCCCTGTATTCCTGCATGCTCAACGAGCAGGGCGGCATCATCGACGACCTGATCATCTATTACCTGGCCGAGGACTGGTTCCGCCTGGTGGTCAACGCGTCCACGCGCGAGAAGGACCTGGCCTGGATCGGCGCGCAGGCCGGACCGTTCGGCGTCGAGGTGCGCGAGCGTCCGGAGCTGGCGATGATCGCGGTGCAGGGGCCGAATGCGCGCGAGCGGGTGCTGGGGCTGATCGAAGGCGAGGATGCGGAGGCAGTCGGGGCGCTCGGCAAGTTCGCCGCGCGCGATGTGCCCGGCACGCGCTTTGGCGACCTGTTCATCGCGCGCACCGGTTACACCGGCGAGGACGGCTTCGAGGTGATCGTGCCCGAGGCCGGCGCGCTGTCGCTGTGGGATGCGCTGCTGCAGGCCGGGGTGAAGCCGGCTGGCCTGGGCGCACGCGACACGCTGCGCCTGGAGGCCGGGCTGAACCTCTACGGCCAGGACATGGACGAGACGGTATCGCCGTTCGAAGCCGCGCTCGGCTGGACCGTGGCGCTGGACGAGGGGCGCGACTTCATCGGCCGCCCGCAGCTCGAACAGCACAGGCGCGACGGCGCACCGCGGCAGATGGTCGGCCTGGTGATGGACGAGAAGGGCGTGCTGCGCCACGGCCAGCGTGTGCTGACCGGCAGCGGCGACGGCGAGATCCTCTCTGGCACCTTCTCGCCCACGCTGGGCAAGGCGATCGCGTTCGCGCGGGTGCCGGCCGGCGACGTGTCCAAGGACGTGCGTGTCGACATCCGCGGCCGCGAGGTGCCGGTGCGGGTGGTCCGCTTCCCGTTCGTCCGCGACGGCAAGGCGCTCTGACCCGATCCGACCGGCGGCGGTTGCGGCGGCGCCTCCGGCCTTGGCTACACTATCCGTCCCTTCCCCTGAAGCCCGTACGAGAGCGGAGTCCCTGATGAGCGAGATCCCTGGCGACCTGAAGTTCATGAAGTCCCACGAGTGGGCGCGTGTCGAGGGCGACGGCAAGGTCACCGTCGGCATTTCCGACCACGCGCAGGGCCTGCTCGGCGACCTGGTGTACGTGGAGCTGCCCGCGGTCGGCGACAGCGTCGAGGCCGGTACCGCCTGCGCGGTGGTGGAGTCGGTGAAGGCGGCGTCGGACGTGTACGCGCCTGTCTCGGGAACGGTCACCGCGGTCAACAACGCGCTCGCCGACAAGCCCGAGACGATCAACGAGGACGCCTACGGCGAGGGTTGGCTGTACGTGGTCGAGGTCAGCGAACCCGACCAGCTCAACGACCTGCTCGGTCCGGACGACTACGCCGAGCTGCTCGAGGAAGACGATCACTGATCCATCACGCGACGGGCGTTCGACCCGTCGCGCATGCGGACGCCGCCACTGCCGCGGCGTCCGTTTCCTGCCACCGCAGGAACACGCACCGCCATCCGCGCTGCGATTTTGGTTCGAGCCGAACCGGCGAAACGACCTCGCGACCTCCCTTCGACGGCATCGTCCGCACCGAAAAAGTTTGCGCACTTTTCGCGCAAACGGTCTTTGTGCGCCGCGCAACGCGCCCTTTCGAAACCTTTTGTTCAACCGCCGTACCGCACCGGTCGAAGGCCTTCGGCTGCGCCTCGAAGACCTTGCGCGACGATCGACGTTGCGTGCGAGAGCGCGCACCTGTTTTTCAAAACACGCTTGTTTTACGCGCTTTCGTTTCGATGCAGCGCAACCGGCGCGAACATGCGCCAGGCTTTCGCGCGACCGCGATGCATCCCCGGCGGTGCGTGCGTGGACGACGCCGCCGGATGCGTTGCGAAGAATTCGTGGCGCGGGGTGTTGACAGTTGAAAAAACCGTGATTAGGTTTCGCCCAACAGACGTTGCCGCAGAAGCGAGTGAGTCAGCACACAGCGAAAACGCGCAGCAAAAAAAACACCTCCGCCCCGAACTTCTACAAGGTGGATGAAGGCACCGTCTCCGCTGCGAAAACAAGACCACCTCTTTCCAGACACCTGCGCCGCATCGGGCCGCAGGTGTTTTCGTGTTACCGGGACCGCGTCCCCCCGAACGCGTTGTCCCTGCCGTATCCGTTCCGGCGCGCCCGGCGCGCCGGCGGTTGTGCACGGGTCCGATACCCGCGCGCTGCTTGACCACTGGGCAGTAGTACTGCAAGTCAACTGACGAGGAGAGCCATCCCATGGCCGCGAAGAAAGCTGCAAAGAAGAAAGTCGCCAAGAAGGCGACGAAGGCACCTGCCAAGAAGACCGCCAAGGTCGCGAAGAAGAAGGTAGCCAAGAAGGCCGCCAAGAAGACGGTCCGCAAGGCCGCCACCAAGAAGGTAGCCAAGAAGGCCACCAAGAAGACCGCCAAGAAGGCGGCCAAGAAGACCACCAAGAAGGCCGCCAAGAAGAAGGTAGCCAAGAAGGCGGCGAAGAAGTCGACCCGCAAGGCCGCCAAGAAGGCGACCAAGCGTCCTGCCAAGAAGGCCGCGAAGAAGGCGACCAGGAAGGTAGCCAAGAAGGCCGCCAAGAAGTCGCCGGCCAAGAAGACCGCCAAGAAGGCGGCAGCGAAGAAGGCCACCAAGAAGGCAGCGGCCAAGAAGAGCCCGCGCAAGGCAGCCAAGAAGCGGACCGCCAAGAAGAGCGCGGCCGTGACCATGCCGCCGATGCCGACGCCCCTGATCTGATACCCCGATCAGCCGTAACCGAAGCTCCTTCTCCGCGTGCCCAGGCGGAGAGGGAGTTTTTTTTTGGTGTCTTGCGTTCGGGTTGGCCCCGTCGGGCAAAGCCCGGATGGGGCCTGGCCATCGAAGGCTTGCGAGGGGCGTCCGCGGCAGAGGTCCGCCGCGCCATGCAGCCGCGCTTCCCCCGGATCAGCCGCAGCCGTGGCGGCCTTCAAGTTCGACATGCAAGGGGATCCGGCGCGCTGTGCCGAGGCTTGTGCTCGCCGGCTGGATTGCGATGCCCGCGACGCGGCGCCGGGTGGGCTGGGCCGACCGCTGCTTCGCGCCCGGCAACTGCGCCGGGAAACGAAACACGCGCCGACCGCGCGGATCAGCCACACGTCCGCGCAGGAAGAGGTGTCTGCTGCCTGGCCGGACTGCATCGCTGCCAGGCGTGTCCGGCTCGTCGGACGAGGTCAGCGTCGCCTGCACGCGCCGGGGGCGGCGACCTCACGCGTCGTCATGCAAGGTTGCTTTCGCGATGTGCCTGGGCGCGGCGGCCAGCGCTGCCTCAGCGCGGGCCGGCTTCGGCCTTGTCCGACTGCGGGCCGCCGCTGGCCGGCGTCTCCGCGCGGTCGGAGGCGTAGAGCGTTTCCATGTCGATATCCACGTCCAGCCACTGCTGCGCGGGCAGGCCGATGGCGCGATCCAGGATCGTGGGCAGCAGGCCCGAGGGCAGCGAGCTGTTGCTGTTCCACAGCACCACCACGCCCAGGTCGCGCTCGGGCAGCATCGCCATCAGGCCCCGATAGCCTTGCACCGCGCCGCCATGGAAGACCAGGCGGTGGCCGGCATAGTCGTACACGCGCCAGCCCAGCCCGTAGCCTGCGGAGTTCAGGCGCTCGCGCCGCCAGGAGCTGCCGCGGATTTCTCCGGGTGTGCCCACGATCGGCGCCTGCAGCGTCGCCAGCAACGGCGCGGGCAGCACGTCGGGACGGTGGCCGCCCTGTGCGAGCAGCCACTGCGCCATGTCGCTGGCGCTGGCATTGACGCCCGCGGCCGGGGCCAGGCGGTAGTAGGTCGGCTTGGGCATGAGCGACTTCCAGCCGCCGCCGGCGCGCACGTGCGGCCTGGCCCAGCGCGGGCTGGCGGTGATGCCGTCCAGGCCGAGGCTGGCATCGTTCATGCCCAGCGGCTTGAAGATGCGGCGCGTCACCGACTCGCTGTAGAACTGTCCGCTGGCGGCGAAGACCACGTCGCCCACCAGGCTGAAGGCGACGTTCTGGTAGCCGTAGCATTCGCCGGGGTCGCAGGCCATCGGCGCCGCCGCGAACCGCTGCACCAGGCTGTGGTACTCGGCATTGCTCTCGATGTCGCGGTCGTAGGTGTGGTGGCGCAGGCCCACCCGGTGGCTGAGCACGTCGGCGACGGTGAGCCGCTGCGCGGCGCCCGGATCGGCGAACTGCAGGCTGGGCATGAAGTCGGCCACGCGGCTGTCCCAGCGCAGCGCGCCTTCGGCCACCAGCATGCCGGTCACGGTGCCGGCGAACGACTTGGACAGCGACGCCAGGCGGAACACGGTGTGGGCGTCCACCGGCTCGGCATCGGACACATCGGTGATGCCGTAACCGCGCGCGCTGAGGATGCGGCCGTCGTGGACGATCGCCATCGCCAGGCCGGGCACGCGCTGGTTGGCGACCAGGTCCTGCGCCATCGCCTCGAACAGCCGTACGTCGAAGCCTTCGGCCAAGGGCAGGCGCTTGACCTCGGCCGGAAGCGGGACGGGGCGGTCGGACGGCACCACCGGGACAATCGGCGCGGGCGTCGTCACATCCGCCGCGGCGGGTGCGTCACTGGTCCACGGCAACGGTGTCTGTGCGGCGACGGTCAGTGCGATCGCCGGCAAAAGGCCGAGCAGCAATGCGCGATGCAGGCGTGTGCTGCGCGGCCGGGGAAGGTTCGCTTTCATCGGGACTGCCCCCTGCGTATGCTCTCGCTGCAGGCGATCATATGCGCCTGCTACCGCACTTGCATGAACAAGGGGAGGAATCTTCGTGAGTGGATTGATTCTGCTGGCGATCCTGGTGGGATTCGCGGTGCTGCTGGGCGGTTGGGCCATCGGCATCTACAACGGCCTTGTGACCGCGCGCAACGCGTTCAGGAATGCATTCGCCCAGATCGACGTGCAGCTGCAGCGGCGCTTCGACCTGATCCCCAACCTCGTCGAGACGGTGAAGGGTTACCTGACCCACGAGCGGCAGACGCTCGAGGCGGTGATCGCCGCGCGCGGCGCCGCGGTCTCGGGCCTGTCCGCGGCCAAGGCCAATCCGGGCGATCCTGCGGCGATGGCCGAACTCGGCCAGTCGCAGGGCATGCTCAACAGCGCGCTCGGCCGGCTGCTCGCGGTGGCCGAGGCCTACCCGGACCTCAAGGCCAACCAGAACATGATGCAGCTCACAGAAGAGCTGACCAGCACCGAGAACAAGGTCGCCTTCGCCCGCCAGGCCTACAACGACTCGGTCATGGCCTACAACAACCGGCGCGAGGTGTTTCCCTCGAGCATCGTCGCGGGCATGTTCAACTTCG
>JAEWZE010000222.1 GCA_023395465.1 Pseudomonadota bacterium
CGAACTCCGCGTCCGCCTCGAACCCTGCCGCGCCTCCCGATCCCGTCCTGATCCAGCCGCCAATCCCATGCGCATCGACCTGATCAGCCTGTTCCCCGAGTTCGTCGCCCAGTGCGCGGGCTTCGGCGTGGTCGGGCGCGCGCAGGAGCGCGGGCTGCTGTCGATCCAGGGCTGGAATCCACGCGACTACGCCGAAGGCAACTACCGCCGCGTCGACGACCGGCCTTTCGGCGGCGGTCCCGGCATGGTGATGCTGATCGACCCGCTGCGCGCCGCGATCCGCGCCGCGCGCGCGGCCGACCCGGCATCGGCCAGGGTCATCTACCTCAGCCCGCAGGGGCGGCGGCTGACCCAGGCGGTGGTCCGCGAACTGGCCGGGCGCGAGCGGCTGGTCCTGCTGTGCGGGCGCTACGAGGGCGTGGACGAGCGCCTGGTGGCGGCCGAGGTCGACGAGGAGCTGTCGATCGGCGACTACGTGCTTTCGGGCGGGGAACTGGCTGCCGCCGTGGTCATCGACGCGGTCGCGCGGCTGCAGGAGGGGGCGCTGAACGATGCCGACTCCGCCGCCCAGGACAGCTTCGAGGCCGACGGCCTGCTCGACTGCCCGCACTACACCCGGCCGGTGCAGCATGAGCTGGGCGCCGTGCCGGAGGTACTGCTGTCGGGCAACCACGCCGAGATCGCGCGCTGGCGCCGCCGCCAGTCCCTGCTGCGCACCCGCGAGCGGCGTCCGGACCTGCTTGCGTACGCCGGGCTCAGTGCCGCCGATCGCCGCTGGCTGGACGGGGCCGGGGAGCCGGGCTCGTCCGACTGAACGGCCCCTTGGCCCCGCGCCCGGGAATGCGGCTATAATACGCGGCTGACCCGTCCCAAGGCGGGCAGCCATAGCCAAGAGCGTGCGTCCACGTGCACCACGCCTGACAACGACTCCAACAGGCTTTATCGAGATCCCGCCATGACCACCAAGCCCTCCCTGAATACCCTGCTGCAGCAGTTCGAAACCGAACAGGTGCAGCGCCAGCTTCCCGATTTCGGCCCCGGCGACACCGTCGTCGTCAACGTCAAGGTCAAGGAAGGCAACCGCGAGCGCGTCCAGGCCTATGAAGGCGTGGTCATCGGCAAGAAGAACGCCGGCCTCAACTCCTCGTTCACCGTGCGCAAGATCTCGCACGGCTTCGGCGTGGAGCGCGTGTTCCAGACCCACAGCGCGACCATCGACTCGGTCGAGGTGAAGCGCCGCGGCAAGGTGCGCGCCGGCAAGCTGTACTACCTGCGTGGCCTGGAAGGCAAGAAGGCGCGCATCAAGGAAGACCTGTCGCACCACGCCAAGGCCAAGGCCGCGGCCGCGGCTGCGGCGGCCGAATCCGCCGAGTAACTCCGGCGCTTCGCTTCCGGTTCGCATACGGCCGCCGCAGGGCGGCCGTTCGCGTTTCCGGGCCGCGGACCGGTATCCCGCGCGCGCGACCGGCCGACGCCGGGCGCGTTCGGGACGAGGGTCTGCGGGTTTTCGCGGCGACGCGGCGTCTTGCCGGCGCCTTCGCGCGCCGCCGATACAATCGCGCCGTGGAACAGACGCACGACGACACGATGCAACCGGTCCGCCTCGATCTGTGGCTGTGGGCCGCGCGCTTCTTCAGGACGCGCGCGCTGGCCAGGCAGGCCATCGACACCGGCAAGGTCCAGCTCGGCGGCCAGCGGGCCAAGGCTTCGCGCGCGGTGCGCGTGGGCGACGCACTGAGCGTGGAGCGGGCTGGCGAGCTCTTCGAGATCGAGGTCGCCGGGCTGTCGGATACGCGCGGCCCGGCCCCGGTGGCGCAGGCGCTGTATGTCGAACACGAGGCCTCGCGCGCCCGGCGCGAGGCGCAGCGCGAACAGGCGCGCGCCGAGCGCAACGGCTACCGTCCGCCGGAGTCCCGCCCCGACAAGCGCGCGCGCCGGCTGATCCGTGCGCTGGGCGACATCGACGCGACCTGAGCCGGGGCTCGCGCCGTGCCGAACCGCGCCAGCCAGGCCCGTGTGGAGGGAAGGGCAGGCGCCGCCGCGCTGCGGCCAACCCGACAGACAAAAAAAGCCCGCGCATCCTGCGATGCGCGGGCCGGTCGCCTGGCGTGGCTCAGTAGCGCACGCGCAGCGTCACTCCGTACATCCGCGGCGCGGCCGGGAAGGCGTTGAAGGTGTTGAGCGGATTGCCCGGATCCGGGAACAGGCCCTGGAGCGGCGCATCGAAGCCCACCTGCACGTACTCGGTGTCGGTGATGTTGGTGCCCCACAGCTCGACCATCCAGCGGCTGTCGCTGGCACCGATGCCGAAGCGGGCGTTGACCACCGTGTAGGACGACTGGTGCTTCTCCACGTCGAGGTCCGAACCGGTGTTGTAGTCGCCCATGTACTTGGCGCCGATGTTGAAGCGGCCGACCATGGCGTTGCTGAAATCCCACTCGTAGGTCACCGCCATCGAGCCGGACCATTCCGGTGCGAACGGCATGGTCGCCCCGGGCAGCTTGTACAGCGCGCCCGACGTGCTCAGCGGGGTGCGCTGCTCGAAGTCCACGCCCGGAATGTCGCTGCCGAACGTGGTGTCGGCATACATCAGGCCGCCCTGCAGCATCAGGCCCTGCACCGCCTGTGGTTGCCACAGGATCTCCGCATCCAGGCCGGTCGAGGTCACCTTCGGGATCGAGCGCACCACGAAGCTGGTGCCCAGGAAGCTGTTGAGCTGGAAGTCCTCGTATTCCTGGTGGAACACGGTGGCGTTGAGCAGCAGCGAGCCGTCCGCCCAGGTGGTCTTGGCGCCCAGCTCGTAGCTGTCGACGAACTCGGCCGCAAACGAGGTGTCCAGCACCGGCGTGATGCCCGCGCCGCTGGCCGAATCGCCGTCGGCCGACTGCACCCGGTCGAGGTTGAAGCCGCCGCCCTTGTAGCCGCGCGCGGCCGACAGGTAGGTCATGACGTTCTCGTTCCAGCGATAGGCCGCCTTCAGCGTGCCCGACCACTCCTTCTCCTCGCTTTCCTGGTAGCTGTCGCGGGCCGGCGAGTTGTGCAGCGCATTGGCCCAGGGCAGGCACATGTAGCCGGCGATCTGCGGACCCGCCGAGGCCATGATCGCGTCCTGTACCGGCCCGGGCAGCCCTGCGAAGGCGCTGCTGCGCGAGCTTAGCGCGGCGCGCAGGCGCGCGTAGCGCGCCGGATTGAGCGGATTCTGGTCGGTCAGGGTGCCCGTGCAGGCCAGGCTGCCATTGGGGTTGCTGTAGTTGGAGGTCAGCTCCTTGTCTTCGCGGGTATAGCGCAGGCCCAGGGTGATATCGAGCGCGTCGGTCGCGTGCCAGGTGTTGTTGGTGAACAGCGCCAGGCTCCTGGCGTTCTGCTGGTAGCGGTCGAGCGCGCCCAGGCCGGAGAAACCGGTGCCGTAAGGCGTGCCGCCCACCTGCGACAGGAACGCCGCGGCCGGAATGCCCATCGGGTTGTCCAGCGGCACGCCGGCCGCGGCCAGGCTCTGTCCGACCAGCTGGTAGACCAGGGTGGAGACATAGGGCTCGTAGTGCGGGCCGATGCGGTAGCTCTCGTTACGGTCGAGGTCCTCGTCGGAATAGAACATGCCGACCATCCAGTCGAGCCGGTCGGTCGAACCGGTCAGGCGCAGTTCCTGGCTGAAGGTTTCGAAGCCGGTGAACGACTCGTCCTCGTTGGCGTTGCGGTAGATCAGGTCGGCGGTGCTGAAGTCGTAGTCCAGGCCGTTGATGGCCTGCCATTCGCGCGAGGCGGTGATCGATGTCAGGGTGGCGCCGCCGAAGGCGCCGATGTCCCAGTTGACCTCGGCCGAGACGCCGTTCTCCTTGATGTCCTGGCTGGTCGGGCGGTTGCTGTAGGCGACGCGGTCGAACGGGTCGTCGCCGGGCGCGGCCACGGCCTGGCCGCCGGCCAGCGCGTTGAGGATCGGGGCGGTGCCGCCGACGGTGGTCTGCACCGCCGTGCAGCAGTTCTCCTCGCGGCTGGTGAAGTCGGCCGACAGCAGGATCTCGAGTTCGTCCGACGGCTCGAACAGCAGCTTGCCGCGCACGGTGTGGAAGTTCTGGTCGTAGTCCTCGTCCTCGGTACGCGGGCCGTTGCCCGTTTCCACGTCCATCCAGCCGTCGCGCTTGCGCTTGGCGGCGTAGATGCTGAACGCGGCGCTGTCGCTGAAGGCGTCGTTGTAGCTGCCGGCCACGCCCAGCGCGCCGTAGTTGCCGGCGGTGACTTCGGCCTCGGCGCTCTGCGTGTAGCCCGGGCGGCGGGTGACCACGTTGATCACGCCGGCCGAGGTGTTCTTGCCGAACACCGTGCCCTGCGGACCCTTGAGCACCTCGATGCGCTCGAGCTGGCCCAGGTCGCCGAAGCCGACGCTGTTGCGCGGCCGGTATACGCCGTCGATCACCACGCCGACCGAGGATTCCAGGCCGACGTTGTCGCCCACCGTACCGATGCCGCGGATGCGCGCGGTGGTGATGGCCTCGTTCTGGGTGCTGGTGACCGTGAGGCCCGGCACCAGGATCTGCATGTCCTTGATGTCGCGCACGCTCGCGTCGCGCAGCAGCTGTTCGTCGAGCGCGGTGACCGAGATCGGCACGTCCTGCAGCGCTTCCTCGCGCTTCTGGGCGGTGACGGTGAGGGTGGCCAGCGTCCTGGTTTCCTCGGCCGCGGGCTCCTGGGCGGCCGCCGGCGCGGCCGTGGAAACGATCGCCGAGAACAGGGCGATGGCGAGTGTCGTGCGCTGCGGATGGCGTGCTGCCATGGAACTCCCCCAAATGGATTGAATGGCGATGCGGTGACGCGTAGCGGGTGCTGCGACAACGATGCGCGGCCCGGCGCCGGGAAGCCGGCGGCGGACTCCGGGAGGGTCGGCCCGCGTGGGGGACTGGCCGAGGTCCGGAAGAGTGGAGCGAACGAAAACCTAACATACTTCGCGGCCCTGGGAAGCCGTCCGTGCTTTTCCGTATGGAGGACGGCGTCCGGGCGGCTTCCCGCCAGGCGGGACCGGAAAGAACATTGCGCCGTCACGGCCCGATCCTGGCCGGCGCGGCGTGCTGGTTCCCTCCGGCGCCGCGTGCTGCGGTACAGGGGGCCGCGCGGGCCCGGATACAATCCGCTGCCGACGCGCCGCCGCGCGTCCCGCTCCGGATCGAATGAAGCTGGACAAGTCCCCCGAACATACCCCGCTCATGAAGCAGTACTTCGCCGCCAAGGCGGAGCATCCGGACGTGCTGCTGTTCTTCCGGATGGGGGATTTCTACGAGCTGTTCCACGACGACGCGCGCAAGGCCGCGCGGCTGCTGGACATCACCCTCACCCAGCGCGGCAGTTCCGGCGGGCAGCCGATCCCGATGGCGGGCGTGCCGCACCATTCGTCCGAGGGCTATCTGGCGCGGCTGGTGGCGCTGGGCGAATCGGTGGCGATCTGCGAGCAGATCGGCGACCCGGCCGCGAGCAAGGGCCTGGTCGAGCGCAAGGTGGTGCGGATCGTCACGCCGGGCACGGTGACCGACGAGGCCCTGCTCAACGAACGCCGCGACACCCTGCTGCTGGCGCTGGTGCGCGGCAAGGCGGGATTCGGGCTGGCCTGGGCGGACCTGTCGGCCGGGCGTTTCCTGGTCAACGAAGTGGCCAACGAAGACCAGCTGGAAGCCGAACTGGCGCGGCTCGACCCGGCCGAACTGCTGCTGCCCGACGAGGACGGCTGGCCGGCGAGCCTGCACGAGCGCAGCGGCCTGCGCCGGCGCGCGCCCTGGCTGTTCGATCCGGACAGCGGCCGCCGCCAACTGCTGGGATTCTTCGGCCTGCACGATCTCACCGGCTTCGGGATCGAGGACCGGCCTCTGGCCATTGCCGCGGCCGGCGCGCTGCTGGGCTACGTGGAGGAGACGCAGAAGCAGCGGCTGCCGCACCTGACCTCGATCGCGGTCGAAAGCGGCGACGGCGCGATCGCGATGAATGCCGCCACGCGCCGCCATCTCGAGCTGGACACCCGCGTCGATGGCGACACCCGGCACACCCTGCTGGGCGTGCTCGACAGCACCGTCTCGCCAATGGGCGGACGGCTGCTGCGACGCTGGCTGCACCGGCCCCTGCGCGAGCAGGACACCGTGCGCCTGCGCCACGATGCGGTGGCCACGCTGATCGACCATCGCTGCGAGGACGGGCTGCGCGAACGTTTCCGCGCGCTTGGCGACCTCGAACGCATCCTCTCGCGCATCGCGCTGCGCTCGGCGCGGCCGCGCGACCTGTCGACCCTGCGCGACGGCCTGGCGATGCTGCCTGCGTTGCGTGAGCTGCTGGCGCCGCTGGATGCGCCGCGCCTGCGCGAACTGTCGCAGCAGCTTGGCGAGCACGCCGCCGAAGCCGAACTGCTGGCACAGGCGCTGGTCGAGCAGCCGCCTGTGCTGGCGCGCGATGGCGGCGTCTTTGCCGACGGCCACGACGCAGAACTCGACGAACTGCGCCGGCTCAGCACCCATGCCGACCAGTTCCTGGTCGACCTGGAAGCGCGCGAGAAGGAGGCGACCGGCATCGCCACGCTCAAGGTCGGCTACAACCGTGTGCACGGCTACTTCATCGAGATCAGCAAGGCGCAGGCGGGCAGGGCGCCGGCGCACTACACCCGGCGGCAGACGCTGACCAACGCCGAGCGCTACATCACCGAGGAACTCAAGACCTTCGAGGACAAGGTGCTGTCGGCGCGCGAACGCGCACTGGCGCGCGAACGGCTGCTGTACGAGCAACTGCTGGACGCGCTCAACGCCCGGCTCGAACCGCTGCGCCAGTGCGCCGCCGCGCTGAGCGAGCTCGACGTGCTCGCCGCCTTCGCCGAGCGCGCGCAGGCGCTGGACTGGTCGCGGCCGCAGCTGGGCTCCGAGCCGTGCCTGTGCATCGAGCGTGGCCGCCATCCGGTGGTCGAGGCGGTGCGCGACCAGCCCTTCGAACCCAACGACCTGGTCCTCGACGGCGGCGCGGAGGGCAACGGCCGCCGCATGCTGGTCATCACCGGTCCGAACATGGGCGGCAAGAGCACCTACATGCGCCAGAACGCGCTGATCGTGCTGCTGGCGCACATCGGCAGCTTCGTGCCGGCCGCGCGCGCGCAGATCGGGCCGATCGACCGCATCCTCACCCGCATCGGCGCCGGCGACGACCTGGCTAAGGGCCAGTCGACCTTCATGGTCGAGATGGCCGAGACCAGCTACATCCTGCACCACGCCACCGAGCAGTCGCTGGTGCTGATGGACGAGATCGGCCGCGGCACCTCGACCTACGATGGACTGGCCCTGGCCGAGGCGTGCGCGCGCCACCTCGCAGCCAGCAACCGCAGCTACACGCTGTTCGCCACGCACTACTTCGAGCTGACCGCGCTCGCCACCCCCGGCAGCGGCATCGCCAACGTGCACCTGGACGCGGTGGAGCACCACGACGGACGCGGCAACGAGACGCTGGTGTTCATGCACGCGGTGAAGGAGGGGCCGGCCAACCGCAGCTTCGGCCTGCAGGTGGCCGCGCTCGCGGGCCTGCCCAGGGCGGTGATCCGCGACGCGCGCGCGCGCCTGGCCGAACTCGAACAGCGCGGGCACGATGCCCCGGCCGCGCCGATGTCGGCCGAGCGCATCGACCAGCCGCAGCAGTTCGGCCTGTTCGCCCCGTCGTCGGCGGCGCTGGAGGCACTGGCCTCGATCGATCCGGACGAGCTCACGCCCAAGCAGGCGCTGGAGGCGCTGTACCGGCTCAAGGGGCTACAGTAACCGCCCGCGCGCGCCGCGCGCCGTCCCGGAGATGTCCATGTCCCCTTCGCTGACCGACCAGCTGTTCGAACAGCTCCAGGGCGCACCGCTGCAGCAGATCGCGCAACAGCTGGGCGCGGGGCAGGCACAGACCGCGGGGGCCGTGAGCGCGGCGCTGCCGCTGCTGCTGGGCGCGCTGGGCCGCAACGCCAGCCAGCCGCAGGGCGCGGACGCACTGTACGGCGCACTGCGGAACGATTTTTCAGGAGCCGGCGACCTCGGCGGGCTGCTCGATGCGGTGCTCGGCGGCGCGCAGTCGCGCCAGACCAACGGCGCCGGCATCCTCGGGCACGTGCTGGGCGGGCAGCTGCCGCGCGCCGAAGCGGGTCTCGGACAGGCCACCGGCCTGGGCGGCGACAAGGCCGGCCAGCTGATGAAGCTGCTCGCGCCGATCGTGCTCGCCTTCCTGGCGCGGCAGCTGTTCCAGAACAAGGGGCAGGGCGCGCTGGCGCAGGGCGAACCCGACGCAAGCCTGCTCGGCTCGGTTCTCGGCCAGGAGCAGCAGCAGGTGCGCCAGCAGGGCGGCATCGGCGGTGGCCTGCTTGGCGCGGTGCTCGACCAGGATGGCGATGGCCAGTTCGGGCTCGGCGATGTGCTCAGGATCGGCGGCGGGCTGCTGAGCGGCAAGCGCTGAGCGATGCGAAGAGGGCCGGTGGACGGGCGTGCGCCTGCGCGGGCGGGAATGCCCCCGCCGCCGGTCGCACGGCTGCGGCGTCGACGATGGATCCGATGACGTGACCATGTTCCAGCTGACGCGCGCTCCGTCGCCTGCCCGCGCGTCCGCGATGTCGTCCGGCAACCCCCGTTGCCCGCGCCCGCCGGAACGCGCGCGATGAGCATGGCCCACGCGGAAGCGGCCACCGGCGCGCTGCGCACCCGCGACGCCGACGTCGTGGTCATCGGCGCCGGCGCCGCTGGCCTGATGTGCGCGATCGTGGCCGGCGCGCGCGGCCGTCGCGTGCGCGTGCTCGACCACGCGAACAAGGTCGGCAAGAAGATCCTGATGTCCGGCGGTGGGCGCTGCAACTTCACCAACACCGGCACCACCCCGCACAACTACCTGTCGGCCAATCCGCACTTCTGCAAGTCGGCGCTGGCGCGCTACACGCCGGCCGACTTCATCGACATGGTCGAGCGCCACCGCATCGCCTGGCACGAGAAGGAGCGGGGGCAGCTGTTCTGCGACGAGTCCTCGAAGCTGATCGTGCGCATGCTGCTGGAGGAGGCGGCCTCGGTGGATGCGCAGGTGCACACGCACTGCGGCGTGGAGGCGATCGAACACCTCGGCGAACGCCATTTCCGGTTGCGCACCGCGCTGGGCGTGGTGGAATGCGGGGCGCTGGTGATCGCCACCGGTGGCCTGTCGATCCCCAGCATGGGCGCGAGCGGCTTCGGCTATGCGGTGGCGCGCCAGTTCGGGCACGAGGTGCTGGCCACGCGCGCCGGCCTGGTGCCGCTGACGCTCAGCGGCAAGCACCTGGAGCGGCTGCAGGACCTGTCGGGCGTCGCCTGCGAGGTAGAGGCGCACTGCAACGGCACCAGCTTCCGCAACCGCATGCTGTTCACCCATCGCGGCGTCAGCGGGCCGGCGATCCTGCAGATCTCCTCGTACTGGCAGCCGGGCGACGACCTGCGCCTGGACCTGCTGCCGGCGCTCGACGTGCCGGCCTGGCTCGCGCAACAGCAGCGCGGGCGACCCGATGCCGCGCTGCGCAGCGTGCTGGCCGACGTGCTGCCGCGGCGCTTCGCGCAGCGGCTGTGCGAACTGTGGCTGCCGGACCGGCCGATGAAGCAGCTCTCGCCCGCGCAACTGCGCGAGGTGGCCGCGACGCTGGCCGGCTGGCCGCTGGTGGCCAGCGGCACCGAGGGCTACCGCACCGCCGAAGTCACGCTCGGCGGGGTGGATACCGATGGACTGTCGTCCAGCACGATGATGTCGCGGCGGGTGCCGGGCCTGTATTTCGTCGGCGAGGTGGTGGACGTCACCGGCTGGCTGGGCGGCTACAACTTCCAGTGGGCCTGGGCGTCGGGGCATGCGGCGGGCACGGCGGTCTGAGAAGGCAGGCTGATAGGCATTGCCTATACCAGCCTTCGCATAAATCGATTTCTTATATGTGCTCCGCAGGACTACGGTGGGTCCCGACATCCAAGGGTGACCCGCCATGACCGCATCCGAAGCCAAGTGCCCGTTCCACCAGACCGCCGGTGGCGGCACCAGCAACCGCCACTGGTGGCCCCAGCAGCTGCGCCTGGACCTGCTCAACCAGCATTCCGAACGCTCCCACCCGCTGGGCCCTTCGTTCGACTACGCCGAGGCGTTCGGCAAGCTCGACTACCACGCCCTCAAGGCCGACCTGCGCAAGCTCATGACCGACTCGCAGGACTGGTGGCCGGCCGATTTCGGCCACTACGGCGGCCTGTTCATCCGCATGGCCTGGCACAGCGCCGGCACCTACCGCGTGCAGGACGGCCGCGGCGGCGGCGGACGCGGGCAGCAGCGCTTCGCGCCGCTCAACAGCTGGCCCGACAACGTCAACCTCGACAAGGCCCGGCGCCTGCTGTGGCCGATCAAGCAGAAGTACGGCCAGAAGATCTCCTGGGCCGACCTGATGATCCTCACCGGCAACGTCGCGCTGGAGACGATGGGCTTTCGCACCTTCGGCTTCGGTGCCGGCCGCGAGGACACTTGGGAACCCGACCAGGACGTGTACTGGGGTCGGGAAACGACATGGCTGGGCGGCGACGTGCGCTACGCGCGGGGTTCGGAAGGCGTGGAGAAGCCCGCCGACGAGGCGGTGCTGGTGGCCGACGACGACGCCGACGGCAAGGTCCACACGCGCCGGCTGGAGAACCCGCTGGCCGCGGTGCAGATGGGCCTGATCTACGTGAATCCGGAAGGCCCGGACGGCAATCCCGATCCCCTGCTGGCCGCGCACGACATCCGCGACACCTTCGCGCGCATGGCGATGGACGACGAGGAGACCGTGGCCCTGATCGCCGGCGGCCACACCTTCGGCAAGACCCACGGCGCAGGCCCCGCCGACAACGTCGGCCCGGAGCCCGAGGCGACCGACCTCGACGCCCATGGACTGGGCTGGCACAACCGCTACGGCAGCGGCAAGGCCGGCGACACCATCACCTCCGGCCTCGAGGTCACCTGGACGCAGACCCCGGCGCAGTGGAGCAACCACTTCTTCGAGAACCTGTTCGGCTTCGAATGGGAACTGGAGAAGTCGCCCGCCGGCGCCCACCAGTGGGTGGCCAAGGATGCGGGCGAGATGATCCCGGACGCGCACGACCCGTCGAAGAAGCATCGGCCGCGCATGCTCACCACCGACCTGTCGCTGCGCTTCGACCCGGTCTACGGGCCGATCTCGAAACGTTTCCTCGAGAACCCGCAGGCCTTCGCCGAAGCCTTCGCCCGCGCCTGGTTCAAGCTCACCCACCGCGACATGGGGCCGCGTTCGCGCTACCTCGGCCCGGAAGTGCCGAAGGAAGAGCTGGTGTGGCAGGACCCGGTGCCCGCGGTCGACCATCCGCTGGTCGAGGCGGCGGATATCGCGACGCTGAAGCAGAAGATCGCCGCGTCAGGCCTGTCGGTGTCCGAGCTGGTGTCGACGGCATGGGCCTCGGCCTCCACGTTCCGCGGCGGCGACAAGCGCGGCGGCGCCAACGGCGCACGCATCCGCCTTGCGCCGCAGAAGGACTGGGCCGTCAACCAGCCCGTGCAGCTGGGGAAGGTGCTCAAGGCGCTGCAGCGCGTGCAGATGGAGTTCAACCTGGAGGCCGAAGGCGACAGGCAGGTGTCGCTGGCCGACCTGATCGTGCTCGCCGGCGGCGTCGGCATCGAACAGGCGGCCAGGGCGGCCGGCATCGAAGTCGCCGTCCCGTTCACGCCGGGCCGCAGCGACGCGCGCCAGGACCAGACCGATGTCGAGTCGTTCTCGGTGATGGAGCCCTTCGCCGACGGCTTCCGCAACTACGTCAGCGACCCGGCCGCGGTGCCCGCCGAACACCTGCTGATCGACAAGGCGCAGCAGCTCACGCTCACCGCGCCCGAGATGACCGCACTGATCGGCGGCCTGCGCGTGCTGGGCGCCAACCATGGCGGCAGCCCGCATGGCGTGTTCACCGCGCGGCCGGGCACGCTGTCCAACGACTTCTTCCGCAACCTCCTCGACATGGGCATCGAATGGAAGGCGACCTCCAAGGCCGCCGACCTGTTCGAAGGACGTGATCGCGCGAGCGGCGAAAAGAAGTTCACCGGGACCCGCGTCGACCTGGTGTTCGGTTCCAATTCGGTGCTGCGCGCGCTGGCCGAGGTGTACGCCAGCGAGGACGGCCAGCGCAGGTTTGTCGACGACTTCGTCGCCGCCTGGCACAGGGTGATGGAGCTGGACCGGTTCGACCTTCGCGGCTGACGCCGCAAGGCGGCCGCCCGGACAGGCCCGGATCGGGGCCTGTCCGTCCTTGCGCAGGGCCGCGTGGATCGCGGTGCAGCATGGCATCCATGCCGCCGGAGCCGGGCGCGCGGCGGCGGCGGTTGCCTCGCGACCTGCGGTCGCAGGCGGATTGGAGTAAAAAGACAGGCCCGCGACCATCCCGTGTGCCGATGTCCAGCCAAGGCTTTTCCGATGACGACCTGCGCCAGCTCGCCAGCCGCGTGGGCGACACGCTGCGCGATGGCCACCATATGCTGGTCACGGCCGAAAGCTGCACCGGCGGCTGGATCGCCAAGGTCGTGACCGATATCGCCGGCTCTTCGGACTGGTTCGACTGTGGCATGGCCGCCTACAGCTACGAGGCCAAGCAGGCGCTGCTCGGGGTGTCGCCGCAGACGCTGGAAGTGCATGGCGCGGTCAGCCGCGAAACCGCGATCGAAATGGTGTCCGGCGCGCTGGTGCACTCGGGCGCATCGGTCGGTGTCGCCGTGACCGGCATCGCCGGCCCGGGCGGCGGCAGCGCCGACAAGCCGGTGGGCACGGTGTGGATCGCTTGGAAGCGGCGCGGCGGCTATGCGCGCGCGGAGCTGTTCCAGTTCGACGGCGACCGCGAATCGGTGCGCAGGCAGACTGTCGCCGCCGCCCTGCAGGGGATCGAAGGCGCGCTGTCGTGAACCGGCGCCTGCGCGCGGGGCGGGGTGGATGATGTGGGAGACGCTGGGTACCGTCCGTGACCTCGGGCGGCTGCAGGACATCGCCAGGGTCCTGGTCCGCTACGGATTCGGTGACGTCGCCCGCCGCGTCGGCCTGGCCGGGGCGCTGGAGCGGGCCGGGCGCCTGGTGCACTGGCAGGCGGTGGAGGAAGGGCTGCTGCAGCTCGAGGTCCCCGAGCGCGTGCGCGCCGCGCTGCAGGACCTGGGGCCGACCTTCGTCAAGCTCGGCCAGGTGCTGGCCACGCGCGTGGACATGCTGCCGCCGCGCTGGATCGAGGAACTGTCCGAACTCCAGAACGCGGTACCGCCGGTCGATTTCGAACTGGTGCGACCGCAGCTCACCGAGGACCTCGGCGCCGATCCCGACAGCGTGTTCGCCGAGCTCGAACACGTGCCGATGGCCGCCGCCTCGCTGGCGCAGGCGCACCGCGCCACGCTGGCCGACGGCACGCCGGTGATCCTCAAGGTGCGGCGCCCGGGCATCCGCGACGTGGTCGAGGCCGACCTGCGCCTGCTCTCGCACCTGGCGACGATCGTCGAGAAGCAGATGCCGGAGCTGCGCCGCTACCATCCGGCCGACACGCTGCGCCAGTTTGCTGCGTCGCTGCGGCGCGAGCTCGATTTCGCCGCCGAGTGCCGCAGCGCCGAGCGCATCGCGCGCAACTTCGAGGGCCGCGACGACATCGTGATCCCGAAGGTCTACTGGCAGTGGACCTGCGAACGGCTCAACGTGCAGGAACGGCTGGAGGGCATTCCCGGCCGCGACCTGGCCGCGCTGGATGCGCTGGGCCTGGACCGCAGGGCGCTGGCGCGCACCGGCGCCGGGCTGGTGCTGAAGATGGTGCTGGAGGACGGCTTCTTCCACGCAGATCCGCACCCGGGCAACATCTTCTACCTGCCGGGCGGGGCGATCGGGGTGATCGACTTCGGTATGGTCGGGCACGTCTCCGAGCAGCGCCGGTTCCAGATCGTGCGCCTGCTGCACGGCCTGGTCGGGCAGGACGCCTCGGCCGTGTCCGAGGTGCTGGTGGACTGGACCGGCGACAGCCCGGACATCGACGAGGGCGGCCTGCAGGAATCGGTGGACCGCTTCGTCGACCAGTACCGCGGCGTCCCGCTCAAGGATCTGCGGATGGGGCAGATGCTCGGCGACGTGGTCGCGATCCTGCGCGGGCACGGGCTGACCCTGCCGCCCGACCTGGCGCTGATGATCAAGACCTTCCTGACCCTGGAAGGCATGGGTCGCCAGCTCGACCCGGACTTCGACATGGCCAGCGCGGCGCGGCCCTTCCTCGAGCGCGCGATGCTGCAGCGCTATGCGCCCGGCGTGCTGGCCAGGCGCGGGCGGCGCGCGCTGGCGGGCCTGCTCGACCTGGTGCGCGACATGCCCCAGGACGTGCACCGGCTGCTGCGCGCGGCACGGCGCGGCAAGCTGCGGGTGCATGTCGACGTCGATTCGCTCAAGGGCTTCGGCGACCAGGTCGACCGTGCCGTCAGCCGGCTGACCATGGGCGTGGTGACCGCGGCGCTGATTGTGGGTTCCTCGATCGTGCTCAACAGCGCCGGCGGGGTCTCCAGCACCGGCCTGCGCATCCTCGGCACGGTGGGCTTCGTGGGCGCCGCCCTGGGCGGGTTCTGGATCCTGTTCTCGATCTGGCGCGGAGGGCGATAGGGCATCGGGGCGATCGCGAAGCTCCCTGTGGCAGTACGGTTGCCTCGCAAATCGATTAGTAGTATTACTACTAACCATGAAGCTCACCGACACCCAGCAGCGCATCCTCGAACTCATCGCCGAGCGCATCGAGGCCGAAGGCGTCCCGCCGTCGCAGGCCGAGATCGCGCGGGCGTTCGGCTTCAGCGGCGTGCGCGCCGCCCAGTACCACCTCGAGGCACTGGAGGCGGCCGGGGCCATCGAGCGCGTGCCGGGCCGCGCGCGCGGGATCCGCCTGGCGCGCCCGGTCGCCATGCCGCAGCACGCGCTGGGGCTGGACGAAGTGCGCGATGGCGAGGCGCTGCACCTGCCGGTGCTGGGCCAGGTCGCGGCCGGCCTGCCCATCGGCGCGGACATCGGCAGCGAGCAGATGGTGCTGATGGACCGCGCCCTGTTTTCCCCCGCGCCCGACTACCTGCTCAAGGTCAAGGGCGACTCGATGATCGACGAGGGCATCTTCGAGGGCGACCTGATCGGCGTGCACCGCACCAGCGACGCGCGCAGCGGCCAGATCGTGGTCGCGCGCGTGGACGACGCGGTCACGGTCAAGCTGCTGAAGATCGGCCGCGACCGCATCCGCCTGCTGCCGCGCAACCCCGACCATGCGCCGATCGAGGTGCAGCCGGACCAGGACTTCGCCATCGAGGGCCTGTACTGCGGCCTGGTGAGGCCCAGCCGGTGAGGGCGGCGCGGGGTTTTCCGACAGCGGCGGCCGCCATCGCCCGGCTGCCGGGCCCCCGGCACACGACCAGCATTGTCCCTGGCGCCTGCGTCGCAGTCCCTGCGATGGGCGCCTGCAAGGATGCACCCAACCCGAATTCACCATGACAAGGACCACCACGATGGACGAGAACAAGAAGCGCGCGCTTTCCGCCGCACTGGGCCAGATCGAGAAGCAGTTCGGCAAGGGCTCGGTGATGCGCATGGGCGACGGCAGCGTCGAGCCGGCAGAGGTGATCGGCACCGGTTCGCTGATGCTGGACATGGCGCTGGGCATCGGCGGCCTGCCCAAGGGCCGCGTGGTCGAGATCTACGGCCCCGAGTCTTCGGGCAAGACCACGCTGACCCTGCAGACCATCGCCGAGTGCCAGAAGGCCGGCGGCACCGCCGCGTTCATCGACGCCGAGCACGCGCTCGACCCGACCTACGCGCAGAAGCTGGGCGTCAACATCGACGACCTGCTGGTGTCCCAGCCCGACACCGGTGAGCAGGCGCTCGAAATCGCCGACATGCTGGTGCGTTCCAACGCGGTCGACGTGGTGGTGGTCGACTCCGTCGCCGCGCTCACCCCGCGCGCCGAGATCGAGGGGGAGATGGGCGACCAGCTGCCGGGCCTGCAGGCGCGCCTGATGAGCCAGGCCCTGCGCAAGCTGACCGGCAACATCAAGCGCAGCAACTGCATGGTGATCTTCATCAACCAGCTGCGCATGAAGATCGGC
This sequence comes from Pseudomonadota bacterium, assembly GCA_023395465.1. Taxonomy (GTDB): domain Bacteria; phylum Pseudomonadota; class Gammaproteobacteria; order Xanthomonadales; family Xanthomonadaceae; genus Luteimonas. The sequence goes on from JAEWZE010000222.1 coordinate 16,108, forward strand.
GTGATGATGCCGGGCCAGAGCCCGGAAACCACCACCGGCGGCAACGCGCTCAAGTTCTACGCGTCCGTGCGCCTGGACATCCGCCGCATCGGCGCGATCAAGAAGGGCGACGAGATCATCGGCAACCAGACCCGCATCAAGGTGGTCAAGAACAAGATGGCGCCCCCGTTCAAGCAGGTCATCACCGAGATCCTGTACGGCGAGGGCATCAGCCGGGAAGGCGAACTGATCGACATGGGCGTGGACGCCAAGCTCGTCGACAAGGCCGGTGCCTGGTACAGCTACGGCAGCGAGCGCATCGGCCAGGGCAAGGAGAACGCCCGCAACTACCTCAAGGAGAACCCGGAGGTGGCCAAGCGGCTCGAGGCCGAGCTGCGTGAGAAGTTCAAGCCCGCCGAGGCCAAGCGTGACGAGGAAGCCGACAAGGCCGAAGCCGAGGGCTGAGCTTCCGGATGATCTTCGCGGCCAGGGACGGCCTT
>JAEWZE010000249.1 GCA_023395465.1 Pseudomonadota bacterium
GCCGGCGGCCGGGCCGGCAGGCGCTGCGGCGGCGGGGCGCTGGGCGCGCGCGCCACCGGGGTGTCGTCGCGCCGGGTCATGGCGTTGGCGCGCTCGATCTGGCGGGCGATCAAATCGCCCAGCGAATCGGTGGTGTCGGAAGCGGCAGCGGTGGCCGCTTCGGTGCCGGTGCCCAGTTCCTTCATGCGCTCGGCAATCAGTTGCTCCAGCGGGTCGGGCGGGTTGGCCGGGTAGAGGTCGAACACCAGCCGGTGCTGGTAGGCGGCGATCGGCGTCAGCGTGAATACCTGCGGCTTGATGTCGTGCTTGAGATCGACCACCAGCCGCACCACGCCGGGCGCGTTCTGGCCGACGCGGATGCCGGCGATGTTGGGGTCGTCGGCGCGCACCTTGGCCACCAGCTCGCGCAGGGTGGGGCTGAGGTCGAGCCCGGTCACGTCCACCGCCAGGCGCGGCGGCGTGCTGACCATGCGGTGCGTGGTCTGCAGCGCGGTGTCGGATTCGATGGTGACGCGCGTGTAGTCCTCGGCCGGCCAGATGCGCACCGCCACGATGCCGGCGCCGCGGGCGATGTGGTGCGAGGTCAGCAGCAGCACCAGCGAGCCGCCCTGCAGCAGCGCGCGCCGGCGGGAGGGCAGCAGTGGGGTGGTCGGCTGGCTCATGCGCGCGACTCCTTCAGCGCCTGCAGCAGCTGCGCGCCCAGCGGCGTGCCGGCGCTCAGCGTGGCGGCGCGCGCATCGCCGGGTGCCAGTTGAAGCTGCAGCGCCAGGTCGGCCGCGGGCAGCAGGCCGGCGGCCTTGTCGGGCCATTCGGCCAGCTTCAGGCCGGGGGCGGCGAACAGGTCGCGAAAGCCGGCGTCCTCCCACTCGCGCGGGTCATTGAAGCGGTAGAAGTCGAAGTGCGACACGGCCAGGCCGTCCGGCGCCGCGTGCGGCTCGACCACGGCGTAGGTCGGGCTCTTGATGCGGCCCTCGACGCCCAGCGCGCGCAGCAGGTGGCGCACGAAGGTGGTCTTGCCCGCGCCCAGGTCGCCATGCAGGGCGACGAAGGCGTTGCGCAGGCCGGGCAGGGCGGCCAGGCGCGCGGCGAAGGCGGCGGTGTCGCCTTCGGTGCGCCAGTGAAGCTGCAGCGGGGGCGTGGTTTCTACAATTTGGGCGTGGCTGAGAGTGGCGCTCAAATCGATTCCCTTGATCTGTGGACGCAGCTGCGCGGTTGGGCGCGCGCGCTGGGGTTTTCGCAGGTCGGCGTGGCGGACGTGGATTTGTCCAGCGCCGAGCCGGGTCTGATGCAATGGCTGGCCGCCGGGTTCCACGGCAGCATGGATTACATGGCCGCGCATGGCCTGAAGCGTGCGCGGCCGGCCGAGTTGGTGCCCGGCACCGTGAGCGTGATCACCGCGCGCATGGACTACCTGCCGCGCGGCACGCCGGCCGACTGGCAGGCCACCGAGCTGGCGCGCCTGCAGCGGCCGGGCGAGGCGGTGGTGTCGGTCTATGCCCGCGGCCGCGACTACCACAAGGTGCTGCGCGCGCGCCTGCAGAAGCTGCAGGACCGCATCGCCGACGCCGTGGGCCCCTTCGGCCACCGCGTGTTCACCGATTCGGCCCCGGTGCTGGAGGCCGAGCTGGCCACGCGCAGCGGCCAGGGCTGGCGCGGCAAGCACACCCTGGTGCTGTCGCGCGAGGGCGGCTCGATGTTCTTTCTGGGCGAGATCTACGTCGACCTGCAGCTGCCGCGCACCGAGGCCGCCAGCGCGCACTGCGGGCAGTGCACGGCCTGCATCGACATCTGCCCCACGCGCGCCATCGTGGCGCCCTACCGGCTGGACGCGCGGCGCTGCATCTCCTACCTGACCATCGAGCACGACGGCGCCATCGACGAGGCGCTGCGCCCGCTGCTGGGCAACCGCATCTATGGCTGCGACGACTGCCAGCTGGTCTGCCCGTGGAACAAGTACGCCCGCCGCAGCAGCCTGCCCGACTTCGACGCGCGCGACGGGTTGACGGGTGCCGACCTGGTGACGCTGTTCGCCTGGAGCGAAGCGGAGTTCCTGCGCGCCACCGAGGGCAGCCCGATCCGCCGCATCGGCCACCTGCGCTGGTTGCGCAACATCGCCGTGGCGCTGGGCAACGCGCTGGCCGCGCTGCCCGCCGGCGATGCGCACCGCGCGCCGCTGCAGGCTGCGCTGCAGGCCCGCGCCGAACACCCGCACGCGCTGGTGCGCGAGCATGTGCAATGGGCGTTGAGGCGTTGAAGTCACGGCGTTGCGAATGCGTTGCTGGTCCGTTGCTAGTGTTTTGAGAGGGTGGGTGCACGTCCACCCAGCGTGGCACGCTGCTATTTTCATAGCATTCTAGCGGGCGCGTCAAGCCTTGTTGCCTGCGCGCCGGCCGCGGCGGGCCGCCGCAGGGCGCCTTGTCCGACAGGGGCGTGCTCATGAATCCTGTAGCATGAAGCCTCACGCCGTCGCCGGGTGCGGCGGTTTTCACCCAGGCGGCCCCGTGGCGCTGCCCGAACCACCAGGAGATGCCGTGAGCTTTACATTGAGACAAGTCCAGCCCCTGCTGACCAAGCCGGAACTCGAACTGTTCGAGGCCAGCCGCGCCGGCGCCATCAAGTCGCTGACCGAGCGCCAGCTCACCGCCAGGGTCACGCGCGCCCGCACGCTGCGCGACAAGTACCGCGACAACTACCGCCGCCAGACCGTGGCCACGCGCACCGGCCCGGCCGCCAAGCGCACGTTGCAAGGCGCAGACAACGTGCGCACCGCCACCAAGGCCGAGATCATGGCCGATCTGGTGACGCGCTTCGAGGCGCAGCTGGCCAAGCTGGAGGCCGATGCCGCCAAGGCCGCCAAGGCCGCGGCCAAGAAGGCGGCGCGCCGGCACAACGCCCCTGGTGCGCCCACCACCAAAACCAACCCCAAGGCCGCCCAGCGCAGCCGCCGCAGCAGCGGCGATGCCGGGCCCGGCTCCGGTGCCGACCTGCCCATGCGCGGCGCCAGCACCACCACGCCGCGCCAGCTGGCGCGCGCCAAGCGCACGGCGGCCGAGGTCGGCCACGCGGTGGTGAGCGCCCGCGGCGCTCAATCCACGCGGGCCGGTGGCGCGGCTGGCAAGAAGGCCGCGGCCACCAAGACGGCCGCCAAGAAGGCGCCCGCGAAGAAAGCACCTGCCAAGAAGAGCGCCGCGAAAAAGACCACGGCCAAGACCGCCATCACCGGCGCCAAGCAGCCGGCGGCCAAGCTGATGAAGCAGGTGCGCAGCGCCGTCGAGCAAAAGCAGGCCACCCCGCCGGTGGAAGGCCAGCCGCGCGCGCGCCGTGCCATCCGCGCCGAGGTGGGTGGCGGCTCCACCGCCATCGCGCACGGCGCCGTGCCCACCAACATGCCGGCCAAGGCGCAGCGCTTGAACCCGCTGAAGGCGCAGCCGATCAACAAGACCATCCACGCCTCGGCCCGCGCCCGCCAGCAGGCGGCCACGGCCAAGCGCGATTCGCGCTGAAGCGCTGCCGGCGCGACGGCAACCGCACGCCCTGGGCGTGCGGTTTTTTTCATGCCCGGCCAGCTTGCGGTGCCTGCCGCGTGGCCGAGTACGACCCTGCAGGCCATGCGGCGCCGTCAAGCCTTGGTGCGCTGGCGTATTGGATGGGAACGGACCAGCCCTCAGCCGCCCAGCCGGTCCAGCACCGCCAGCGCCAACGGCAGGCTGGCCACGCCCAGCAGGGTGGACAGCGTGACCAGTCCCGCCACGTAGGGCCCGTTGTAGCCCATGCGCGCGGCCAGCACGTAGCAGCTCGACGCGGTGGGCAGGGCCGAGATGGTGAGCAGGATGGTCGTCTCCGCCGCGCCCAGGCGGCAGGCGCGCGCCAGCAGCCAGGCGGCGATGGGCGACAGCAGGTGTCGGATGACCAGCACGCTCACGCCCAGCGCCTTGCCGCTGGCCAGGCTCTGGAACTGCATGCCCGCGCCCGCGGCCATCAGCCCCAGCGCGATCGACGAGGCACCGATGCGGTTGGCGGTGGGCACCAGCCAGGCCGGCAGCGACAGCCCCAGCAGGTTGGCCAGCAGCCCCGAGGCGGTGGCCAGGATGAGCGGGTTGCGCACCACCTCGCCCAGAAAGCCGCGCTGCGCGTGGCGCGTCATGGGCCACACGGCGCCGACGTTGAACAGCGGCACGCACACGCCGATCAGCACCGCGATCAGCTGCAGGCCCTGCGCGCCCAGCAGCCGCTCGGCCAGCGCCAGGCCGATGAAGGAGTTGAAGCGAAACGCGATCTGCGCGCTGGCGGCGTGGTCGCGCCGGTCGATGTGGCGCCCCAGCAGCGGCAGGCGCGGCAGCGCGTAGGCCAGGGCGATGCCGGTCACGCCCAGCGCCAGGCCAGCGCCCATCAGGCCCGAGGCGGCGCGCAGATCGAGCGGCGTGCGCACGATCGACTGGAACAGCAGCACCGGAAAAAGGAAGTAGTACACCAGCCCCTCCACCGCCTGCCACACCGGCCGGTTGAGCGCCGTGTGCCGGCACAGCAGGTAGCCGATCACGATCAGCGAGAAGTCGGGAAACAGCAGTTGGGCGTAGTACACGCGGCGAGCATAACGGCTGCCACTGCGGGTAATCCCCTGCAAATCGGGGCGCTGCCGCGCCGATGGTGGTCGGTAAATTGTTTCTAATCGCGGTTTCTTTTCCGTTCAGAGATGCAAGAGGAGCCCCGCACGATGCAACGCCGCCACCTGATCGCCCTGGCCGCCGCCACCCTGGCCGCCGGCAGTGCCTTCGCGCAGTCGTACCCCACCAAGCCGATCCGCCTGATCGTGCCCTTTGCCGCCGGCGGCACCACCGACATCATCGCCCGCGTGGTGGCCGAGCCCCTGGGCAAGGCGCTGGGCCAGAGCGTGGTGGTCGACAACAAGGGCGGCGCCGGCGGCATCATCGGCGCCCAGGAGGCGGCCCGCGCCGCGCCCGATGGCTACACCATCAGCATGGCCACGGTGTCCACCACCGCCGCCAACCCGGCCATCAACCCCAAGACCGGCTACGACCCGGTGGCGGACTTCCTGCCCATCATCAACATCGCCGCCACGCCCAACCTGATTGCCGTGCACCCCAGCTTTGCCGCCAAGGACCACAAGGCCCTGGTGGACCTGCTCAAGACCCAGCCGGGCCAGATCTCCTACGCCTCGTCCGGCACGGGCGGCATCGGCCACCTGCAGACCGAGCTGTGGAAGAGCCTGAGCGGCGTGTTCGTCACCCACATTCCCTACCGCGGCGCCGGCCCGGCGCTGAACGACGTGGTGGCGGGCCAGGTGCCCATCATCTTCGACAACGTGCCCTCGTCGCTGCCCTTCATCAGGAGCGGCAAGCTGGTGCCCATCGTGGTGGCCGCGCCCGAGCGCCTGAAGGATCTGCCCAACATCCCCACCTTCAAGGAAGTCGGCCTGGAGCCGGTGAACCGCATGGCCTACTACGGCCTGCTGGCGCCCAAGGGCACGCCCAAGGACATCGTCGACAAGCTCAACGCCGCCGCCCGGAAGGTGCTGGAGGAGCCGGCCGTGAAGAAGCGCATCGAGGACACCGGCTCCTTCGTCATCGCCAACACGCCCGAGCAGTTTGCCCAGCAGATCAAGGACGAGCTGGCGGTGTACAAGGAAGTGGTGGCCAAGCAGAAGCTGAAGCTGAACTGATCGTGCGGCGCGCGGGTACCCTGCACGCCGTCACGCCGATCCTGCGGACCGCCGACGCGCCGCACCACCCGCCCCGCGCCCGCCGGGCGGGTTTTTCGTTGGCTTTCATAGAATGGTTTTTTTGTGTCCGGCCATGCTTGATCTCAGCGCTTTTTCTGTTCACGCAGCTTGAGCAGGCGACGGCGGCGCACCCGCACGCACCTGCCGGCACTGGTGATGACCACCCCCGCTCCCGACCCCAGCATCGACGCCTTCACCGACGCCCTGTGGCTGGAAGATGGCCTGTCGCCCAACACCTTGGCCGCCTACCGGCGCGACCTGGCCCTGTACGCCCAGTGGCTGGCCGCCGAGCACGGCGCCACCCTGCTGCAGACGCAGGAGCGGCACCTGAACGGCTACATGGCCGGCCGCGCGACACAAAGGAAGCCGCGGGATGCGGGCAAGGCTACCTCGGCCAACCGGCGTCTGACGGTGTTCAAGCGCTACTTTCGCTGGGCCCTGCGCGAGCGCCTGATCGACGCCGACCCGACGCTGAAGCTGCTCACCGCCAGGCAACCGCTGCGCGTGCCCAAGACCTTGAGCGAGGCGCAGGTCGAGGCCCTGCTGGCCGCGCCGGACACCGACACGCCCCTGGGCCTGCGCGACCGCACCATGCTGGAGCTGATGTACGCCAGCGGCCTGCGCGTGAGCGAGCTGACCGCGCTCAAGACCTTTCACGTGGCCGAAGGCGAGGGCGTGCTGCGCGTCATGGGCAAGGGCGGCAAGGAGCGCCTGGTGCCCTTTGGCGAAGAAGCCCGCGACTGGCTGCGGCGCTATGTGTCAGACAGCCGGCCGGCGCTGCTGGGCCAGCGCCAGACCGACGACCTGTTCGTCACCAGCGCCGGCCGCACGCCGGGCACGGCGATGTCGCGGGTGATGTTCTGGAACCTCGTCAAGCGCTACGCGCGCCTGGCCGGCATCAGCACGCCGCTGTCGCCCCACACCCTGCGCCACGCCTTTGCCACCCACCTGCTCAACCACGGCGCCGACCTGCGCGCCCTGCAGATGCTGCTGGGCCACAGTTCGCTGTCGACCACGCAGATCTACACGCTGGTGGCGCGCGAAAAGCTCAAGCAGCTCCACGCCCGCCACCACCCGCGCGGTTGAGCGCGTCCACGTCGCCGGTCGCGTGGCGCTCGATGCTGCGCTGCCGCAAGCAATCCCGGCGTGGAATGTTAGCGTTAACACTCTTTCCAGGGGAGCCTCCGCAAATGCCGTATCCAGTCCGTCGCCGACTGCTTGCCGCCGCCCTTGCCCTTGCGGCGGCGGGGCCGGCGCTCGGCGCGCCGCCCGCGCTCAACGAGCTCGAGTATTTCAGCAAGCCGGGGCTGGACGTGCTGGCCTTCAACAACTACTACGACGGGTTGTTCAGCGATGCCAAGCACGCCGGCGTGGAGCTGATCCACCACGGCGTGCGCACCGCGACCAACGGCGACGTGCGCCTGAGCCCGACCCCGGAGCAGTGGGATCCGGTGGCGCTGATGGTCGACCGCAAGGTCGATGCGCGCACCAGCACGGTCACCACCCGCCTGGGCTATGCCGCGCACGATTTCGAGTACGACATCCGCGTCTCGCCGGCCGGGGAGGGGGTGAAGCTGCAGGTGGTGTTCGACAGGCCGCTGCCGCGCGCGCTGGAGGGCAAGGCCGGCTTCAACCTCGAGTTCCTGCCGTCGGCCTACTGGGGCAAGGCCTGGGTGACCGACACCGGCAGCGGCCAGCTGCCGCTGTATCCGGCCGGGCCGACCACCCGCGGCAGCGACGGCACGCCGGTGCGGCTGCCGATGGCCTCCGGACGCAGCCTGACCCTGGCCCCGGAGGACCCGCAGCGCCGCGTCACGATCGCCGCCGGCAGCGGCGAGCTGGCCATCTTCGACGGCCGCAACCAGGCGCAGAACGGCTGGTACGTGGTGCGCGGACTGCTGCCGGCCGGCAAGACCGGCGTGGTGCTGGAGTGGACGCTCGAAGGCAACACCGTTCCCGGCTGGACGCGGCCGACCGTGATCGGCCATTCGCAGGTGGGCTACCACCCCGCGCAGCGCAAGGTGGCCGTGCTCGAGACCGACCGCCGCGCCGCCGCGCCCGGCACAGCGCGCCTGCTGCGCATCGACGCCGATGGCCGCGAACATGAAGCGCACGTCGCCAGGGCGGAGAGTTGGGGTCCCTACCTGCGCTACGACTACTACACCTTCGATTTCTCGGATGTGCGCGAGCCGGGCATCTACGTCATCGAGGCCGCCGGCCAGCGCAGCAACGCCTTCCGCATCGCTGCCGACGCCTACGCGAACGCCTGGCAGCCGACCCTGGACGTGTTCTTCCCGGTGCAGATGGACCACATGTTCGTCAACGAGGCCTACCGCGTCTGGCATGGCCGCTCGCACATGGACGATGCGCGCCAGGTGGAACCGAACAAGGAACACTTCGACCTGTTCGGGCAGGGGCCGGACCTGGATTCGCCGTTCCAGCCGGGCGAGCACATCCCCGGACTGAACTACGGCGGCTGGTTCGACGCGGGCGATTACGACATCCGCACCCAGACCCACTACGCCACGGTGCTGTCGCTGGTGGAGACATGGGAGCAGTTCCGGCCCGAGCGCGACGAGACCTCGATCGACCAGGACAGGCAGCACGTCGAGCTGCATCGTCCGGACGGCGTTCCGGACATGCTGCAGCAGATCGAGCACGGCACGCTGGCGCTGATCGCCCAGCACCGCGTGTTCGGCCATGCGATCCCGGGCATCGTCGAGCCCGACCTCGGCCAGTACACCCACCTGGGCGACGCGGCCAGCAAGACCGACGGCAAGGTCGACGACCCCAACCATCCCGACTCGCCCCGCGACGACCGCCTGGCCTTCACCACCAACACCACCGCGCTCAACTACGGCTCGGCCGCGGCGCTGGCCGCCGCCAGCCGCGCGCTGCGCGGCCACAACGACGCGCTGGCCGACGAGTGCCTGGCCACCGCGCAGAAGGTCTGGGAGTTCGAGCATGCGCGCGAGCCCAACCTGTTCCGCGTCGGCAACACCACCGGCGGCGACCCGCAGGACGAGGAACTGCGCGCGGCGGTGCAGCTGCTGCTCGCGACCGGCGATGCGCAGTACGGCGCGCGCATCGAGGCGCTGTGGCCGGCGATCGACGCGCGCTTCGGCTTCAATGCCGGCCTGGCCATTGCGGCCCTGCCGAAGATGGACGCGGCCTTCGCGACGAAAGTGCGCGCGCGCGCGGAAGCCTTCAAGGCCGAGCGTGCGCGGATGGTGGCCGAGAATCCCTACGGCGTCCTCATCACCCGCGGTGGCTGGGCCGGCAACGGCGCGGTCATCGGCATGGCCAACACCAACTACCACCTGCACAAGGCCTTCCCGGACCTGTTCGACATCGAGCCGACCCTGCAGGGGCTGAACTACCTCTACGGCACCCATCCGGACTCGAACGTCTCGTTCGTCTCGGCGGTCGGCGCGAAGTCCAAGCACGTGGCCTACGGCATGAACCGGGCCGACTTCAGCTTCATCGCAGGCGGCATCGTGCCGGGCGTGCTGGTGCTCAAGCCCGATTTCCCGGAGAACAAGGAGGACTGGCCGTTTTTCTGGGGCCAGAACGAGTACGTGATCAACCTCGGCGCCAGCTACATCCACCTGGTGCACGCGGCGCAGGACCTGCTGTCGCGTCAATAGCCGGCAACGGGGCCGGCCGGTGGAACGGCCGGCCGGCCTCAGCCCTGCAGCGAGTTGAGCAGGGCGAACGCCACCGCCAGCACCAGTGCCGCGCGCAGCAGCACGATGCCGGCCTGTTCGCCCAGTTTGCGCAAGGGAAGATCGGGTAGGTTCATGGCTGCGGTCGCCGGTCGGGCCGTCACCGCTGTTGACGGCGCGGGTACGGCAAGCAGGAGTCGTGCCTGCCCGAACTGCGACCGGCAGCGCGCTTTCCCGCGCAGAAGCTGACGCTGGCCGGCAATTCGCGGCGTCGGCGCGCGCGGATCCTGACCCTGGCCTGGGGGCGCATGGCGCCGGGCGGGATCCGGTGGCCGGGGTTTCCGGCGGATCGGGCGAAGCCGCCAATACGCAAAAGCCCCCTTGCGGGGGCTCTGGCGGATCTGGCGGGGAGGGGGGGATTCGAACCCCCGAGGCGCTATAAACGCCTGCCTGATTTCGAGTCAGGTACATTCAACCGCTCTGCCACCTCCCCGGAATGCGGATGTCGCGCGGTCCCGGCGCTGAACGCCGGGGGCGCAATCATACGGGGGCGGCTGCCGCCGGACAAGGCGCGGAGTAGACTGGCCGGCCCGATTTTCCGCAGGAACCGCGTCATGTCCGAGATTTCCGTGCCCGTGTCGTTCGGCGAGCTGCTGGACAAGATCGCGATCCTGCAGATCAAGTCCGAGCGCATGACCGATCCGGCCAAGCTCGCCAACGTACGCAACGAGCTGACGGCGCTGGAGAACACCTGGATGGCGCATCCCGCCGCCGGCAAGGACATCGCCCGCCTGCGTGCCGACCTCAAGGCGGTGAACGAGCGCCTGTGGGTGATCGAGGACGACATCCGCCTCAAGGAGAAGGCGCAGGCCTTCGACGAGGAGTTCATCCGCCTGGCGCGCAGCGTCTACTTCGAGAACGACATCCGCGCCCGGGTCAAGAAGGAGATCAACCTCGCCCTGGGCTCGGCCTACGTCGAGGAGAAGTCCTACCAGGACTACGGGACCGGCAAGGGCGCCTGAGCGACGCAACACCCGGCAACGGTCCCGGCACAATGCCCCGGCAAAACGGCCCGCCGCAGCGGCACGGCAACCACCCGCGCGACGCCACGGCGCTGCGTGCCGGGTGATCGGTTTCGCACCAGGTTGCATCGGATCGCACTGCAGACATGGTTTGCGTCGCCGTGCTCCTTCCCCCGCCGCGCGGGGGAAGGCCGGGATGGGGGCGCGCCGCAGGCGCGTGCTGGAGACCAATCCCCCGGGTTATCCGCCGTGGTCTGCCCGGCAGCGCTCGAACGCGGCGATGGCGTCGTCCACCGTGACCAGCTCCATCACCCCGTCGAACTCGATCTTGGTACCCCACTTCAGCTCTGCGGCGGGCTTGCCCAGGTACTTGCGCGCGGCATCGTCGTAGCGGTCGACGCAGTAGCGCCGGTCGGAGTAGGGACCGCTGCGCGCCGGGTTGCTGGCCGCGTGCAGGCCCAGCACCTTCGTGCCCATGGCGTTGGCGATGTGCATCGGGCCCGAGTCCGGGGTCATCACCAGCGCGGCGCGTTCGAGCAGGGCAGGCAGCTGCTTGAGCGTGTCCTTGCCGACCAGGTCCAGCGCGGGCGACGACATCGCGGCCTGGATCGCATCGGCGGTCTCGCGTTCGAGCTGGCTGCGGCCGCCGCACAACACCACGCGCCAGCCTTGCGCCATGGCGTGGTCGGTAACGGCGGCGTAGCGGTCGGCGAACCAGTTGCGGCGCACGTGGCTGGAGCAGGGCGAGACCAGCAGCGCCGGCCGCCCGTCCTCGGGCCACTGTGCGCGCGCCCATTCGTGGGCTTCGGCCGGAACGGGCATCTCCCAGCGCACCGGCTGCGGGCGCAGGCCCAGCGGTTCGCAGAAGCTGCCGATGGCGTCGAGCACGTGGATGCCGGGGCGATCGGGGATGCGTTCGTTGATGAACAGCCCATGCAGGTCCTTGGAGCGCGAGCGGTCGTATCCGATCCGTCGCCGCGCCGGGATGAAGGCCGACAGCAGGTTGGCCCGCGCCGCCACCTGCATCTGCAGCAGGGCGTCGAAGCGCCGGCCGCGCAACCCGCGGCGCAGGGCGCGCATGCCGGCCAGGCCGGTCTGCTTGTCGTAGACGATGAACTCCACGCCGGGCAGGCCGTCGAGCAGGCGCTGTTCGCCCTTGCCGATCACCCAGGTCAGGGCGACGTCCGGCCAGGCCGACCGCAGCGTATCGACCAGCGGCAGCACGTGGGTCACGTCGCCGAGCGCCGACAGGCGCAGCAGGCAGATCGAGCGCGGAACGGGAGGAGGTTGGGCCACGGCTTGCTAGACTCGCTGGATGGTCGCGTTCGACGCCACTGAGAGCCTGACGCCCTTCCGCGATCCGCGCGGCAGCGGCGAGTATGGGGCGATTCTGTTCGACTCCACGCAGTTGCGGCAAGTGGACCCGCGCTGGTTCGACGCGGAGGAGTGGGGCATGCGCGCGCGCGCGGTCACCGGCAGCGGCCGCGGCAACGCCTGGTTCATCGACGCCAGCCACGGCCCCTGTGTGCTGCGCCAGTACCTGCGCGGCGGCATGGCGGCGAAGTTCAGCCGCGACCGCTACCTCTGGCGCGGCGCCGATCGCACCCGCAGCTTCGCCGAGTTCCGCATCCTGCGTGAACTGCTGCGGCGCAAGTGCCCGGTGCCGCAGCCGGTCGCCGCCTGCTACCTGCGCGGACGCTTCAGCTACCGGGCCTGGATCATCGTCGAGCGCCTGCGCGAGGTGCGTTCGCTGGCCGACCTGGTGCGCGAGGCGCCTGCCGACGCGCCGTGGGAGGACACCGGGGTGCTGATCGCGCGCTTCCATCGCGAGGGTCTCGACCACGCCGACCTCAACGCGCACAACGTCCTCTACGACGCCCGCGGCAAGGGCTGGCTGATCGACCTGGACAACAGCCGCATGCACATCCCGGCCACCGCCTGGCGCGAGCGCAACCTGCAGCGCCTGCTGCGGTCCCTGCACAAGGTTGCCGGCGCGGCCGAGGCCGTGGCGGTGGAGGCCGGGTTCGCCCGGCTGCGCAAGGCCTACGACGCGCGCTGGGCGCGCGGCAACTGAAGATGGCGCGCCGGCTGCTCCACATCGTCTTCGCGGGCGTCGCGCGGTGAGCTGGGCGCTGCGCTTCCACGGCGTGGGCAACGCCTCGGCGGTCGAACTGGGTTCGCCGATGGCGACGATCGAACGCGACGGCCTGCCCTGGCTCACCATCGACTGCGGCAACGAGGGCCTGAGCGCCTTCCTGGCCCACTACGGCCAGCCACCGCCGGCGCTGTTCATCACCCACACCCACCTCGACCACGTCGGCGGATTCGAGCGGCTGTTCGTATCGGAATATTTCGATCCCGCGCGGCGCGGGCGGATGCCGGTGTACGTGCCGGCCAGCGTGGTCCCGCTGCTGCACCAGCGCGTGGGCGCGTATCCGAACGTGCTGGCCGAGGGCGGCGCCAACTTCTGGGACGCGTTCCGGGTGATCCCGGTGGGCGATGCGTTCTGGCACGACGGCCTGCGGCTGGAGGTGTTCCCGGCGCGCCACCACTGGCCGGACACCGCCTTCGGCCTGCGTCTGCCCGGCAGCCTGGTGTGGACCGGCGATACCCGGCCGATTCCGGAGCAGCTGCGCAGGCACGCCGACCGCGAGGAGCTCGTGGCGCACGACTGCGGCCTGCACGGCAATCCCTCGCACAGCGGCCTCGACGACCTGGAGCGCGAATACGCACCGGCGCTGCTGGCGCGCTGCGTGCTGTACCACTACGCCAGCGCCGCCGACGGCCAGGCGATGTCCGCGCGTGGCCATCGCGTCGCACTGCCGGGCGACACGTTCCCGCTGCCGGAACCGGCCGCGCCTCCCGGAGCGCCGGCATGAATGCGCAGCCCGGCTTTCCGGTCGCGCTCGCGGACCGGCTGGCGCGACCGCTGCGCGACCTGCGTCTGTCCGTGATCGAGGCCTGCAACTTCCGCTGCGGCTACTGCATGCCGGCCGACCGGATTCCGGACGACCACGGCCTGGATGCCGCAGGGCGCCTGTCCTTCGACCAGATCGAAACGCTGGCGCGCGTGGCCGCGGGGCTTGGCGCGACCAAGCTGCGCATCACCGGCGGCGAGCCGCTGCTGCGGCGCGGCCTGGCCGGGCTGATCGAACGGCTGGCACGCATCGAAGGCCTCGATGACCTGGCGATGACCACCAACGGCTCGCTGCTGGCGCGCCACGCCGCGGCATTGCGCGCGGCCGGCCTGCGCCGGATCACGGTGAGCCTGGATGCGCTGGATCCGGAGCAGTTCCGCGCGCTGTCGGGCGGGCGCGGCGAGGTCGCCGACGTGCTGGCCGGCATCGCCGCGGCCGAAGCGGCCGGCTTCGGTCCGCTCAAGATCAACTGCGTGGTCCAGCGCGGCGTCAACGACGACCAGGTATTGCCGCTGGTCGCGAATTTCCGCGGCAGCGGCCACGTCCTGCGCTTCATCGAATACATGGACGTGGGCACCTGCAACGGCTGGCGGCGCGAGGGCGTGGTGCCGTCGGCCGAGCTGCGCGACCGCATCCATGCGCGCTGGCCGCTGCGCGCGCTCGACGCCAACTACCGCGGCGAAGTGGCCGAGCGGCATGCCTTCGACGACGGCGGCGGCGAGATCGGCTTCGTCAGCTCCGTGACCGCGCCGTTCTGTGGGGACTGCCACCGCGCGCGCGTCTCGGCCGACGGGCAGCTGTACACCTGCCTGTTCTCCTCGCAGGGCCTGGACCTGCGCCCGGCCCTGGTGCAGGGCGAAGCCGCGCTCGCGGAGAGGCTCGCCGACATCTGGTCGCAACGCGCCGACCGCTACAGCGAGCTGCGCGGCAGCGCGCGTGCGCAGCGACGCCACGTGGAAATGTTCCTGGTCGGCGGATGAGCCCACGGGCGGGCCGAGCGGCTACGATGGCGCCATGGCGACAGGCAAGACACTCACCCATCTGGATGCCCAGGGCCGCCCGGCCATGGTCGACGTTTCCGGCAAGGCGGTCACCGCGCGGCAGGCACTGGCCGAGTGCCGCGTGCGCTTTCCCGCCGACGTGGCCGCGCAGCTGCGCCGCTCGGGCCTGCGCAGCGCCAAGGGCGGCATCGTCGATACCGCGGTCATCGCCGGCACGATGGCGGTCAAGCGCACCCACGAACTGATCCCGTTCTGCCATCCGCTGCCGATCGACGGCGTGCGCATCGCCATCGACTGGCACGGCGAACGCGACCTGCGCATCGAGTGCCTGGTCAGGACCACGCATCGCACCGGGGTGGAAATGGAGGCGCTGACCGGCGCCACCGTCGCCGCGCTCACCGTCTACGACATGTGCAAGGCGCTGTCGCACGCGATCGTGCTGGGCCCGGCGAAGCTGGCCGGCAAGCGCGGCGGCAAGCGCGATTTCGGGAAGGCCGGCTGATGGCAAGGGTGACGCTGCTGTACTTCGCGAGCCTGCGCGATGCCGCCGGCGCTTCGTCCGAGACGCTGGAGACCGACGCGGCCGACCTGGCCGCGCTCTACGCCCAGGTGCGCGACCGGCACGGCTTCGCGCTGCCGGTCGAGCGCCTGCGGGTGGCGGTGGACGGCGATTTCGCCCGCTGGGCCGATCCGGTCCGCGAGGGCGCGGAAGTGGCGTTCATCCCGCCGGTGTCCGGAGGATGAGGATGGACCGCATGACCGCAGTGAACCCGATGCGGGTCGGGGCGGATGACGCGCGCCTGCGCGACCGGCGGCCGGCATGACGCGTTTCCGCATCGCAGACGCCCCGTTCGACATTGCGCCGCTGCGCGAGGCCCTGCTGCACGACCAGGCCGGTGCCTTCGCCGCCTTCGAGGGCTGGGTGCGCGACCACAACGAAGGGCGCCCGGTGCGCGGCCTGCGCTACGAGGCCTACGTCGCACTGGCGGACGCCGAAGGCGGGCGCATCGTGGACGAGGCGCTGGCCCGGTTCGGGGCGATCGACGCCTGCTGCGTGCATCGCATCGGCGAACTGGCGATCGGCGAGCTTGCGGTGTGGGTTGGCGTCAGCGCCGCGCATCGCGGCGCCGCGTTCGATGCCTGCCGCTGGATCATCGACGAGGTGAAGTCGCGCGTGCCGATCTGGAAGCACGAGCGCTATGCCGATGGCGATGCCGACTGGCTGCATCCGCGCCAGGCCGACCCTTCCGACTCCGGCCACTGATACCGTCGCCACGGGCGGAATCACAGGGCAACCCCCGGGGGGGCGAGGCCGATTGGCGTGATCGCAGGTCCGTCGCGCTGACGTGTGTCCTTCGCGATAGGCGGCGTAGGCCGGGCGGCCATGGTCCATACCGACCATTGGCCCGCTGGAGTCCTGGTCGATGGACAGGCCGTCGCGCGCGCTGCATCTGGTCCGGTAGGATCGGTCGCGGACAGGGACCAGGAGGCAGGGATGCGGTTGCGAACGGGTCTGTGGATGGTGCTGTGCGTGGCGGGCGTGGCAGGCTGTCGTTCGACACCGGTCGAGCCACCCGAACCGGTGGCCAGCGTGGACGTGGCCGTGGTGCCGCCACCGCCCGGCGCCTCGCGCATGCAGCTCGATCCGAGCCAGGCCTTCGTGTTCCCGCTGCTGCTGCAATCGGAGATGCCGGCGTATCCGCCCGACCTGCTGGCGCAACGGCTGCCGCCACTGACCCTGTGCGTCGACGTGGATATCGGCGCCGACGGCGTCGTTACCGGGGTCGGGCACCGCCAGGACGAAGATTGCCCGGGCGCCGGGCCACATGCGCCGCGCTTCGCCGACGCGCTCGAGACGTCGGTGCGCCGGTGGCGGTTCGATCCTGCGCTGGTCTGCCGCACGCCCGACGGCCGTGCGGCGGAGGACGCCTGCGCCGAGCCCGATTCGATCGACACGCCGGTCGCGCTGCGCCTGTCGTACGCGTTCGTCTTCAGCCAGGAAGGCGGTCGGCCGCAGGTGGAACTGGCGTCGGGCGAACGCTGAGCGCGCCGGGTGCGGGACAATCGCGGCCCGTTGGCCGTGGAGCGACCTCCTGGCGACGGGGCCGGGAGAATGAATCGCCCGGCCGTTCGCGCGAAGTCCGGTTGCCGAAAGGGTAATGGCCCCGCCAGCTTGCCTCGGCACCCGCGTCGATCGATACCGCGCCCGACCACACCGTTCGCCGCCATGAGGACGAACCCGTCGCCACGGGCCACGACAACAAAGCGCCGGCTTTTCGCGCGCAGGATAGGGACAGGAAAGGGTGATGGCCCCGCCAGCTTGCCTCGGCACCCGCGTCGATCGATACCGTTGCTGCCTTCCGGCCCTGGCGGGGTTTTCGACCTAGCGTCGCGAGGGGCCGACGGGGCCACCATAGAACAGGGCCGCGCAACGCGCGGCCCGTGAACCTGAAACTGGCGGAGAGAGGGGGATTCACTCGGCGCTGCGCGCCTCGCCCTTCGGGCGGCTTCGCCGTGCAGGCCGCTGTGCGGCCTGTCGAACCCGGGGGTTCTCACCCCCTCTCCGGTGTCGCCGGCGAAACTCACGCGACCCGAACCATCTAACCACTTGAAACTGGCGGAGAGAGGGGGATTCGAACCCCCGAAGCGCGGTTTAGACGCTTACACACTTTCCAGGCGTGCTCCTTCAACCACTCGGACACCTCTCCGTGAGGTCCCGGCAGGCGGCTTCCAGTCGCAGCAGGGGCGCAAATTCTAGCGGTGGCGCGGCCGCACCACAACCAAGCGGTGCTCCGAGGCCTGAACGGACGCATCCGGGCAGGCAAACTCGTGCGCGGCGCGGCACAATGGGCGCATGTCGTATCTCGTCCTCGCCCGCAAGTGGCGCCCCAGGCGGTTCGCCGAGCTGGTGGGCCAGGAACACGTGGTCCGGGCGCTGAGCAACGCGCTCGATTCGGGCCGCGTGCACCACGCCTACCTGTTCACCGGCACCCGCGGCGTGGGCAAGACCACGATCGCCCGGATCTTCGCCAAGAGCCTGAACTGCGAGAAGGGCACCGGCGCCGATCCCTGCGGCCAGTGCGAGACCTGCCTGGCGATCGACGCCGGCCGCTACATCGACCTGCTCGAGATCGACGCGGCCTCGAACACCGGCGTCGACAACGTGCGCGACCTGATCGACAACGCGCAGTACATGCCTTCGCGCGGCCGCTACAAGGTCTACCTGATCGACGAAGTCCACATGCTGTCCAAGCCGGCGTTCAACGCGCTGCTCAAGACGCTGGAGGAGCCGCCGGAACACGTGAAGTTCCTGTTCGCGACCACCGACCCGGAAAAACTCCTGGTCACGGTGCTGTCGCGCTGCCTGCAGTTCAACCTCAAGCGGCTCGACGAGGCGCAGATCGGTGGGCAGATCTCGAAAATCCTGGAGGCCGAGAACATCGCGGTCGAGCCTGGCGCCGTGCGCCAGCTGGCGCGCGCGGCCGACGGCAGCCTGCGCGACGGCCTGTCGCTGCTCGACCAGGCGATCGCCTACACCGGTGGCAACCTGTCCGACGCCGGCGTGGCGACGATGCTCGGCACCGTCGACCGGACCCGCGTCGGCACGTTGCTGGAAGCGCTGGCGGCGGGCGATGGCGCCCGGCTGATGGCGGAAGTGGAGGCCCTGGCCGAGTTCTCGCCCGACTGGTCCGGGGTGCTGGACGCGCTGGCCGGCGCGTTGCATCGCATCCAGGTCAGGCAACTGGTGCCGGGCAGCCCGGGCGAGGCCGACGGCGTCGACATCGAGCCGCTGGCCGCGGCGCTGCGGCCCGAACTCGTGCAGCTGTGGTACCAGATGGCGCTCAACGGCCGCCGCGACCTGCCGATCGCGCCCAGCGCGCGTTCGGGATTCGAGATGAGTCTGCTGCGCATGCTGGCGTTCCGTCCGTCCGAAGGCGGGCAGCAGGCCTCGGCGCCGGCGGCCGGTGCCGCGCCGGCGCGTGGCGAACGCG
>JAEWZE010000264.1 GCA_023395465.1 Pseudomonadota bacterium
CGCCCGCTACACTCGCCGCCAGCCACTGGAGGCCGCATGGCGCACGACCCCGAGCACGAGCCCCGCAACCGCCACTCGCAGTTCGACCTGCTGCGCCAGCGCCGCTTCCTGCCCTACTTCACGGTGCAGGCGCTGGGCGCGTTCAACGACAACGTCTACCGGCAGGCGATCATCGGCCTGCTCGGGGCGATGGTGCTCGCCGGCGCGATGGCGCCCGACACGCGCGCGCTCTACACCCAGCTGGCGCCCGCGATCTTCATCGTGCCCTACTTCGTCTTCTCGGCCACCGCCGGGCAGATCGCCGAGAAGCTGGAAAAGCACAGGCTGATCGTGATCACCACGGCGATGGAGATCGCGATCATGACGCTGGCGGCGGTCGGCTTCGTGCTGCAGAACATGCCGCTGCTGCTGGTCGCACTGTTCTGCACCGGCCTGCAGTCGACCCTGTTCGGACCGGTGAAGTATTCGATCCTGCCGTCGGTGCTCAAGCCCGAGGAACTCACCGGCGGCAACGGCCTGGTCGAGATGGGCACGTCGATCTCGATCCTGCTGGGCATGGTCTTCGGCGGCTCGATCTTCCTGCTGGCCGGGGCGGCCGGACCCTACGTGGCGGCGCTTTCGATCGTGCTGCTCGCCGTCGCCGGCAACGTGGTGGCGCGGCGCATCCCGCGCGTGGACGCGGGCGAACCCGGGCTGCGGGTGGACTTCAACATCGTCAGGCAGTCGTGGCGCATCTGGCAGCTCACCCGGCGCCAGCTGGCGGTACGCAACGCGGTGCTGGGCGTGTCCTGGTTCTGGTTCATCGGCACCGTCCTCACCGCGCAGTTGCCGGTGTATGCGGAGGTGAACCTGGGCGGCACCGCATCGCTGTACATCTTCGCGCTGGCGCTGTTCTCGATCGGCGTGGGCGTGGGCTCGCTGCTGTGCGAGAAGCTGTCGGGGCGTACCGTCGAGATCGGCCTCGTGCCGCTGGGCGCGTTCGGCGTGAGCGCGTTCATGCTCGACCTGTACTTTGCGCGGCCGTCCGGCGCGCTTGCCACCGGCATGTCGGTCGGGGAGTTCATCGATGCGGCGGGCAGCTGGCGCGTGATCGTCGACCTGACCGGCATCGGCCTGTTCACCGGCTTCTTCGTGGTGCCGCTGTTCGCGCTGATCCAGAGCCGCACGCCGCGCGCCGAGCTGGCGCGGGTGATCGCAGGCATGAACATCCAGAACGCGCTGTTCATCGTCGCCGCCGCCGTCGCCGGCATCGCCCTGCAGCGACTGCTGGGCTGGAGCATCCCGCAGCTGTTCCTGGCGCTGGCGATCGCCAATGCGCTGGTGGCGGTGTGGATCTTCAGCATCGTGCCGGAATTCTTCATGCGTTTCGCCAGCTGGCTGATGGTGCGCAGCCTGTACCGGCTGGAGCTGCACGGCATCGAGAAGCACGTGCCCGACGAAGGCGCGGCGCTGATCGTGTGCAACCACGTCAGCTACATGGACGCGCTGATCCTGGCGGCCACGATCCCGCGACCGGTACGCTTCGTCATGTACTGGAAGATCTTCAACATCCCGGGGCTGCGCTGGATGTTCCGCACCGCGCGCGCCATTCCCATTGCCGGTGCGCGGGAGAACCCGGCGTTGATGCAGCAGGCGTTCGACGCGATCGACACGGCGCTGGCGGAAGGGGAACTGGTCGGCATCTTCCCGGAGGGCGCGCTGACGAAGGATGGCGAGATCGCCGCGTTCAAGTCGGGCGTGGAGAAGATCCTCGAACGCGCCGCCGCCCGCGGACAGGTGGTGCCGGTGGTGCCGATGGCGTTGCGCGGGATGTGGAGCAGCATGTGGAGCCGTCGCGACTCGCGGCTGGGCCGCATGCGCGTGCCACGCCGCTTCCGCGCGCGGGTCGGGGTGGCGGCGGAAGCGCCGTTGCATGATCCTGCGGTGAGCGCCGAAGAACTGGAGTCCAGGGTGCGCGCGCTGCGAGGCAGCGCCGCCTGAGTGGCGTGCGCGTCTCGCGGGTCGGTGATCGCGCCGACGCGCGCGTCCACGACCGGAACTGTCGCCTCAGCTCACCCAGCCGGCGATGACGAACAGCGCCAGCAGCGCCAGCCACAGCACCAGCGCGCGCCAGACCAGGCCCATCGCCTCGCGCAGTTCCGGCATCGGGCCAAGCTCGCGCACCAGCGCACTGCCGCTGGCCATCCCGGCACCGGCATAGTCCTCGGCCTCGTCGGCGACGCCGCCGCGCACGCTGGCGCGGCCGACGGCGCCGAGGAAATCCGCGTCCAGCCGCAGCGAGGCGCCGCCTGCCTGTTTCCAGGCATAGGCCACGTCCTCGAAATTGCCCACCAGCGCCAGCGACAGCGTCATCAGCTGCGCCACCGGCCAGTCGAGCACCGCCAGCAGCCTACGCGCCGCAGTCACCAGCCGCGGCGGCAGGCCGGCCGCGATCGTGTCCTCGGCCAGGATCGCGAGCAGGCGGTAGCCCAGCGCGCCGACCGGCCCCAGCAGCAGGAACCACAACAGCACCGCGAACCAGCGCCGGAGCGCGCCGCCGAACACCGCGCCGACCAGCGCCGGCGCGTCCGCCCGCGCCTGCTCGCGCTGCATCGGCGGCCACAGCCAGGCCGCGGCGGCATGGCGCTCGTCGCCGGTGGAAGCGTCCAGCACCGCCTCGACGTCGTCGTCGAGGTTGCGCGGACCCCAGGCGTGGAACAGCACGACGATGCCCAGCAGCAGCGACGGCAGGCCTAGCCAGTGCTCCGCCAGCAGCAGCTGCAGCAGGCCGACCACGGCCAGCACCGGCAGCAGCGCCAGCGCGATCCCGAGCGGCCCCCGCCACAGTCCCGACGCGCCGCAGCGAGCGTCGAGCCAGTGCAGCCAGCGCCGGAACCATGCGTAGTTGCGCAGCGACCCTGCCGCGTCGCGCACGAGATGGCCCAGCACCAGGGCGACGACGACCGCGAGCAGGGTGGCGAACATGGCGGGATTCTAGGCCGGGTCGCTGCGACCCGCGAGGGACCCGGCGAGGCGGGCGGCCTGCCGGGCGAAGGCGCCTCGCGGCGCGGGCGTCGCCGGACGGCTGCGCAAGGCCAGGGCCTGTCCCATGTCGGGAATGGCGCCCGAGCCGCCGCGCCCGTCCATCGCACTCAGGACGACGACGCGCGTGCCGGGTCGTACCAGTATTCGATCAGCCAGCGCGAGATCGACAGCCGCGGCGACAGCAGCAGGCCCTGCTCGCCGGTTTCCCCGCGCAGCGCCGCACCGACTTCCTCGCGGGTGAACCAGCGCGCGTCCTCGAGTTCCTCATCGGCCGCGACCGGCGTGTCGGGTTCGGCCTCGGCGTAGAAGCCGAGCATCAGCGAGGAAGGGAACGGCCAGGGCTGCGAGGCCAGGTAGCGGCAGCTGCGCACGCGCACCGCCGACTCCTCGAACACCTCGCGCACCACGGTCTGCTCCAGGGTCTCGCCCGGCTCGACGAAGCCGGCCAGGGTCGAATAGCGCCGAGGTGGCCAGTTCGCCTGCCGGCCCAGCAGCAGCCGCCGGCCGTCGCTGACGGCCACGATCACCGCCGGATCGGTGCGCGGATAGTGCTCCAGTCCGCAGCCCGCGCAGTGGCCCAGCCAGCCGGCGCGACCGAAGCGCAACACGCCGCCGCAGGCACCGCAGTGGCGGTGCCGCGCGCGCCAGTGCAGCACCGCGCGCGCCTGTGCGAAGGCGGTGGCCTCGAAGTCGGGCCAGGCCGCCGCGGCGCTGCGCAGGTCGATGCGCGCGGGCGTATCGCGATGCGCGATGCCGGCATCCGCGACGGACGCGGTCGCGTCGACGGCCAGGTCGCCTTCGCGCATCGCGAACCAGCCCTCGTCCCCGCGCAGGCCCAGGAACAGTGCATCGCCCGGGGTGGCGGCCAGCCCGGCCGCCGGCGGCGCCAGGAGCGCGCCGTTCCCGTCCGCCCAGGCGCATCCGTCGGCATCGAGTACCAGCGCACGGCCGCCCGCCCACAGGCGCTCGAGCGCCGCGGCGTCGTCGCGCAGGTTCTCGGCGCGATCCAGCGCCGCTTCGACGAAGGCGTACGGCGCCGCGCGCCGCGGACTCATGTGGTGAAGCTGCTGCCGCAGCCGCAGGTCGACTTCGCGTTCGGATTGCGGATGGTGAACTGCGCGCCGTGCAGGCTTTCGACGTAGTCGACCGAGGCGCCCATCAGGTACTGCAGGCTGAGCGGGTCGACCAGCAGCGTGACGCCGTCGGTCGCGACCGCGAGGTCGTCCTCGCCCTGCTCCTCGTCGAACTCGAAGCCGTACTGGAAGCCGGAACAGCCGCCGCCCTGGATGTAGACGCGCAGCTTGAGGGCGTCGTTGCCCTCGTCGGCGATCAGTTCGCGCACCTTGGCGGCCGCCGCGGTGGTGAACTCCAGCGGACGATCCAGGCTCTGGTAGCCCGGCGCGGACAGATCGATGGTCGTGCTCATGCCACCAAGGATGGAGGGTGCCGCGGCGGGCTTCAAGCGTCCGGGGCGGAACGGGGCGTCGCCGCCGTGGCCTCGGCCCAGGTGAACGACTCCTCCACCGCCTGCCCGCGCGGCGGCGTAAGCGTCACGATCACGCGCAGCGGCTTGAAGCCTTCGGGCAGGATCAGGTCGCCTTCGACCTGCTGGAAGTACTTGAACGAGTAGTCGACGCCCGGCGCGTCGCCGCTTTGCCGCAGGTCGGCCCAGGCGAGGCGCTCGAGGCTGTCGTTGCGCGAACCCTCGACCTCGACGGTCAGCGTGCCGCTGCTCACCGCGGCGCGGTTCAGGGTCTGCGTCAGCGTGGCGGTGAAGTGCCATGCGCCTTCGCCCTGCGACTGCAGGCGCAGGCCGTGCACGGTCAGGCCGCGGCGCTGGCTGGTGCTGCCGACCAGGCGCTCGTAGAAGGCGACGTCGGCGCGCAGCGCGGAAATCTCCTCGTCGCGCTCGGCCAGCATGAGCTGCAGGTCGCGGTTGGCTTCGCGGCTGACCTGGTCGGAACGCGTCAGCGTGGCGACGTCCTGGCGCAGGCCGTCGACCTCCTCGCGGAGCGGCCCGTCGCCGTCGCCGCCGGCACCGCTGGCGACCGTCCACGCCCCCCAGATGCCGAACAGCAGGCAGCCGGCCAGCACGGCCATCAGCGCCAGGTGCGCGCGCGGGTGGGGATGCTCGGGAGGCGGCGAGTCGGGCATCCCGGCATGTTAACCCCGGATCCTGAGCGCCGGGGCAACGCGCGCGTGCCTATACTCCGCGCCAGTCCAGTCGCCCGGAGCGTGGCCATGTCGGAAGCCCACCTCTTCGCCGCGGGCGTGCTGCTGGCCTGGCTGGCGGGCATCCGCGTCTACCTCACCGTCTTCGGCGTCGGCCTGGCCGGCGCCCTGGGCTGGCTGGAGCTGCCGACAGCGCTCGAGGTC
>JAEWZE010000278.1 GCA_023395465.1 Pseudomonadota bacterium
AAGGCCGCGGCCTATTTCGACAACAGCGCCGGACTGATGGCGGCGCTGGAAACCGGCGATCCGGGCCCCGCATCCGCCGCCGGCGACCTGCGCCAGGCCACGGCCGACGCCGTCGCCGCGCTGCTGCAGCAGAACCTCGCCGACCTCGACGCCGCGGTCGCGCGCCAGGAAGCGGCCCACGTCTCCAACCTGTGGGCGATCGCGGTGCTGCTGGGCGTCGCCCTGCTGCTCGCGGTCGGTGCCGCGCTGCTCATCAGCCGCTCGATCGTGCGGCCGCTGGCCGAGGTCATGGCGGCGGCCGATGCGGTCGCGCGCGGCGACCTCGATCGCCCGGTCACCGTGTCCGAGCGCAGTGAACTGGGCGCGCTGGCCGAGTCGATGCGCGCGGTGGTCGCCACGCTCAAGCGCTATGTCGACGCGCAGCGCGAGATGCACCAGGCGCACGACGCCGGCACGATCAGCCACGTGATGCCGGCCGCCGAGTTCCCGGGCGCCTACGGCACGATGGCGACCGGCCTCAACGACCTGGTCGCCGCGCACATCGCGGTGAAGATGCACGTGGTCGATACCGTCGCCCTCTATGCGCGCGGTGATCTCTCCCGCGACCTCGACCGCCTGCCGGGCGAGAAGGCGAAGATCAGCGCCATCATCGACGCGGTGAAGCAGTCGATGCTCGACAGCAATGCCGAGGTGCGGCGCCTGGTCGAAGCCGCGGTGGCGGGCGACTTCTCGCAGCGCGGCGATGCCGGTCGCTTCGAGTTCGCCTACCGCGAACTGATCGAGGAACTCAACCGGCTGATGGCCGCCACCGACGAGGGCCTGGGCCAGATCGGCAGCCTGCTCTCGGCCGTGGCCGATGGCGACCTCTCGCGCCGCGTCGATGCCGGCCTGCCCGGCCGCTTCGGCGAGGTCGCCGGCGATGCCAACCGCACGGTCGAGCGCCTGGCCGAGATCGTCGGCCAGATCCGCAGCGGCAGCGACGCGATCAATTCGGCCGCCGGCGAGATCGCCGCCGGCAACGACGACCTCTCGCGCCGCACCGAGCAGCAGGCCGCATCGCTTGAGGAAACCGCCTCCTCGATGGAGGAACTCACCTCCACCGTGCGCCAGAACGCCGACAACGCCCGCCAGGCCAACCAGCTGGCGATCGGCGCGGTCGATGTCGCCTCGCAGGGCGGCGAAGTGGTCGGGAAGGTGGTCGAGACGATGTCGGCGATCTCCGAGTCGTCCAACCGCATCGCCGACATCATCGGCGTGATCGACGGCATCGCCTTCCAGACCAACATCCTGGCGCTCAACGCCGCGGTCGAAGCCGCGCGCGCCGGCGAACAGGGCCGCGGCTTCGCCGTGGTCGCGGCCGAGGTGCGCTCGCTGGCGCAGCGTTCGGCCGGGGCTGCGAAGGAGATCAAGACCCTGATCACCGATTCGACCGACAAGGTCCGCCACGGCAACGAGCTGGTCGGCCAGGCCGGCAGGACCATGGGCGAGATCGTGACCAGCGTCAAACGCGTCACCGACATCATCGCCGACATCTCGGCGGCCTCGCAGGAGCAGAGCGCGGGCATCGAGCAGGTGAACCAGGCGATCACGCAGATGGACGAGAGCACGCAGCAGAACGCCGCGCTGGTCGAGGAAGCCACGGCGGCTGCGCGCAGCATGGAGCAGCAGGCCGGGCAGCTGGTGCAGACGGTGGCGGTGTTCCGGGTGCAGGAAGACAAGCCGGCACGAGCAGCCAAGCCAGCGCCGACGCCCGCACCCGCCACTGCCGCTCCTTCGGCCAACGTGGCCAGGCCCAAGCAGGCCGCGCCACGGGGCAAGCCCGCCCCGCGCCCGGTAGTGGCCACGGCCGAGGCCGGCGAGGACTGGCAGGAGTTCTGAGACCCCACCGGTCCAGCCCGCCTGGGCAGCACCCCTACACCCCCCGGAACCCCCGCACATGTCCTCCCCTTCCGCCGACCGCGCCTTTGCACGGACAGGCATGCCGGTCGCCTCCGGCACGCCTGCGCGCACGCACGCAGGACCGCGGCCGCTCGACGCCGTGGCCGACGCGGGGTTCTCCGCGGTGCTCGCCGTGGCCGCCGAACTGCTGGATTGCCCCAGCACGCTGCTGTGGGCGGCGCAGGACGGCCGGCTGCAGCTGGTCGCCCGACACGGCCCGCTGCCTGGCGCGGTAGAGCGCAGCCGCCTGGCTGCCACGGTGTCGCACGACCATCCACTGGCCGTGATCGCCGACGCCAGCGCCGATCCGCGCTTGGCCTACGACGCCCTCGTGGCCGGCCACGACGGCCTGCGCTTCTTCGTCGCCACCGTGCTGTACAGCCCTGCCGGCGAACTCCTCGGGGTGCTCGGCGCCGGCGACCATCGCCCGCGCGACGTGCCGCGGGAGGCCCTGGCCGGCCCGGTTTCGACGCTGGCCACGCTGGCCACGCGCATGTTCGGCGGCAACGTGCTGGCGCGCTGCCGGCAGGTCGCCGAGGCCGCCTTCAGCGCCGTGATCCTGGCCGACGACCAGGGCAGGATCATCTCCGCCAATGGCGCCGCGCGCGATCTGCTCGGCAGCGTGGCCGTGCCGGGGCAGTCGCTGGACCAGCTGGTGCCGGCCGCGCTCCAGGTGGACCCGGAGGCGGTGTCTGACTGGCTGCATGCGCCGCCCGTCAGCGGCGGCAGCGTGCGGACCCAGCGCGAGCTGCGGATTCGCGACACGCAGGGCGAACTCCGTACCGTGCAGGCGGTCCGGACCGACTGGTACGACGGCAACGCGCGCGGCCTCGTGCTGGTGATGCGCGACGCCACCGAAGGCGGCCCGCGCCGCGAACCGCGCCCGGCGCGCCGCGACCCGCTCACCGGCCTGCCCAATCGCGAGGCCCTGTTCGCCACCGTCGACTCGCTGCGCGGTCGCGGCGCGCGACTGGGCGTGGCGCTGCTGGGCCTGGACCACTTCCGCGCGGTCAACGAAGCGCTCGGCCATGTCATCGGCGACACCGTGCTGCAGGTGGTGGCGTCACGGCTGATGGCATGGCTGCCCGCCAACGCCCACCTGGCGCGCTTTGGCGGAGACGAGTTCGTGATCCTGTTCCCGTCGGTCGAAGACACCGGTGAACTCGAACGGCGCCTGCTGGGCCTGCTGGGCGAGATCGGCCGCCCCTGCGAGATCGAACACCAGCGCGTGCACGTGGAAGCCTGCATCGGCCTGGCATTCGACGAAGGCGACGGCAGCGCGGGCGGGTACGACGACGGCGGCAGCAGCGGCCTGCTCGCGCTCGCCGCCCTGGCCCTGCGCCATGCCAAGCGCGGCGGCAGCATGAAGCTGCGGCACTTTTCGGCGTCGATGCGCGAGGAGGCGGTGGACCGCAGGCAGCTCGACCTCGAGCTGCGGCGCGCCTTCCGCGATGGCGAGTTCGAACTGCACTACCAGCCGCAGATCGACCTCGCCAGCGGCCTGCCCTCCGGCGCCGAGGCGCTGCTGCGCTGGCGGCATCCCGAGCGCGGCCTGCTGATGCCCGGCGCCTTCATCGACGCGCTGGGGCGCAGCGCGATCGCGCCGCAGGTCGGCACCTGGATCCTGCAGCAGGCCTGCCGCGACGCCGCCAGCTGGCCGCCGGTCGGGGGACGCGGGCTCAAGGTCGGGGTGAACCTCTTCCCCGCCCAGTTCAACGACGAGGCGCTGGTCGAGAAGATCGATGCGGCCCTCGCCGCCAGCGGCCTGCCGGCCGGGCAGCTGGAGATCGAACTCACCGAGACGATCGCGTTGCGCGACGACGGCGTGGCCGAGCGCACCCTGCTGCAGCTGCGCAGGCGCGGCATCCGCGTGTCCTACGACGATTTCGGCACCGGCCACGCCTCGCTGTCGATGCTGCACCGGCTGCCGGTGGACCGGGTCAAGATCGATCGTTCATTCGTCCGCGACCTGGTCGGCAGCCGTGGCGACAAGGCCATCGTGCGCTCGATCACCCTGATCGCCAGGAACTTCGACATGGAGGTGATCGCCGAGGGCGTGGAGACGCCGGACCAGGCGGCGCTGCTGCGCGAGTTCGGCTGCCAGGAAGTGCAGGGGTTCCTGTACTCGTACGCACTCCCGCAGCCGGTGTTCGATTGCTGGCTGCACGACCGGCTCGCCGCACCCGCGCCGGTGTCGGCACCCTCCCCTGCGATCGCTGCCACGGAGCATGACCATGCCTGAGTTCCTCCGCGACGACGCGCAGGTGGTGGACGGGCGTCCGTTCGCCTTCGACGACCGCGACTTCCGTCGCGTCTGCCGCATGATCCACGCGCGCGCCGGCATCCACCTGGGCGCGCACAAGCGCGACATGGTCTACAGCCGGCTGGTGCGGCGGCTGCGCGCGCGCGGCGTCGAGCGCTTCAGCGACTACCTGGACATGGTCGAGGACGGCGTCGTCGACGAAGGCCAGCATTTCGTCAACGCGCTGACCACCAACCTGACCTCGTTCTTCCGCGAGGCGCACCACTTCCCGCTGCTGGCGTCCCAGCTGCAGGCCGCGCAGCGCGACGGCCAACCGCTGCGGATATGGTGCTGCGCGGCGTCCACCGGCGAGGAACCCTATTCGCTGGCGATCACCGCCTGCGAGGCGTTCGACACGCTGACGCCGCCGGTGCGGATCCTGGCCACCGACATCGATACCACGGTACTGCAGTCGGCCGCGCGCGGCGTGTATCCGCTCGAGCGCATCGACTCGATCGACGCCGCCCGCAAGCGCCGCTTCTTCCAGCGCGGCGGCGGCGCCAACGCCGGCCTGTGCCGGGTGCGGCCGGAGCTGCGGGCGCTGGTCGAGTTCCGTCCGCTGAACCTGCTCGACGCCGACTACGGCCTCAAGCGCGGCGCCTTCATCGCGGTGTTCTGCCGCAATGTCATGATCTATTTCGACAAACCGACCCAGTACGGGGTGCTGCAGCGCATCGCCCCCCTGCTGTCGGCCGAGGGCAGGATGTACGCCGGCCATTCGGAAAGCTTCAACCACGCCACCGACCTGGTGACGCCCTGCGGACGCACGGTGTACCGGGCCGCGGCCGGCGCGGGTGCGGCATGAGTACCGCCATCGCCACCCCGCCGGGCAGCTATTACGACGCCACGTTGAAGACGCAGGCCATCCGGCTGCTGCCGGCCGACTACCTGGCCACCGACGAACCGGTGGCGCTGGTGACCCTGCTGGGCTCCTGCGTGGCGGCCTGCCTCTACGACCCGGTGCTGGGCCTGGGCGGCATGAACCATTTCATGCTGCCCGGCGGCGACATCAACGACGCCACCTCGGCGCGCTACGGCGCCAACGCGATGGAGCTGCTGATCAACGACCTGCTCAAGCGCGGCGCCAGGCGCCAGCGCCTGCAGGCCAAGGTGTTCGGCGGCGGCAATGTCCTGAGCGGATTCCACAGCGATCCGATCGGCACCCGCAACGCGGGTTTCGTCGTCGACTACCTGGCGGCCGAGAAGATCCCCGTCGTCGCCAGCGACCTGGGCGACAACCAGGCGCGCAAGGTCTGCTTTTTCGTGCAGAACGGCCGCAGCCTGGTCAAGCGCCTGCCCGCGACCCGCGACGGCGTGGTGGACACCGAGCGCGCGCTGTACGGCCGCCTGGCCCGCGCGCCGGCCGCCGGCTCCGTGGAGCTGTTCTGACATGGGCAGGCGACCGGTC
This sequence comes from Pseudomonadota bacterium, assembly GCA_023395465.1. GTDB lineage: Bacteria > Pseudomonadota > Gammaproteobacteria > Xanthomonadales > Xanthomonadaceae > Luteimonas. The sequence continues at coordinate 5,649 of JAEWZE010000278.1, forward strand.
CGCGTGCTGGTGGTGGACGACTCGGCGCTGGTGCGGGCGCTGATGACCGAGCTGCTGGGCGCCGACCCGGGCATCGAGGTGGTCGGCACCGCATCCGATCCCTACATCGCCCGCGAGAAGATCAAGCAGCTGACGCCCGACGTGCTGACGCTCGACATCGAGATGCCGCGCATGGACGGGTTGACGTTCCTGCGCAACCTGATGCGGCTGCGGCCGATGCCGGTGCTGATGGTGTCCTCGCTGACCGAATCCGGCGCGAAGGTGACGCTCGAGGCGCTGGCCCTGGGCGCGGTGGACTTCATCGCCAAGCCCCGCATCGACGTCGCACGCGGCCTGGCCGAGTACGGCTCGGTGCTGGTGGAAAAGGTGAAACAGGCCGCGCTTGCGCAGGTCGCGCGCATCGCGCCGGCGCCGTCGACGCACGCCGAAGGGCCCATCGGCTACCGCACCACCGAACGCCTGCTGGCGATCGGCGCATCCACCGGCGGCACCGAGGCGATCCGCGAAGTGCTGGAACAGATGCCGGCCGACGCACCGGCCACGGTCATCGTCCAGCACATCCCCGCCGCGTTCAGCCGCGCCTTCGCCGAACGGCTCGACCGCCACAGCCGCATGACCGTGATGGAGGCGACCGACCGGCAGCCGCTGCTGGCCGGGCACGCCTACGTCGCCCCCGGCGGGCAGCACCTGCGCGTGGTGCGCAGCGGTGCGCGCTGGATGTGCCGGCTCGGCGAGGACGACCCGGTGCGCCGCCACCGGCCCAGCGTCGACGTGCTGTTCCAGTCGGTGGCCGAGCACGCCGGCCGCAACGCCAGCGCCGCCCTGCTCACCGGCATGGGCGACGACGGCGCGGCGGGACTGCTGTCGCTGCGCCGCGCCGGTGCGCACACCATCGCCCAGGACGAGGCCAGCAGCGTGGTCTGGGGCATGCCGGGCGCCGCGGTCGCCAACGGCGCGGCCGAAGACGTGGTGCCGCTGCAACACGTGGCGCAACGGCTGCTGGCGGTTTCCCGCGGCGGCTAAAGCACGACCGCCCACGGCCGTTATCAGGGGCAGACCGTTTCGACACACATTACGGGACAGACAATGGATTCGCGCCTACTGCTTCGCCTGGCACCGCCCCTGGTGCTCACACTGGTCCTGGTCCTGTCTCAGGCGCTCGACCTTGCCCCCGCAGTGCGCTGGGGCGCGCTTGCGGCCATGACCCTGGCCTGGCTGGTCTTCGCCTGGACCGTACTTCGCCCCACCGCCAGCGACGCCGCGCTGCTCGGCGAGCAGACCCGCCTGCTGGAGGAGCTGCGCAACTTCATCGGCGCCGAGGTGGAGGGGTCGCGCGGCGAGATCGAGCGCACCCGCGAGCTGATCCGCGAATCGGTGGCCAAGCTCGGCACCAGCTTCGATGCGGTCAACCGCCGCTCGCGCCAGCAGAGCGAAGTGGCCTCGCGCATCATCGACCGCCGCAACGACGGCGACGGCAGCGGCTCGGACGTGCACCGCTTCGCGCTGCAGGCCAGCCAGCAGATGGAACAGCTTGTCGAGGCGCTGGAAGCGGTGAGCGGCCAGAGCGGCGCCACCGTGACCCACATCGACGCGATGGCCGAGCACCTGGACGGCATCTTCTCGCTGCTCGAGGACGTCAAGTCGATCGCCGACCAGACCAACCTGCTGGCGCTCAACGCCGCGATCGAGGCGGCCCGCGCCGGCGAGGCCGGCCGCGGCTTCGCGGTGGTGGCCGACGAGGTGCGCAACCTGTCGGAGCGCTCGACCGCGTTCAACGAACAGATCCGCAAGCTCGCCCACAGCTCCAAGGATTCGATCGCACGGGTCCGCGACACGGTCAGCACGATGGCCTCGCGCGACCTCGACCGCAGCCGCCTGGCGCGGATCGAAGCGGCGGCGATGCTCGAACGCGTCGACGGCATCAACCGCAACCTGGGCACCGGCATGCGCGAGATCGCCGAATGCAGCAAGGCCATCGACGGATCGGTCGCCGAAGCGGTGCGCTCGCTGCAGTTCGAGGACATCGCCACCCAGGCGCTGGGCGCGGCCAACGTGCACCTCGACCGCCTCGGCGCGATCAACCGCGAGGCCACGGTGCTGCAGGACCTGCTGCACCGCAGCGGCGGCCAGGCCGGCGCCGAGCTGCACCGGGCGCTGACCCAGATCGGCCAGCGCATCGCGCAGATGCGCGGCGAATGGGAGCGTCCGCCGCACAAGCCGGTGACCCAGCAGTCCATGGATGCCGGCAGCGTCGAGCTGTTCTGACCCCGCGATCCCGGACCACGGCTGCAGGCCCGCAGTTGCGGGGCTGCAGCTTCGGCCGGTAGCGTGGCCGACATGCCGACCGACCGCACCGCCCCGCCAACACCCGGCCCCAGCCTGCTCGGCCAGTTCACCGCACTGGTGCTCCTCGCGGTCTTCCTGCCGGTGCTGGTGTTGGCCGGGGTCCTGCTCTGGCAGTCCTCGACGTCGGTGCGCAGCCAGGGCGCCACCCGGCTGGCGGCGACCGCCGACGCCAGCGCACGCGAGCTCGACAGCTTCCTGCGTGCGCACCTGGCCGCCCTGCAGGTGCTGGCCGACCGCCGCAACGCCGCCGGCGACATCGGCGACCTGGCGCGCTGGGACGCCGATCTCGCCCGGGTGAACCACTACTACCCCGCCTTCGCCCACCTGCTGGTCACCGATGCCGACGCCCGCGTGCTGACCAGCGCTCCGCCGCTGCCGGTGGACGCCGTCGCCTCGGTGGCCGACCGCGAGTACTTCCGGATGCCACGTCGTACCGGCCAGGGACACGTGTCCAGCGTCTACCGGGGACGCGGGCCCGACAACGGTGCGCGCATCGCCATTTCCGTGCCCCTGTACCGCGACGGGCAGTTCGCCGGCGTGCTGGTGGGCTCGATGCAGGCGGATGCGCTGGTGCCCGTGCGCGGCCTGGAAGAGAACGGATTCGAACTGCTGCTGCTCGACCGTGGCCTGACCGTGGTGCAGGCCAGCCCGGGCCTGCAGAAGCGCCCGCTCGACCAACTCGCTGCCGACCCGGACCCGGGCCTGGCGCGCGTGGCGCGCACCCTCGACGGCGTCCAGGAGCTCGACGCGGTGCTGCGCGGGGGAGAGGACGCGCTCGCCGTCGCCGCACCCGTGGACAACGGCTGGCGCCTGCTGCTGCTGCAGCCCAGCGGGGTGGTCGAGGCCGAACTGCGGCGCACCGCCGCGGCCGTGCTGGCGCTGCTGGTGCTGGTGCTGACCGGGGTGCTGGCGGTGGTGGTGGCGAAGATGCGCCGGCTCGGCGGCAGCGTCCGCGGACTGCTCAGGCGCATGCGCCAGTTCGCACTCGATGGCGATACGACGCAGCTGGCGCCGGCCAACCTGCCGCGCGAACTGCTCCCGCTGGCGGACGCCATGAACGGACTGGCCGCGCGCGCGCGCGCCTCTTTCGACGAGGTCAACCTGAGCCTGCAGGAGCAGCGGCGCCTGCGCGAGGAGCTGCAGTCGGTGGCGCAGCGCCTGCTCACGGTGCAGGAGGACGAGCGGCGCACGCTCTCGCGCGAGCTGCACGACGACATCGGCCAGTCGATCACCGCCATCAAGCTGGCCGCGACCTCGCTCACCGACGATGCGCTTGCCGACGAACCGGCGGTGCGGCGCGAGATCCTCGACGAGATCATCGCCATCGCCGACCAGACGGTGCTCAAGCTGCGCAACCTGTCGCTGCTGCTGCGCCCGCCGCAGCTCGATTCGCTGGGCCTGGAGGCGGCGCTGCGCGGCCAGGTGGCGCTGCTCTCGCGCAACAGCGCACTCGAGATCCGCCTCGAGGTCGCCCCGCTGGAAGCGCGGCTTCCGCCCGACGCCGAGCTGGCGTGTTTCCGCATCGCCCAGGAGGCGCTGACCAACGTCGCCCGCCATGCCGGCGCGACGCGGGTCGAGGTCGAGGTCGAAGTCGAGGACGGCGACCGCGGCCCGCTGCTGGTGCTGCGGGTGTCCGACGACGGCCGCGGCTTCGATGCAGACCATCCGGCCGGCCTGGGACTGGTGACGATGCGCGAGCGGGCGACCCAGCTCGGCGGCAGCGTGACCATCGCCAGCCGCGCCGGCGGCGGCACCGTGGTGCGCGCGGTGCTGCCGTTGGCGGCAGGCAAGCGAGCTCCACGCACGTGAACTGTGCGCATGGTGGAAGAACGCGCAGCGCAGGCTACGACCGCCCGTCGCGGCGGGGTATCTTGCGCAGCAAACGGATATCGAAGGGGGAAATGCCGTGCAGATCGTGGTGGTAGGGGGCGACGCCGGTCATGTCGCGGGCGTCGGGCGCGAACTGCTGGAGCACGACCCGGGCTGGCAGCTGCAGCACGTGGCGAACGCGGACGACGTGCCGGCCGCCGATGGCGACCGTGCGCCGGACGTGCTGGTCTGCGCATCGCGCGTGGGGACCAGCGGCGGCCTGGCCGTCCTCGCCGGGCTGCGCAAGCACCATCCGGGCGCGGTGCGCATCCTGCTGCTGGCGCCGGATGCCGAGCACGACCTGCTCGAAGCGCTGACGGTCAGCCACCGCATCCTCAACGAGCCGCTGGATTCGCTGGCGCTCATCGACGCCATCGAAAGCGTGGTCGAGCTGCGCGAGCTGCTCCACGACCCGGCGCTCAAGCACGCGATCGAGCGCGTCGGCACCCTGCCGGCCGCGCCGCGCCAGTACCTGGCCCTGACCGCGCTGCTGCGCGATCCGGACAGCACCGCGGCCAAGGTCGCCGAGGTGGTGGCGCAGGACCCGACCGTCGCCGCGCGGGTGCTGCGGCTGTCCAACTCGGCCTACTACTCCGGTGGCCGGGAAATCACCGACCTGCGCTCGGCGGTGACCCGACTGGGCCACAACACGTTGCGGCAGCTGGTGCTCGCCAGCGAGGTGTTCTCGGCGGGCGCGGAAGCCGACGAGCTGCGCGACCGGGCGCTGCGCATCTCGCAGCTGGCCGGCAAGCTGCTGGCCGGGCCCAGCGCGGACCTGGCCTCCACCGCCGGCCTGCTGGCCGAAGTCGGCCTGCTGCTGCCGCGCTCGGCCGGGCTGGACCCGGCCACCACGCCCTACAGCACCACCGGCGCCTACCTGCTGGGCCTGTGGGGCCTGCCCGGCCCGATCGTCGAAGCCGTGGCCTTCCACGATCGTCCCGCGCGCGTACGCGGCAGCTTCTGGGTGACCGGCGCGGTGCACGTGGCCGCGGCCCTGGTCAACGGCCGCGAACCCGACCAGGCCTACCTGGCCTCGGTCGGCCAGCTCGACCGCCTGCCGCGCTGGCGGGCGATGGCCGAAGCGGCCGCCGACGCCAGCTGACCCGCGGCCACCCGGCCACGTACGTCGCGGGCGGTACCGGCGCCTGCGGTCGCCCGGCCGCGGGCACGGCCGCCGGCTTGCACAGGGCCACCACATCGGCAGGGGCAGGCTGTCGTTCCGATTCCACCCGCGAGCGACGGCATGGCCCGACCGATCTGGACCGGCAACCTCAGTTTCGGACTGCTCAACGTGCCCGTCTCGCTGATGTCGGGCGCGCGCAGCAACGACATCTCGTTCCGCATGCTCGATGCGCGCGACCGCAAGCCGATCCGCTTCGAGCGGGTCAACGCCGAGACCGGCGAGGAAGTGCCGTGGAAGGAGATCGTCAAGGCCTTCGAGTACGACAAGGGCAGCTACGTGGTGATCGAAAAGTCCGACATTGCCGCGGCCTCGCCGGAGACGCACGAGTCGGTCGAGATCGAGGCCTTCGTCGATGCCGACGCGATCGACATCCGCTATTTCGAGAAGCCTTACGTGCTGGTCCCGGGCAAGAAGGCCGAGAAGGGCTACGTGCTGCTGCGCGAGACCCTGCGCAAGTCCGGCAAGATCGGCGTGGCACGGGTGGTGATCCGCACCCGCGAATACCTGTCGGCGGTGATGCCGCTGGGCGACGCGCTGGTGCTGATGATGATGCGCTATCCGCAGGAGCTGGTGGATCCGGCCGAGTACAAGCTGCCCGAGGGCAACACCGGCGACTACCGGATCAGTCCGAAGGAGCTGGAGATGGCCACCCAGCTGGTCGATTCCATGGCAACGGAATGGAATCCGGACGCGTACCGCAACGAGTTCCGCGAACGCCTGTCCGAGATCATCCGCAAGCGCATCAAGGACAAGGGCGCGACGACACAGGTACTGGAGGAACCGGCCACCAGCGAGGACGCGACCACCAACGTGGTGGACTTCGTGGCGCTGCTGCAGAAGAGTCTGGGCGACAAGACCCGCACCCCGGCCAGGAAGGCGGCGAAGAAGACGACTGGGAAGGCCGCGACCAAGAAGAAGACCGCCAAGAAGGCGGCCAAGTCCGGATCGCGGACGCGCAAGGCCGGCTGACGGGCCGGCGCGGGCGATACGTTCCGCTGCCGGCGACGTTCGCGGGAGCCGGTATCGGGTGGTGCGCCGCGCGCCAGCGTCCGAGCGCAGTCCAGCGCTGGCCGACGTTCCGTCAGCGCCAGCGGGTCTTCAGGCAGTCGCTTGCATCCGCCGTCGCGGGCGTCGCGATCAGGGCGCGCCCGCCTCCACCGGCGCCGCGGCCGGCGACGGGCGCCAGGTCAGCGCATGCAGGATCCGCAGGTCTTCGTCGTCGAGCGCCTTGCCGTTGTCGCCGCGAAAGCGCATGCGATAGGAATGGATCGCCGCTTCGGGCCGGTCCACCGGATATCCGATCAGGCGCAGCGCCTCGATGGGATCGAAGCCCGGCGGCGGCGGCGGCGCATCGGGATCGGGCCAGATGCCGAAGCCGGCCTGGTGCAGGCGCTGCCAGGGAAACAGCGGGCCCGGGTCGATCTTGCGGCCGGGCGCCAGGTCCGAATGGCCGATCACCGCCGTCTTCGGAATGCGATGGCGCGCGGTGAGGTCCTCGAGCAGGCGCAGGATCGCGGCGACCTGCGGCTCGCTGAAGGGTTCCACGCCGTCGTTGTCGATCTCGATCCCGATCGAGGCCGAGTTGAGTTCGTGGATGGTGCCCCAGCTGCCGGCACCGGCATGCCAGGCGCGATGGTCGTCGGAGACCAGCTGGTAGATGCGTCCGTCGTCGCCGACCAGGTAATGCGAGCTCACCCGCCCGCCGCTGTTGCGCGTGCGCAGCGTGCGCAGGCTCTGCGCGACCGAATCCTGTTCGGTGTAGTGCAGCACGATGACCTGCGGCCTGCGCATGTCGTGGTTCTTCGACGGCACCCAGGTGGCCATCGGATTGCGCGGCGCGGTGTGCTGGCAGCCCGCCAGCGCCAGCGCGCAGGCAGCGGCGGCAAGGAGACGAAGGCTTGATTTCATGCCCCGCATTGCAGCCGTTGCCCGCGCCGAATGCAAGCGCCACACTTTGCCGGAAACACGGCGTCGCCCCAGCTTTTGCCCGATATCATCGACCGTGCTGGCCCCTGACGGCGCCGACGGGCCTTCGCAGAGAATCAGCGAGGAGGCACGCGCGAAGCGATACCCCTCGGCAAGCGAATGCCACCATCCGCACGGCTCGCAAGGACGCATTGTCCGGACAGATAAAGGCGGGCAGCCTGCGCTGCCCGCCTGCACCTCGTGGGGGAGGTGTGTCACTGCATGATCAGCTCTCGTAGGCGGACTCGCCGTGTGCGCTGATGTCGAGGCCGTTGCGCTCGACTTCCTCGCTCACGCGCAGGCCGAACACCAGCTTGGCCACCGTGAACCCGATGACGGACACGATGCCGATCCAGGCGATGGTCAGCGCCACGCCCAGCGCCTGCGTGCCGACCTGGGCCGCCATGTTGAAGTCCTCGCCACCCTGCCCGCCCAGTCCTGGCGCGTAGAACACGCCGGTCAGGATCGCGCCCACGATGCCGCCGATCGCGTGCACGCCGAACACGTCGGCAGTGTCGTCGACCTTGAGCAGCTTCTTCAGCCCGGTCACGCCCCAGACGCAGACCACGCCCGCGGCAAGGCCGATCGCGATCGCCCCTAGCGGACCGACCAGGCCTGCGGCCGGGGTGATGCCGACCAGGCCGGCGACGGCACCGGAGGCCACGCCGAGCGCCGAGGCCTTGCCCTTGGTCAGCTTCTCGGTCAGCGCCCACGCCAGCACCGCTGCGGCGGTCGCCACCAGGGTGTTGATGAAGGCCAGGGCCGCGCCGGCGGTGGCTTCCAGGTTGGAACCTGCGTTGAAGCCGAACCAGCCCACCCACAGCAGCGACGCACCGACGAAGGTGAGGGTGACGTTGTGCGGCTTGAGCGCCTCGCGCCCGTAGCCCACGCGCTTGCCGACGAAGTACGCACCCACCAGGCCGGCGATGCCCGCATTGATGTGGACCACCGTGCCGCCGGCGAAGTCCAGCGCGCCGTGCTCGAACAGGTAGCCGCCGGTCGCCCACACCATGTGCGCGATCGGCAGGTAGCCGAGCGTGAACCAGATCACCGAGAACAGCAGCACCGCCGAGAACTTCACCCGCTCGGCAAACGCACCGACGATCAGCGCGCCGGTGATGCCGGCAAAGGTCGACTGGAACGCGACGAACACGTACTCCGGCAGGCTGACGCCCTCGGTGAACGTGGCCGCGAGCGTGTCGACCGTCACCCCCTTCAGGAACAGCTTGTCGAGGTTGCCGATCCAGGGTCCTTCGCCGGAGAACGCCAGCGAGTAGCCGTAGACGATCCACAGCACCACCAGCAGCGAGAACACCGAGATCACGTGGATCAGGACCGACAGTACGTTCTTGGATCGCACCATGCCGCCGTAGAACAGCGCCAGGCCCGGCACCACCATCAGCAACACCAGCAGGGTCGAGGTCAGCATCCAGGCGACGTCGCCCTTGTCGACGCTCGGTTCGGCGGCGGCTTCGGCGACCGCCTCGGCCACCGGTGCGGTCGCATCCTGCGCGAGCACGTCGAACGTGCCGGTCAGTCCGGCCACGCCCACCAGCAGGGCCAGTCCCAGCACCTGCACACGGGTCTTCCACCCGGAGAACGAAAGCAGTTTCATTGAATGAGCCTCCACAGGTGGGTTAGAGCGCATCGGCGCCGATCTCGCCGGTACGGATGCGGATGACCTGGTCGAGTCCGACCACGAACACCTTGCCGTCGCCGACCTTGCCGGTGCCCGCGGAGCGGTTGATCGCCTCGAGCGCCGCCTCGAATGTCTCGTCGGACACGGCTGCCTCGATCTTGAGCTTGGGCAGGAAATCCACGACGTACTCGGCGCCGCGGTACAGCTCGGTATGGCCTTTCTGCCGGCCGAAGCCCTTGACCTCGGTGACGGTCAGTCCGTTCACGCCCGCTTCGGCGAGCGCTTCGCGCACCTCGTCGAGCTTGAACGGGCGGATGATGGCGATGATGAGTTTCATGCGGTGCTCCTGTTGCAGGTGGGCGCTCAGAACGACTTGGACAGCGACACCAGCACGGTGTCGTCGACACCGGCCAGGTCGGTGTCGTGCCATTCCAGTCCGATGCCGAAGCCGTTCTCGAAGCTCTTGCCGCCGGTGAGCTTCCAGTAGTCGTAGTCGAGTTCGCCGCCGTAGCCGCTCACCCACTGGCGGCCGTAGCCGGCGCCGACGCTCCAGCCGCCGTCGAACTCCCAGCCCGCGCCCAGGTCGAGCGCGGCGCTGCCATCGGAATCGGGGATGCCGAACAGGTCGGTGGTGGCGTAGGAGTACTTGGCGCTGAGCACGTTCCAGCTCAGCCCGAAGTACAGCTCGACCGTATCGGCCTCGTTGAAGCCGGCGGGGTAGTCGCCCGGATACCAGTAGTAGGTGGCGCCGACGTCGTAGCCGAAGCCGCTTTCGCCGAAATCACCGGCGAAACCGATGAAGCCGTCGAGTTCGACCTGGCTGGAGATCTCCGGATCGGAGTCGGACAGCCAGCTGATGCTGCTGCCCCAGGCGCCGGCATAGAAGCCGCTCTCGTGGTTCCAGGTCACGCCGCCCTGCAGGGCAGGGTTCTCGCTGGTCTGGGTGACGCCCCGGAACAGGTAGTCGCTGACCACCGCGACGGAACCCGACACCTCGGCCGAAGCATTGCCGGCGAGCATCAGCCCGGCGGACAGGAGTGTGGCAACTGCGATCTTGCGAGACGACATGACAGGCTCCTCGTTGATGGAAGGCCCTCCCCGGTCTTGCCTACTTCTGGATCCGCCCGGCCCGGCATCCCCATGCCCGGCGCGGACGCCGGCGAGGCACTCTGCGGCGCCCGCGACCGGTCATCTGCCTTTCCTGTCGGTGTTGCTTCCTGCCTCTGGCGTTGCGTGTCCTCGTCTGGAAAGTCCGCGGCCCGGGTATGGGGAGGGCCGCATGCCCGGCTCGCCGCCGGGCACGAATCACTGGTTTGCCGGTGATTGCAGGGGTTCGGCCGAGGCTGCGCGCCCGCCCCCTTCGCGCCCTTCCCCGCGGGCGGGGAAGGGCACAGGGCATCACACCCCGTAGTACATCTGGTATTCGAGCGGGTGGGTCGCCGCGCGGAAGCGGGTGACTTCCTGCATCTTCAGGTCGATGTAGGCATCGATGAAGTCGTCGCTCATCACGCCGCCGGCCTTGAGGAAGTCGCGGTCGGCGTCGAGCGCGGCCAGGGCCTGGTCGAGGCTCGAACACACCTGCGGGATCTTCTTCTCCTCTTCCGGCGGCAGGTCGTACAGGTCCTTGTCGCTGGGGCCGCCCGGATCGATCTGGTTCTTGATGCCGTCCAGGCCCGCCATCATCAGCGCGGTGAAGGTCAGGTATCCCGACTGCAGCGGATCGGGGAAGCGAACCTCGATGCGGCGTGCCTTGGGGTTGGAGACCCACGGGATGCGGCAGCTCGCCGAACGGTTGCGCGCCGAGTAGGCCAGCATCACCGGCGCCTCGAAGCCCGGCACCAGGCGCTTGTAGCTGTTGGTGCCGGAGTTGGCGAAGGCGTTGATCGCGCGCGCGTGCTTGAACACGCCGCCGATGTACCACAGCGCCATCTGCGACAGGCCGCCGTAGCCGTCGCCGGAGAACAGGTTCTGCCCGCCCTTGGCCAGCGACATGTGCACGTGCATGCCGCTGCCGTTGTCGCCGACGATCGGCTTGGGCATGAAGGTCGCGGTCTTGCCGTTGCGGAAGGCGACGTTGCGGATCACGTACTTGGTCGCCAGCAGCTCGTCGGCCTTCTTGACCATCGAGTTGAACTTGGTGCCGATCTCGCACTGGCCGGCGGTCGCGACCTCGTGGTGGTGCACTTCGGTCTCGATGCCGATCTGCTCGAGCGTCTTGACCATCTCCGCGCGCAGGTCGTGCAGCGAGTCGGTCGGCGGGACCGGGAAGTAGCCGCCCTTGACGCCGGGGCGATAGCCGCTGTTGCCGCCCTCGTATTCCTTGCCCGTATTCCAGGCCGCTTCCTCGGACTCGACGTGGAAGAAGGTGTTGCCCATCTCGTTGGCGAAGCGCACCGAGTCGAAGATGAAGTATTCGGGCTCGGGGCCGAAGAAGGCCTGGTCGGCGATGCCGCTGGACTTGAGGTAGGCCTCGGCCCGGCGCGCGATGCCGCGCGGGTCGCGCGAGTAGTCCTGCATCGTCGCCGGATCGAGGATGTCGCAGGTCAGGTTGAGGGTCGGGTCCGCGTAGAACGGATCCAGGTAGGCGGTGGACGCGTCGGGCAGCAGGATCATGTCCGACTCGTTGATGCCCTTCCAGCCGCTGATCGACGAGCCGTCGAACATCTTGCCGTCCTCGAACAGCGACGGCTCGATGATGCTGGCCGGGAAGGTGACGTGCTGCTGCACGCCGCGCATGTCGACGAAGCGCAGGTCGACGAATTCGACCTTGTGGTCCTTGATCAGCTTTTCCACGTTCTCGAGCGACATCGGTGACTGCCTCTGGGTTTGCGAAAGGTTGTCCATGTTGGAGCAAACCCCGTGCCAAGCCAGTCAGCAGTGCAAGTGATTGTTTTGCATGGGCCAGGAGCGCGTGCGCCCGTCTCACCGCACGTAAATGGTGAAGAATTTGTGATGATTGCACCATTGTGGGGAGCATCCTTTCGGGGTGCCGCCATCGCGTGCGCGCGTACCGGATCCGCGAAGCCTGATCGCGCATGCCGGCGCGCCGTTGGAGTCTCCCGGGCCGGTGCCGGACGGGGTTTTCGTTATCCTGCCCACCCCTGGCCGCGCCGAACCCATGTCCGATCCGCTGTCCGCCCTCCTGCTGGGCATCCTCGAAGGGCTGACCGAGTTCCTGCCGGTGTCCAGCACCGGGCACCTGCTGATCGCGCAGCACTGGCTGGGCGCGCGCTCGGACTTCTTCAACATCGTGATCCAGGCCGGGGCGATCCTGGCGATCACGCTGGTGTTCCGCCAGCGCATCTGGCAGCTCGCCACGGGCCTGGGCGAGCGCGACAACCGCGACTACGCGATGAAGCTGGCGGTGGCGTTCCTGGTCACCGCGCTGGTCGGCCTGCCGGTGCGGCTGGCCGGCTGGGAGCTGCCCGAGACGGTCACCCCGGTGGCGTGGGCGCTGATCCTGGGCGGGATCTGGATGATCCTGGCCGAACGCATCGCCGAGCGCCGCGGCGATGCCACCCACGTGACCTGGACAGTGGCGGTGCTGGTGGGGCTGGCGCAGGTGGTGGCGGGCGTGTTCCCGGGCACCTCGCGCTCGGCCGCGGCGATCTTCATGGCGATGCTGGCCGGACTGGGCCGGCGCTCGTCGGCGACCGAGTTCGTGTTCCTGGTCGGCATCCCCACCATGTTCGCGGCCAGCGCCTACGCCTTCCTCGAGCTGTGGAAGGACGGTGGCCTGGGCGGCGAGGCCTGGGGCGACGTGGCACTGGCCTTCGCCGCGGCCACGGCCACCGGCTTCGTGGTGGTGAAGTGGCTGCTGGGCTACATCAAGCGCCACCGTTTCACCGGCTTCGCCGTGTACCGCATCGTGCTGGGTGCGGCGCTGCTGCTGTGGCTGCCCGCCGGCGACTGAGGCGGGATGCGCAACTGCGGCCGCGCCCGGGCTGTCCCCCGGCCCGCCACCCGACGACCGGCGAACACCTGCCCCGGCGGCCGCTGGCCGACCGGCGGCGCTCCTCTGTCGAATTTCCGCGCCATGCTTCGTCGCTGACCCGATCCGGCGGTGCCGCAGCATTCCGCCCGCCCTGTCGCCACCACCACGAGCAGACCACGGCAAGGAGTCCCGATGTCTTCAGCGAACAGCGTCAACTGGTTCGAACTCTACGTGCAGGACATGGCGCGCGCCCGCGCGTTCTACGAGGCCCTGCTGGGCATCACCCTGGAACCGCTGAAGCTGCCGGAGGGCAGCGACGACGGGCTGGAGATGTGGTCGTTCCCGGGCGACATGGAGCGCTACGGCGCCAACGGCGCGCTGTGCCGGATGCCGGGCGTTCCCTCCGGTCCCGGCGGGACGCTGGTGTACTTCGCCTGCGACGACTGCGGCGTCACCGCGGCGCGCGCCGCGCAGGCCGGTGGCCGCATCCATCGCGACAAGATGTCGATCGGCGAATACGGGCAGATCGCCCTGGTCTTCGACACCGAAGGCAACATGATCGGCCTGCACTCGATGCACTGACAACGCATGCCGCGGCGCGTCCTGCCACGGCGATGGCAGACGCGTTCGCGGCCCACGACGAGGTGATGCAGATGCCCCACCGCATGGCCGCCATCCCGCTGCTGCTGGCGGCGCTGGCCGCCAGCGCCGGCGCGCCGGCCGCCGAGGTCGCCTACGAGCTCGATCCCGCCCACACCTTCCCCAGCTTCGAGGCCGACCACCTGGGCGGGCTGTCGGTCTGGCGCGGCAAGTTCAACGCCAGCCGCGGCACCGTGCACCTGGACCGCGAGGCCGGGACCGGCCGGCTGGAAGTGGTGGTGGACACCGCCAGTATCGATTACGGCCTGGAGGCGATGAACGAACAGGCGCGCGGCGCGGAGCTGTTCGACAGCGCACGCTGGCCTCAGGCGCGCTACAGCGGGCGCCTGGTGGACTTCGTCGACGGCAGACCGACCCGGGTCGAAGGCGACCTGACCCTGCGCGGGGTCACCCGGCCGCTGCCGCTGGAGATCCGCAGCTTCAAGTGCATGCCGCATCCGCAGCATGGGCGCGAGCTGTGCGGCGCCGATGCGCTGGCCACGTTCGACCGCGACGACTTCGGCATGGACGCCGGCAAGGACCATGGTTTCGACATGGCGGTGACGCTGCGCATCCAGGCCGAGGCGGTCGCGGTCGCCGCACCGGCGCCGTAGCGACGCAGTAGCGACGCGGCGCGTGGGTCGCGCCCTCCGGCAAACCTGCCATCGGGACCGCTTCGCGGCACCGGGCCTGGCGCCGGCACGCGTCAGCCGCCAGCCGATGCCTCCGCGCGCGCCAGCAGCAGCGCGCGCTCGCGCGTGTTGCGGGCCATGTCCGCGGCGCGCAGGAACTCGGCGCGCGCCTCCGCGCCACGCCCGAGCTTGTGCAGCAGGTCGCCGCGCACCGCCGGCAGCAGGTGGTAGCCGCGCAGCGCGGGCACGTCGGCCAGCGCATCGACCAGGACCAGGCCCTCGCCCGGCCCCGAACGCATCGACACGGCCACCGCGCGGTTGAGCGCGACGACCGGCGAGGGCGCGACTTCGCCCAGCAGGTCGTACAGCGCGACGATGCGCGCCCAGTCGGTGCTGTCCACGTCCGCGGCACGCGCGTGGCAGGCGGCGATCGCCGCCTGCAGCGTGTACGGCCCCGGCGCGGCCGACAGGCGTTCGGCCTGGACCAGCGCGCGCAGGCCGCGGTCGATCGCCTCGTGGTCCCAGCGGCTCCGGTCCTGGTCCTGCAGCAGGACCGGCTCGCCCGAAGGCCCGGTGCGCGCGGACGCGCGCGAGGCCTGCAGTTCCATCAGCGCCAGCAGGCCGAAGGCCTCCGCTTCGTCGGGCGCCAGTCCCACCAGCAGCCGTCCCAGGCGCAGCGCCTCGGCGCACAGCGCCGGCCGCATCCAGTCTTCGCCCGCGGTGGCGGCATAGCCCTCGTTGAACACCAGGTACACCACGCCCAGCACCGCCGAGAGCCGCCCGGGCAGCTCGTCGCGGCGCGGCACCTCGAACGGCACGTTGGCCTCGCCGAGCGTGCGCTTGGCGCGCACGATGCGCTGCGCGACGGTGGCCTCGGGCACCAGGAACGCGCGCGCGATCTCGTCGGTGGTCAGGCCGCACAGCAGGCGCAGGGTCAGGGCCACCTGCGCTTCGCGCGAGAGCAGCGGATGGCAGGCGACGAAGATCAGCCGCAGCAGGTCGTCGCCGATGTCGTCCTCGAGCGCGGCCTCGCGCGCGGCGTGCAGCTCGTCGTGCAGGCCATCGAGTTCCTGCGCGATCTGCGCGTGCTTGCGCGCCAGCATGGTTTCGCGGCGAAGGTGGTCGAGTGCGCGGTTCTTCGCGGCGGCCATGAGCCATGCGCCCGGGTTGTCAGGCACGCCGCTGGCGGGCCAGCGCTCCAGCGCGGTCACCAGGGCGTCCTGGGCCAGTTCCTCGGCGAGATCGAGGTTGCGCACCAGGCGCATCAGCGCGGCGATGATCCGCGGTGATTCGGTGCGCCAGACGGCGTCGATGCTGCGGTGCAGGTCGGCGGGCATGGGCCCGCATCAGACCATCGCGCGGCGGCAGCGTGCAAGCGGCCATTTCAATCGGCCCGGTCCCGCGCGGGCGGGCGTGGCGGACCGGCCGGACGCCGCCGCGCCGGTCGCGCACTCTCGGCTGCCGGTGCAAGCGACGACGGTCGCCCGGCGCATTCGGGGGCCCGTGCGGCGGGCGCGGTTGCCGCACGCCGCAACAGCAGCGCGAACAGGCTCATCCCCTTCCCTCCCTGAAGCCGCTGCCGGCACCTGCGCTCATGCCGGCATCGACCGGATGTGCACCAGCTCCCAGAGGTGTCCGTCGGGATCCTCGAAGCCGTGCGCGTACATGAACCCGTGGTCCTGCGGCGTGCGGTGCGCACGGCCGCCCGCGGCCACGGCCCGGGCCACCAGGTCGTCGACTTCGGCATCGCTGTCGCAGGACAGGCACACCAGCACTTCGGTCCGGGTGCGCGCGTCGGCGATGCGGCGGTCGGTGAAGGTCTGGAAGAACGGCTCGACCAGCAGCATCACGTGGATGCCCTCGGCGACCACCATGCTGGTGGCGTTCTCGTCGGTGAACCGGGGATCGAAGGTAAAGCCGAGCGCGGTGAAGAATTCCACGGAGCGGGGAAGGTGCCTGACCGGAAGGTTGACGAAGATCTGGCGTGACATGGGCATTCCTGCGAAGGGACGACGAGGCCGGGCGGCGGGGCGACGGCTGCGCTGCCGCCCTGTCCGGACGACGAGCGGCGGCGACGCGGATCGACAAGGATTCACGCCCGCCCCGGACAGGCGCGCGTAGGCTGCGCGGGCCAGGCATGCCGGAAGCGCCCGGCGATCGGCGTCGCAGGCGCGGACCTGCGGCGATGACCGGATCGACGCGATCGCCGGCATGTCCGCGTCGGATGCGCGCCGCGACCGCGCGCATGCCGGACAGCCTCGCGACACATCACGGGTCCGACCCGCCAAGGAGAGCGACATGCGCCACACCCTTCTGCTGCCCCTGTGCCTCGCGCTGGCCGCATGCGCCTCGCCGCCGCCGGACGCCACGGCATCGCCGCCGGGCGGCGCGGCCACAGGCGAGCCGGTGAGCGCGCAGGCGCTCGCCGCGCATGGCTGGCGCCTGGCCGAAGCCAGCGACGCCTCGGGCAAGCGCATCGATGCCCTGTTTCCCAAGCCCGACGCCGCGCTGCGCTTCGAGTTCGCCGATGGCCGCCTCGCGGTCGACGGCGGCTGCAACCGCATGAGCGCGGCCTACACGCTCGACCGCGGCAGGCTCAGCGTGGGACCGGTGGCGCAGACCAAGATGTTCTGCGGCGGCGGCGCGCTGATGGCGGCGGACGAGGCCATCGCCGCGCGGCTGTCGGGGCCGCTGACGGTCTCGGCGCAGGGCGACGCGGTGGTGCTGGCCACCGCCGACGGAGACAGGCTGGTGCTGCACGGCGAGGCGCGCGCGCAGCCATGACGCTGGCGGCGCTCCGCCACGTCCCCGCCTCCGCACGCAGGTGATGCCGGCACGGTCGCGTCGAAGCGCCGTGCGCATGCCTCAGGTGGGCATCGCGCGCCCCCGGGCTGGCCGTGTCGATGGCCGCGCCTCGCCGCGCGGCGGTGCGCTCAGCCGCCGGCCTTGGCGTTGAGCGAATAGGTGCCGTAGATCGCGGCCTCGTCGAGCACGTGGCCCTGCATCGCGCGCAGCACGTCGCCGGCGCCGAACGTCGCGGGCAGCTCGAGCGCGTCGACGTCGAGCGCGAACACGCGGAAGAAGTAGCGGTGCACGCGCAGGTCGTTCGGCGGCGGATAGGGACCGTCGTAGCCGAGGTAGTCGCCGCCCATGTCGGCGTCGCCGGCAAACCAGCCGGTGTAGTCGTTCAGCCCCTGGCGCGCACCGGCCGGTCCGCGCGGATCGGCCTTGCCGCGCTTGTCGATGCCGTCGCTGCAGCTGCCGGCGGCGATCGCGCGCACGTCCGCGGGGATGTCGGCCATCGCCCAGTGAACGAAGTCGCCGCGCGGATGCGCGACCGGGATCGTGACGCCCTCCTTGCCGGCCAGCGACGGATCGGTGGGCGCGTCGGTGTCGATGCACAGCAGCGCGAACGAGCGCGTGCCTTCGGGTACGCCGTCCCAGGCCAGGTGCGGATTGCGGTTGCCACCGAAGCCGTCGGCGGCGCCCATCGCGAACTCGGCCGGGATCGGGCCGCGGTGCTGGAAGCTGTCGCTGCGGATCTGCATCGCAAGCGCTCCGGAAGGGTCAGTCCTCAGGATAGCCCAGCGCCCTGGCCACCGGCGTCAGCAGCGCGAACGGCTCGGCCAGCACTTCGGCATAGCGGCGCCAGTGGCCCGGCGCGAAATGCATGCGCGAGAGCGGGCGGCCGCTCGCCGCGACCGGCATCCCCAGCACCTGCGACAGCAGTCCGGCCAGGGCCGCCTCGTCGCTCTCGCTGCCGTCGATGCGCAGTAGCGCGACGCGGTACAGCGAGGACGCCTCGATCACCTGCGCGAGGCGGCGCTCCAGCCACCAGGCCGCTTCCATCAGCGAGGGCACGGCGAACTGCATCGGCGAACCGAACGCCACCCACTGCAGCAGCATGTCGCGCGGATCGCGCAGCACGAACAGCAGCGCACCGGCCGGCACCTGCGGACGCAGCACGCGCAGCAGGGCGTTGTCCCACCACACCAGCCATTCGATGGCGTGCGCGCCCTCGGCGCCGCGCGCCTGCAGGGTGGCCCGCCAGTCCTGCGCGGCCTGCGCCGGATCGAGTTCGCCGCCGCTCAGGGCGGGAATGCTGTCGAAGCGCTGGAACACGTCGCCGGGCGCCGCGGACGTCAGCCGGTCGCTGCGGAAGCCGCGCACGCTCGACAGCATCGTGGCTACGTTCTCCACGCACGAACCCGGCGGTCCCCACAGGAACAGGGTTTCGACGCGGCCGTCGGCCTGCGCCTGCGCCGGCTCCGGCCATGGCCCGGCCGCGGTCTGTTCGGCAGGCAGGCTGACCGGCGGCAGCGGCAGCTGCGAGGGCGCGCGTCGCGCGCCGATGGCTTCCCAGCGGGCCGCGGCCTCGCTGCAGCGCCCGGCCGCGTCCTCGAGCAGGGCCAGCCAGGCGTCCAGCGCATCGCGCGCCCGCTCGTCGGTGGCCTCCTGCAGCAGGCCGGCCACGTGCGCGACCGCGTCGGCCGGGTCGCGGCGCTGCAGCACCTGCACGATCACCGCGTGCGCCGCCCCGCTGCCGGGCACGCGCGCGGCAAGCTCGCGCGCCAGCGCCAGTGCGGCGTCCTCGTCGCCGGCCTGCAGGGCCACGCCCATGCGCGCTTCCAGGGCCTCGGGCGCTTCGGGCATCGCCTCGCCCCAGCGCGCCGCCACTTCGCGCGCGCGCGTCGCATCGTCGGGTTCGAGCGCCAGCCGCGCCCGCCACAGCGCCGACGACTGCGGCGTGGCGGCCAGCAGTTCCTCGAGCGCGGCGCGCGCCTCGTCGCGATCGCCAAGGCGTTGCCACGCCGCCATCGCGGCGGCCAGCGCGCGGGCGTCGTGCGGCATCGTCGCCAGTGCCCGGCGCAGCCAGGGCAGGGCTTCGCCCGGCCGGCCCGCGGCCAGTTCGAGTTCGCCGGCCAGGCGCAGCACCGGTGGCGCGACGGTCTCCACGTCCACAAGCACGGGCGCCAGGGCCTCCAGGCCTTCGGCCGCCCTGCCCTGCCGCGCCAGGGTTTCGGCCAGCAGCAGGCGCCAGGGCAGCGCGCCGCCGTGCCCGTCGACCAGCTTGCGCAGCGCCTGTTCGGCGAAGGCGTGGTGGCCCTTGGCGTTGTAGGCGAGCGCCAGCGGCAGCAGCACCTGCGGATCGTCGGGCGCCTGCCCGGCGGCCTGCGACAGCAGCGCCAGCGCCTCGTCGGCCTGGCCGCGGCCGAGCGCGGCCATGCCCTGCACCGCGCCCAGCCAGGGATGGCCGGGCTGCAGGCGGTTGGCCAGCGTCGCCAGCCGCGTGGCTTCGTCGAGGTCGCCGCGGCCGAGCGCGAACTGGGCCTGCAGGATGTAGGCGGCGAACTGGTTGGGATCGAGGCGGATCGCCTCGTTCAGCGCTGCCTGCGCGGTGGCCATGTCGCGCGCACCGCCGAGGATCACGCCGCGCTGGAAATGCGCGTCGGCGTCTTCGGGATCGATCCCCAGCGCGGTTTCCACCGCCGCCAGGGCGGCATCGCGCTCGCCGCGGGCCTGCAGCACCATGGCCAGCAGCCGGTGCGATCGCGAGGCGCCGGGTTCGGCCTCGAGCAGCGTCCGGACGAGCGCCAGCGCCTCGTCGGCGTCGCCACGGCGCAACGCCGCGAGTATCTGTTCCTGCATGGGGATCCGGCCGCGCGGGCCTCCGGAAAACGGGCCGCCATTGTAGCGGCGCGCCCGGTTCAGCCCGCCGCCAGCCGCGCCGCCGTCCAGCGCTCGGCATAGCCGCTACCGTGCAGGCCGTCGAGGAAGCCGCAGTGGCCGCCCCAGGGCAGGATGTCCACCGCGGCGGTGCCGGGCAGCGCCAGCGCGTGGAATTCGTCGACCGGGATCACCGGATCGTCGGCGGCCATCAGCAC
>JAEWZE010000015.1 GCA_023395465.1 Pseudomonadota bacterium
ATCGCCGATGGCGAGTCCAGCGACCCGCGCCTGCGCCTGCTGCGGCTGCTGTCGCTGCACTGGGCGGCCCAGGATCTTCCCGTGGCGGCCTGGTGGCTCGACCACTGCGACGATCGCGGCTACCTGGAGCAGCCGCTCGACGCGCTGCTGGCCGACGCCCGCGCCGCCTTCCCGGAGCGCGCCGACGAAGTCGGGCTGCTGCGCCTGCGCCTGCTGCATGGCGACTGGCCGGGCATGGCCGCCGCCGATGCCGGCGAATGCCTGTCCGCGCAGCTGCGCGCCCTGCCCGCCGACGCGACCCGTGCCCTGGCCCTGCGCATCCTGGCCGCGCACCTGGACCTGCTGGCCACGCACGACGAAGCCGCCCTCGCCGCCGCCACCGGCGCCGCGCCGGACGCCGTGCGCGCCGCGATGGGGATGATCCTGGGCCTGCGCCCGCACCCGGTGCAGGCGCCGGTGGCCGAAGTCCACGAGCACATCGTCCCGGACGTGGTCGCCTGGCATGCCGGCGGCGCCTGGCGGGTCGCGCTCAACCGCCGCGGCACGCCGCAGCTGCGGATCGCCGCGCACTGCGAGCGCGCCCTGGCCGGCAGCCAGCACGCCGCGCTGCGCGGCCTGCTCGACGAGGCGCGCTGGCTGGTGCGCGGCGTGGCCATGCGCAACGACACCCTGCTGCGCACCGCCCAGGTGCTGGTCGAGCGCCAGAGCGGCTTCCTCGACCAGGGCCCGGAAGCGATCCTGCCGCTGACCCTGCGCGAGGTCGCCGACGCGATCGGCGTGCACGAGTCCACCGTCTCGCGCATCGTCAGCGGCAAGTACATCCAGACCCCGCGCGGCACCTTCGAACTCAAGCGCATGTTCGCGGTGCGCCTGGAAGGCGCCGGCATCGCCGGCTCCGCGGTCAAGGCCATGGTCAAGCGCCTGATCGATGCCGAGCCGGCCACGGCACCGCTGGCCGACGACGTGATCGCCGGCCTGCTGGCCCGCCAGGGCGTGCGCATCGCGCGCCGCACCGTGGCCAAGTATCGCGACCAGCTGGCGATCGGGCCGGCCCGGTCGCGCCAGCGCCTGGCGCCCCGCCAGGCCCGACAGGAGTGTGTGTGATGCGCCAGATTTCCGTGCTGCTGGTCGACGACCATGCCGGCTTCATCTCCGCGGCCATGCGCCACTTCCGGCGCCTGCCCTGGCTGGCCGTGGCCGGTACCGCCAGCAACGGCGTGGAGGCCATCGCCCAGTGCGAGGTGCTGCGCCCGGACGTGGTGCTGATGGACCTGGCCATGCCCGAGATGGGCGGCCTGCAGGCCACCCGCCTGATCAAGGCCCAGGACAACCCGCCCTACATCGTCATCGCCAGCCACTTCGACGACGGCGAGCACCGCGAGCACGCGCTGCGCGCGGGCGCCGACGCCTTCGTCAGCAAGCTGGCCTACATCCACGAGGTGCTGCCCCTGCTCGAGAACCTCGCGGGCGTCGACGGCGCCGGCAACGACACGGAGGCCTCGGCATGAGCGAGTCCCGCATCCTGGTCCTGGACCGCGACGAAGCGCGCGCCGAACGCGTCGCGACCCTGCTCGAGTTCATGGACTTCAACCCCCGCATCGTCGACGACGCCGCCGACATCGACCTGTCGCGCGCGCGCGGCAGCGACTGGGTCGCGATCGTGGTCGGCGACGTTGGCGACGGCGCGGCCTGGCAGGCCTTCGCCACGTGGCTGGCCGCCCAGGCCCTGCACCCGCCGGTGCTGGAGCTGCCCGGCCATGCGGCCGACGCCGCCTGGCGCGCCAGCCTGCACCCGCAGGCGGTATGGCCGCTGGCCTACCCGATCCGCCGCGCCCAGCTGCAGGAGGCGCTGCGCCGCGCGAGCCTCAAGCGCATCGACGACGACGCCCGCCGTGAAGTGCCGACGTTCGGCCCGACCGGCCGCAGCGCCAGCGTGCTGCAGCTCAACCGCATGATCGACCAGGTCGCCCCGCACGACACCACCGTGCTGGTGCTGGGCGAGTCCGGCACCGGCAAGGAGGTCGCCGCGCGCGCCCTGCACGCGCGCTCGGCGCGTCGCGACAAGCCGTTCGTGGCGATCAACTGCGGCGCGATCCCGCCCGACCTGCTCGAGAGCGAGCTGTTCGGGCACGAGAAGGGCGCCTTCACCGGCGCGCTGACCCAGCGCAAGGGCCGCTTCGAGATGGCCGAGGGCGGCACCCTGCTGCTCGACGAGATCGGCGACATGAGCCTGCCGATGCAGGTCAAGCTGCTGCGCGTGCTGCAGGAACGCTGCTTCGAGCGCGTCGGCGGCACCACCACCATCAAGTGCGACGTGCGGGTGATCGCCGCGACCCATCGCAACCTCGAGGACCGCATCGCCAACGGCGAGTTCCGCGAGGACCTGTTCTACCGGCTCAACGTGTTCCCGATCGAGATGCCGGCGCTGCGCGAGCGCGGCGAGGACCTGCCCGACCTGGTGGCCGCGATCACACGCCAGCTGGCCGAGTCCGGCCGCGGCCAGGTGACCCTGGCCTCCGACGCCATCGCCGCGCTGCGCCACTACGCCTGGCCTGGCAACGTGCGCGAGCTGAGCAACCTGCTCGAGCGCCTGGCGGTGCTGCACCCGGGCGGCACCGTGCGCGCGGCCGACCTGCCGGCGCGCTACCGCGCCGCCGCCGCGGCGGTGGGCGAAGTGTTCGATCCACCGGCCACGTCGGCGACGACGGACGCGCCGGCCGCCGCCGATCCGGCGCAGCTGTCGCCGACCACGACCCTGCCGCCGCAGGGCATCGACCTGCGCGGGCACATGGCCGGCATCGAACTGGAGCTGCTGCGCGCCGCGCTGGAACAGTCCGGCGGCGTGGTCGCGCATGCCGCGCCGCTGCTGGGCCTGCGCCGCACCACCCTGGTGGAGAAGCTGCGCAAGTACGGCATCGACCGCGACCAGGGCGGCGCGGACCGGCAGGCGGCGGGTTTCTGACGCCTCCGTGGCACGGGAATTGCCTGATTCGATGCAGACAGACCTGCAGCCCACGCGATGACCGACGCCATCTCATCGATCCTGTCCCAGATCCGCGCGCACGAGATGCGCGCGGCTCCGCTGCAAGGCGACGTCGCGCCCTCGAACGCGATCGACGTCGGCGGCGCGGGCAAGGCCCGGGTGCCCGGGTTCGCCGAGACCCTGTCCAACACCATCGACAAGGTCAGCGCGACCCAGGCCAACGCCGGCGCCCTGCAGCAGGCCTTCGAACTGGGCGACCCGCGCGCCGACCTCGCCCGGGTGATGGTGGCGATGCAGCAGTCGCAGGTCGCGTTCCGGGCCACGGTCGAGGTGCGCAACCGCCTCGTCCAGGCCTACCAGGACGTCATGAACATGCCGATCTAAGCCGGGATTCGGGATTTGGGATTGGGGATTCGCGACATCGCATCCCGCTCCCGATCCGACTCCGGTGAGACACCGCTCCGAATCCCGAATCCCGAATCCCGAATCTCCGACATGAGCGTGATCGCACTTCCCAAGGCCACTGCCAACCTGAACGACCTGGTCCGCATCCCCGCGGTGCGCCAGCTCGGCCTGCTGGCGCTGCTGGCCGTGGCCATCGCGCTGGGGCTGTGGCTGTTCTTCTGGAGCCAGAAGCCGGACTTCGTGCCGGTCCAGGCCGGGCTCGATCCCAAGTCCACCGCCGAGGCCTCCGACCTGCTGCGCAGCGCGCGCATCCCGTTCAAGCTCGATCCGGCCACCGGCGCGCTGGCGGTGCCGCTCGACCAGGTCGGCGAGGCGCGCATGGCGCTGGCCGCGGCCGGGCTGCCGGCATCGCAGGGCAACGGCTTCGAGACCATCCAGGGCGACCAGGGCTTCGGCACCAGCCAGTTCATCGAGAGCGCGCGCTACCAGCACGCGCAGGAGATCGAGCTGGCCCGCACCATCGCCAACCTGCGCCCGGTGCGCGAGGCGCGCGTGCACCTGGCGCTGCCCAAGCCCAGCGCATTCACCCGCCAGAAGGACCCGGCCAGCGCCTCGGTGGTGCTGCAGCTGCGCGCCGGCAGCACGCTCGAGCAGGGCCAGGTCAACGCCATCGTGCACCTGGTGGCCTCGAGCATCCCGGGACTGCCGCCGGAAGGCGTGACCGTGGTCGACCAGTTCGGCCGCATGCTCTCCAACGCCGATCCGCAGAGCGACGACGCGATCGGCGCCAAGCAGTTCGAGCAGCAGCGCCGGCAGGAGTCGGTGTACGTGCAGCGCATCGAGGAGCTGCTCGAGCCGATGACCGGGCCGGGGCGGATCAGCGCCAAGGTCAGCGTGGACATGGACTTCGCCCAGACCGAGGAGGCCAGCGAGCGCTACGGCCCGCAGCCGGCGATGGTGCGCAGCGAACAGATTTCCGAGTCGGGCGTGCTGGGCGCCGACGCCCCGCCCCAGGGCGTGCCCGGCGCCGCCAGCAACACCCCGGAAGCCGCGGCCGCGGCGGCCGCGGAACCCGCGCCGGCCACCGCCACCGCGAACGGCCCGGGCAGCCGCAGCGCGGTGCGCAACTACGAGATCGACCGCACCCTCACCCACACTCGCCAGGCGCCCGGTCGGATCCGCCGCGTCACCGCCGCGGTACTGGTGGACAACGCCGCGCAGGTCGCGGCCGACGGCAAGTCCGCGCCCGCCCAGGGGCGGCCGCTGAGCGCCGAGGAGCTGGCCCGCATCGAAACCCTGGTGCAGCAGGCGATCGGCTTCGACGCCGCGCGCGGCGACGTGGTCTCGGTGGTCAACGCACCGTTCGCACGCGGGGCGACCGACGACCCGGTCGAAGGCCCGCCGCTGTGGGAGCACCCGCGCGCCCGTGAATTCGCCCGCCTGGTGTTCGGCGGCCTGGCGGTGCTGCTGCTGATCTTCACCGTGCTGCGCCCGGCCACGCGCCAGCTGCTCGCGCCGCGCACCACCACCGCGACCGTGCTGCCTCCGGCCGAGGCCGACGAGGAACTGCCGGTGAGCCTGTCGGCGCCGCAGCCGGCGCAGGTCGCCGCGTCCGGGGCGCCGGCCCCGGCGGTGTCGATGAACCTCGACGACAAGCTCGAGATCGCCCGCACCGCGGTCAGCACCGACCCCAAGCGCGTCGCCCAGGTCGTGCGCGACATGGTGGCCTCCGATGGCTGACCCCACGATGTCGCTGACCGGCGTGCAGCGCGCCGCCATCGTCCTGCTTTCGCTCGGCGAGGCGCAGGCGGCCGAAGTGCTCAAGCACATGGGCGCCAAGGAAGTGCAGAAGCTCGGCGTGGCGATGACCTCGCTGGGCGAGGTCGACCGCGAGTCGGTGGCGCGCGTGTTCGACGAGTTCATCGACGTGCTGGCCCGCCCCGGCGGCATCGGAAGCGGCGCCGACGACTACGTGCGCGCGGTGCTCACCCAGGCGCTGGGCGAGGACCGCGCCAGCGGCCTGATCGACCGCATCCTGCTGGGCCGCAACACCACCGGCCTGGACACGCTGAAGTGGATGGATCCGCGCGCGATCGCCGAACTGGTGCGCAACGAGCACCCGCAGATCATCGCCATCGTGATGGCCCACCTCGACGGCGACCAGGCCGCCGAAGTGCTCAAGTGCCTACCCGAGCGCGCGCGCGTGGACGTGCTGCTGCGCCTGGCGACGCTGGACGGCATCCCGCCGCATGCGCTCAACGAGCTCAACGACGTGATGGCGCGGCAGTTCGCCGGCAGCCAGAACATCAAGTCCTCCTCGGTGGGCGGGGTCAAGGTCGCGGCCAACATCCTCAACTTCATGGACATGGGCCAGGACGAAGTGCTGCTGGGCGCGATCGGCGAGGTCGACAGCGAACTGGGCACCCGCATCCGCGACCTGATGTTCGTGTTCGACAACCTCGCCGAACTCGACGACCGCGCGATGCAGGCCGTGCTGCGCGAGATCTCCAGCGAGCAGCTGGCGCTGGCCCTGCGCGGCGCCGACGCCAAGGTGCGCGAGAAGATCACCGGCAACATGTCGCAGCGCGCGGCCGAGATCCTGGTCGAGGACATGGAGGCGCGCGGCCCGGTGCGCCTGGCCGAGGTGGAAGCGGCGCAGAAGGACATCCTGGCGGTGGTGCGGCGCATGGCCGACAACGGTGACATCCAGCTCGCGGCCAAGGCCGAGGTGCTGATTTGAACGGCATGGCCGCGCTGTCGGCGGACGATCCGCGCCTGTCGGCCGGCGTGGTGCGCTGGAACGCACCGGGCCTGGTCGCGCTGCGCGCCGAGCCCGAACCCGAACCCGAACCGCCCGCGGCGGCCCTGCCGAGCGTGGAGGACCTGCAGGCGCTCGAGCGCGCCGCGCACGAGGAAGGCTACGCCCGCGGCCACGCCGAGGGCCTGGCCGCCGGCCAGGCCGAGGTGCGTCGCATGGTGGCGCAGATCGAGGGCGTGCTCGACGGCTTCACCCGTCCGCTCGCCCGGCTCGACGGCGAGGTCGCCGACGCCCTGGCCGACCTGGCCGTGCGCATCGCCGGCAGCCTGCTGGGGCGCGCCTACCAGATGGACCCGACGCTGCTGGCCGACCTGGTGCGCGAGGCGCTGGAGGCCGTGGGCAGCGACAGCCGCGAACTCGAACTGCGCCTGCACAACGACGACTTCGGCGTGCTCGCCCCGCACCTGGCCGGCCTGGACGGCGTGCGCCTGAGCATCGACAGCGCGCTCGGCCGCGGCGAGCTGCGCCTGCACAGCGAAAGCGTGCGCATCGACGGCACCATCGCCTCGCGCCTGCAGTCGGTGCTCGAGGCCACCCTGGCCGCCAGCGAGGCCCGCGCATGAGCAGCGTCGCCGCCGCCCACTGGCAGGAGGCGCGCAACCTGCG
>JAEWZE010000019.1 GCA_023395465.1 Pseudomonadota bacterium
GCCGCCAGCTCCTGCTCCATCTGCTGCAGCATCGGCACGACCAGCCGCTGCATCGCCGTCATCGTGTTCTGCATCAGCTCGGGCATCTTCTCCAGCATGCGCTGGCCGGCCGGGCTTTCGTAGAACGCGACGATCGCGTCGATGTCCTCGCCGGTGAAGGTCTGGCGGTAGATGTCGCGGTAGATCGGCTCCAGGTTCTCCCAGGCCAGGGCCTTGCGGACCGCGGAGGAGCTGCTGGCCAGGATCGCGTCCAGCCGCTGCTGCTGGCTCGCGTCCAGCGTGCGGCCGCCGGTCATCTGCGCCACCATCTGCCGCTGCGAGGCCTCGATCTGCGGCAGCATGGCATCGAGCATCTGGCGCGCGCGGGTCACCTCGAGCAGGCGGTCGATGCGGGCATCGTCGGCGGGCGCCTGCTGCGCATGCGCGGGGAATGCGGCGAGCACGGCCAACAGCACGGCGAGGAGGATTCTGTGCGACATTTGCGGCGTCCCTGTCTGGTGTGAGCCGCGGATTCTACGCGCACGGGCAGGGCGCGACGCATCGGCATGAACATCCAGATTCCGGAAAACGAACTCGTCGAACGCTTCGTCCGCGCCAGCGGCGCGGGCGGTCAGAACGTCAACAAGGTCGCCACCGCGGTGGAGCTGCGCTTCGACGTGGCGCGCTCGCCGTCGCTGCCCGAAGCGGTGCGCGAACGGCTGCTGGCCAAACGCGACCGCCGCGTCACCGACGATGGCGTGCTGGTGCTGCAGGCGCAGCGCTTCCGCACCCAGGACCGCAACCGCCAGGATGCGCGCGAGCGGCTGGCGGCCTTCATCGAGAGCGGATTGCGTGCACCGGTGCCGCGGGTGGCGACCCGGCCCACGCGCGCATCGAAGGAGCGCCGCCTCGGCGACAAGCGCCAGCGCAGTACGATCAAGAGCACGCGTGGACGCCGGGACTGGGATTGATGGGGCCGCACCGCACGGGGCGCGCAGGGGCATGAGCGGGACCGCCGCGATCGTGCCGCCGCTGCCACCTGCCGCGCCGCGGGTCAGGGCCAATCGCCTGACCCGCTGGATCGGGCGCAGCGTGCTGCGGCTGGGCGGCTGGCGCGTGGTCGGGCAGTTCCCGGACCTGCCGAAGCTGGTGCTGATCGCCGCCCCGCACTCGTCCAACTGGGACGGCATCTGGGGCTTCGCGGCCAAGCTCGCGCTGGGCCTGGAGATCCGCGTGCTGGGCAAGGCGCAGCTGTTCCGCTGGCCGCTGGCGCCGCTGATGCGCAGGCTGGGGGTGATCCCGATCGACCGCAGTGCGCCGCAGGGCACGGTCGGCCAGGCGGTGGCGCTGATCGGCGACAGTCCGCGCGTCTGGTACGCGCTGGCGCCGGAAGGCACGCGCAAGCGCGTGGAGCGCTGGAAGACCGGCTTCTGGAAGATCGCGCACGGCGCGCAGGTGCCGATCCTGCCGGCGTACTTCCACTATCCCGAGCGGATCATCGGCATCGGCGAACCGTTCCACACCAGCGACGACATGGAGGCCGACCTCGAAGCGCTGCGCACCTGGTACAGGCCCTGGCAGGGCAGGAACCGCGGCACGGTGTGAGGCGCGTTGCGAGTACGCCGCATGGAGGACGCTCCGGCGGCAATCCCGCGGCGGTGGGGATCCACCCCGGCCGCGGCCGATGAAGCGCGACGCCCGGCCCGCGCCAGCCACGCCGCCGCCAACACGTCCGGACGGAAAGCCCGCCTTTCGGCGGGTCCCGCCTTGGCCGTTCCGGACCTGCGTGCCTACAACCCCGCGCCGCCCAGCTTCCAGGTCACCTGGACGAAATAGCTGCGGCCCAGCGAGTCGAACCACGAGGTGTCGTAGTAGGGATAGTTGGCCCAGGTCGCGTCCCTGGGCGGCATCCTGTCGAACAGGTTGTTGACCGTCAGCGAGACACGCAGGTGGTCGGTGACGCGATAGGCGGCACCGGCGTTGAAGCGCCAGGTCGCCGGCGTCCAGGCGTCGTTGTCATAGTTGGCCACGCGCCCGACATAGGTGCCGAACAGGCTGCCGCCCCAGGCGCCACGCTCCCAGCTGGCGCCGAGATTGCCCTTGCTGCGCGGCAGGGTGGTGGCGCTGAAGCCCACGTCCAGCATGTCCTCGCGCGGATCGCCCGGGTACAGCTGGCGGCTGTGGCGATGGGTCCAGTTGTAGCTGGCGCTGAAGCGGAAGTCGCCCGCCATCCCGGTACGCAGGCGATAGTTGGCAGCCAGGTCCAGTCCCGAGGTTTCCTCGTTGGCGATATTGACGGGTGCGAAGTGCACGCTGGTGATCACGCCGTCGGCATCGCGGACCACGCGCGCGAGCGCGTCCAGGCAGGTCGGCGAGGACGGGTCGACGCTCGCGCCGCTGTCGGTCGCGCCCAGGCGGCAGTCCGCTTCGGTCTGGCGCAGCAGCTCGCGGTCCTGGGTCTGCACCTGGTTGGACACGCGGATCCTGTAGTAGTCCAGGGCCAGGTCGAAGTCGGCCGAAGGCGACCACACCAGGCCCACCGACGCGGATGTGCTGGTCTCCACGTCGAGCTGCATGTTGCCGGTGTACACGTCGAAGGTGCTGACGTCGTAGCTGCCGTCGTCGTAGCAGTCGCCGTTGCTCATGCCGGGCTCGGCGGTGCGGCAGTCGTAGTAGTCGGTGGCGAAGCGGGTGCGGTAGTAGTCCTCGCTGGCGAACAGGTAGTGCATGTCGGGGGCGCGGAAGCCGGTGCCGTAGGAGCCGCGCACCAGCAGCGAGTCGAGCGGACGCCATTCCAGGCCGGTGCTCCAGGTGAACTTGCCCGGATCCTTGTCGGCGTAGCTGTAGCGGTCGTAACGGCCGGCGAAGCTCGCCTGCAGCGTGGACAGCAGCGGCAGGCGCAACTCGCCCGCCGCGCTCCAGCGGTCGCGGTCGCCGCTGCCGTCGCCATAGCGCGGGCCGTAGTAGGCGTCTTCGGTCAGCGCCAGCGGGTCGGGGTTGATCTCGTAGGACTGGCGGCCGTATTCCAGCGCGCCGGCGAAGCCGGCATCGCCGGCCGGCATCGTGAACAGGGCAGGCGTGGTGGCGGTGAAGCCGAGGTTGTCGTTCTCCGCTTCGGGCTGCCAGGTCGACATCGCCGCGATCGAATCGAACTCCTGCGGCGTCAGCGGGCGGAACAGGCGTTCGGGATCCGGGTTGTAGATCGCATAGCCATCGTCGTC
Organism: Pseudomonadota bacterium; assembly: GCA_023395465.1. Classification (GTDB taxonomy): domain Bacteria; phylum Pseudomonadota; class Gammaproteobacteria; order Xanthomonadales; family Xanthomonadaceae; genus Luteimonas. The sequence goes on from JAEWZE010000019.1 coordinate 3,201, forward strand.
GTAGCCCAGGCGCTCGCCGAGGAACAGGCGGTTCGCGGCGGCGGCGCGGATGCGCGGCATCTGCACCTGCGCCTTGTACTGCGAGTGGTTGTACGCCGCCTCCCAGTCCCAGTGTTCGCCCAGCGTGCCGGCCAGGCCGGTGGTGAGGGCGAAGGTCTTCTGGGTGGTGGTGTTCATGCGGTTGCGCAGGCCGCCCGTTTCCTCGGGCGTGAACTGGCGCGACCAGATCTGGTAGGTGCCGGTGCCGGCGTTGTAGAACATCTTGTTGCGGTAGTTGCTCTCCGAGGCCGGGTCGTGGAACTCCCAGCCCATGTGGTCGCTGGCCACGTCGTTGCCGTTGGTGCCGGTGAGCAGCTTCACTTCCTGGCGGCCGAGCTGCACGTCGGCGAACCAGCGCAGCGCGTCGGAGAACCGGTACTCGAACGAGCCGTAGGCGTTGTAACCGGTGCGCTGGTTGGTGATGGTGCGGTAGGCGATCGCGCGATCGCTGCCGCAGTAGGGTTCGCCGAAGCGGTCCTCGGCCAGGTCCGTCGTGCCCTCGTTGAGTCCGCCCAGCGCGGCGCAGCCATCGGCCGGCGCGATGTTGACGTCCTCGTCCCAGTCGTAGACCTGCGCGATCAGGCGCGGCAGGCGGCGACGTTCGGTCGGCGCGTCCAGGGTCGAGTCCTGGAGGTCGCGTTCGAAGCCCCAGAGCGGACGCTTGTCGATCAGCTCGATCCCGACGATGCCGGTGAAGTCGCCGCGGTCGAAGCCCGAGGTCAGGGTCAGCGAATGCGATTCGCCGCCGCCGCGGTCGGTGTCGCCGTAGCGGTAGTCGAGCGTGGTGCCGTCGGTCGACTTCCTGAGGATGAAGTTGATCACGCCGGCCATCGCGTCGGAACCGTAGACCGCAGAGGCGCTGCCGGTGAGCACCTCGATGCGGTCGATCATGCCGAGCGGGATGTTGCCGATGTCGGTGAAGTTGCTGCGGCCGTTGAGTGGCAGCGGGAAGTCGGCGATGCGGCGGCCGTTGATCAGGACCAGGGTGTGGTTGGGACCGAGGCCGCGCAGGTCGACCGCCTGTGCGCCGGGCGTGGACTGGGCGCTGGTGGTGTTCTGCTGGCCCTGCACGCTGCCGCTGTTCTGGCTGAGCGAGCGCAGCACGTCGGGCACGCTGGTCAGGCCGGCGGCCCGGATCTGCTCGGCGCTGATCACGGTGATCGGCGCCGGGCCCTCGATCTGGGCGCGCGCGATGCGCGAGCCGGTGACCTGGATCGCTTCCAGGTTGGACACCTGCGGCGCGGGCGCCGGGGCGGGCGCCGGCGGCCTGGCCGGCATGGAGGCGGGCGCCGGCGTGCCCGTGGCCTGCGCCAGCACCTCCTGCTGCACGATCAGCACCGCGCCGGAGCCGTCACGGCGCGCGGAGAAGCCGCTGCCGCGCAGCAGCTTGTCCAGCGCCTGGTCGGCGGGCAGGTCGCGGACGCCGGCGCTGCGCGCGCCGCGCACCAGGTCGGCGCGGTAGACCAGCTGGGTCCCCGACTGGCGCGACCAGGTATCGAGGGCGGTGGCCAGGTCGCCGGCGGGGACGTCGACGCGGACGCCGATCGGCGCCTGCGCCTGCGCGGCGAGCGCGGTGGAGCAGGCCAGGGACAGGAGCAGGACGCGCAGCGGGCGGGACGGTTTCAAGAGGATTCCCCGGGTGGTGGTGGCGGACGGCGCCGTTCCTGATCTGAGGACGAACGAGGTCCGCAAATCCCCCGCTGCACTCAGGGGCTGCGCAGCACGATCCGCTCGGCGCCGTAGTCGGCGCGCACCGGGAAGCCCTGCTCGAGCAGGCGCACGAAGCCTTCGGCATTGGCCCAGCGGAAGCTGCCGCCGATGCGCAGGCCGGCGATCTCGTCGTCGACGATCACGATCTTGCGGCGGTTGTAGCGGTTGAACTCGTCGGCCGCCTCGGCCAGCGTGGTATCCCGGAACACCAGCAGGCCGCTGCGCCAGTCGACCAGCTGCGCGGCATCGGCCAGCGGCATCGAGCGCACCAGGGTGCCGTCGCGGCGGGCGAGGGCGACGCTGCCGGCCGGCAGCAGCGCCGCCGGCCGCGCCTTGCCGTCGACCGGATCGGATTCGAGGCGGACGCTGCCCTCGGTCACCACCACGCGCAGGTCGGGGCCGTCGCGACGCACCGAGAAACGCGTGCCCACGGCCACGACGCGGCGCTCGCCGGCGGCGATCACCAGCGGTCGGCCGGGGTCGCGGGCGGCGTCGAAATAGGCCTCGCCCCGGCGCAGCGTGACGCGGCGCTCGCGCCGGGTCAGGCGCACCTCGATGCGGCTGTCGCTGGCCAGGGTGGCGCGGGTGCCGTCGGCGAGCGGGACCGTCCCCAGTTCGCCCAGCGCGGTCTGGTGGGCGGCCGTTCCCAGCGGCGCGAAGCTGTACCAGGCCCAGCCCAGGGCGAGCGCGCCCACCATCAACGCCCCGGCCGCCACGCGTGGCAGGACGCTGCGGCGTCGCGGCGCGCGCGGCGCGAACACCACGCCGTCGAAGCGTGGCGACGGCGCGTGCGGCGGCCGTGTCGCGGTGTCGCCGACGGCGGCCGGCCACAGGCCGCGGGG
>JAEWZE010000031.1 GCA_023395465.1 Pseudomonadota bacterium
GCTGGCTGGCGCCCGGTTTCCCGACGCTGGACCAGCCGGCGCCGGCCGGCCGCGTTCCCGTCGCGAGCCTGTTGCGCGAGTTCGATGCGGGACTGTCGCCCGGCGCCCCGCTCACCGTACTGGTCCCCGAGCGGCTGGCCGGAGCCGATGCCGGCCGCCTGCGGCTCACGCGCGAGGTCGAATGGACCATCGTCGCTGGCGGCTCGCGGGTTGAACCTGTGACGGATACGGCGCCGGCGATGGCGATCCGATACGATGCCGCGCATCGCGAGGACCTCGCCTACCTGCAGGCCGTGGCCTCGGCGTGGCAGGGCGCGGACGAGGGACCGGCAGACCTCGCCGACACCGCCGACCTGCCGGCCCCGGACGTCGGGCTGCTGGCGTGGTGGCGCGCCGGCCCGCTGCCGGCCGACGTGATGCGGTGGGTGGAGCGGGGCGGACAGCTGCTGCTGCCGGCGGGCGCGGACTGGCCTGGCGCCACCGAACCGGTCGTGGTCTGGCGCGACGAGACCGGCGCGCCGCTGCTGCAGGCGGCGCCGCAAGGCGGCGGCAGGCTGCTGCAGTTGACGCGCGCGCTGGCGGCCGCCGGGATGCCGCAGCTGCTGGATCCCGCGTTCCCGCGCACGTTGCGCGACCTCGTGCAGCCGCCGCCGGCGCCCTCGATGGTGATGGCGGCCGACTACGCGCCGCAACCGGGCGCGCACGCGGTGGCGCCGGCACCGCAGGACCTGCGGCCGTGGATCGCGCTGGCCATCGCGCTGCTGTTCCTGCTCGAGCGCTGGCTGGCCAGTGCGCGCCGGCGCGGAGCCGCGGCATGAGCGCACGCACCGCGCTCGGCAACGTGCTCGCGCGCACGCGCCGCCGCGTGCTGCTCGACGCGCTGGCGCAGCTGCTGCCGGTGCCGCTGGCGCTCGCCGCACTGCTGTGGCGCTGGCCCGGCGGCTGGGCCGCAGCGGCGGTGGCGACAGTCGGGCTGGTCGCGGTGATCGCCGTGGCGCTGCGCCGGCGTCGCCATTTCGACCGGAACTGGCTGGTGCAGCAGCTGGACGCGGCGCGAAGCGACCTCGACGACAGCAGCGGCCTGCTGCTCGCGGACGACGCAGCACTGTCGCCACTGCAGCGGCTGCAGCGCGATCGTCTCGAACAGCGGCTGCGCGACCGTCCGGCGCCGGACCTGCGCCCGTCGTGGTCGACGCGCACCATCGTGCCGGCATGGCTGGCGCTGGCGGCGACGTGCCTGGCCGTGGCGCTGTGGCCCGCCGCCAGGCCGGCCACCGTCGATGCGCCGCCTGCCACGAGGCCCGCGGCCGCCGTGGAAGCGCCGCAATTGCTCTCGCAGTCGCTGCAACTGCAGCCGCCGGCCTACACCGGCGTCGCGTCCAGCACCACGCAGACGCTGGAGGCGGAGGCGCCGGTCGGCAGCACGCTGCGCTGGCGCCTGCGCTACGCGCCGCAGCCTCGCGCTGTCGACCTGGTCTTCCACGACGGTCGCCGCATCGCCCTGCAGCGCGAAGGCGGACATTGGACCGCAGCCCTGGCGCTGCAGGCGTCCACGCTCTACCGCGTCGTGCCGGCAGGCGTCGCGGGCGCGGAAAGCGCGCCGCTGTACCGCCTGGACGCGGTGCCCGACCTGCCGCCGCGCGTGCGCGTGCTGGCGCCCGAGCGCGGCCTGACCCTGCTGGCGCCGGGCCAGCGCGACTGGCTGCTGCAGTTCGAGGCGCTGGACGACTACGGCGTGTCGACGCGCGCGCGCCTGCTGCTGACCCGCACTGAGGGCACCGGCGAGAACATCCGCTTCCAGGAGCACGTGCGCGTGCTGCAGGGCCGGGGCGATGCGCGCAGCCGGCGCTTCGAACTGCGCCTGCGCCCCGCCGACTTCGGCCTGCAGCGCGGCGAGGACCTGGTCGCGCGGCTGGAGGTGCTCGACAACCGCGCGCCGCAGCCGCAGCTCGCGCGCAGCGCCAGCGTGATCCTGCGCTGGCCGCCCGAACCGGTGCTCGGCGCGGAAGGCCTCGATGGGCTGGCGCGCCAGGTGTTGCCGGCCTACTTCCGCAGCCAGCGCCAGATCATCATCGACGCCGAGGCCCTGCTGGCGGAGCGGCCGCAACTGGCGGCGGACGAATTCGAACGGCGCTCGGACCTGATCGGCGTCGACCAGCGCCTGCTGCGCCTGCGCTACGGCCAGTTCCTCGGCGAGGAAAGCGAGGGCGGCCGCGCACCGCCGACCAGCGACTTGCCGACCAGCGATCTGCCCACCAGCGACCTGCCCACCAGCGACCTGCCCACCAGCGACGCGCCGGCCGCGGACGACGCGCAGGCTCACGACGCGCCGCACGACGACGGACACGACCACGCAGCGGAGGGTGCTGCCCCGGCCGCAGGTTTCGGCAACGTCGGCGATGTGCTGGAGGCGTTCGGCCACACGCACGACATCGCCGAGGCGGCGACCCTGCTCGATCCGCAGACGCGCGAAACCCTGCGCAAGGCACTGGGGGAGATGTGGCAGTCCGAGCTGCACCTGCGCCAGGCCGCGCCGGGCGAGGCGCTGCCGTATGCCTACCGCGCGCTGGAGCTGATCAAGCAGGTGCAGCAGGCCGAGCGCATCTACCTGCAGCGCGTGGGCACGCAACTGCCGCCGGTGGATGAATCGCGGCGCCTGGGCGGCGACCGCAGCGGCCTGCGCAACCGCGCCCTGCCGACCCTCGCCGCGGAGGAGGCGGACGCTGCGCTGGCGGCGGCCTGGCAATCGCTCGGCACCACGGGTGTCGACACGCTGCCGGCCACGCTCGACGCCCTGGAACGCTGGACCGGGGCGCAGCGTGATCGCCTCGACGATCCGCTCGCCTGGGTCGCCGCGATCGACGCGCTGCGCCAGGATCCGGGCTGCGCCGACTGTCGTGCCACGCTGCGTGGCCTGGTGTGGAGTGCCCTGCCGCGTCCGGCAGGTGCGTTCGGGCGCCGGACCGACGCCGACGCCCCGGACCGCTACCTCGATGCGCTGCACGCCGCGCGGGAGGCGCCATGAGCCTCATGGACCCCGGCAGCCTCGTCGCGTTGCTGCTCGCACTGGCGGTCGCGGTCGCCGCGCTGCGGCTGTGGCGTGCCCATCGCGCCGATCCGCGGCGCCCGCGTGCCTGGCGGCTGGCCCTGCTGCTGGTGCTGCAGCCGCTGCTGGCGGGCGCGCTGTACCTGGCCTTGTTCCCGCCGCAGCGGCCGCTCGATCCGGCGACGCTGGTGGTGCTGACCGAAGGCGCTACCAGTGCCGATGCGGCGGGCGTGGAGGGCCGGCTGGTGGCGCTGCCGGAGGCCAGCATCGCTGCTGACGCGCGCGTGCCCGACCTGGCCACCGCGCTGCGCCAGCATCCGGGAACCACCCGCATCCGCGTGCTGGGCGCGGGTCTCGTCGCACGCGACCGCGAGGCGGCGCGTACGGTCCTGGTCGCCTTCGAGCCACCGCCGTTGCCGGCGGGCCTGGTGCGCCTGTCCCTGCCTGCCGGCGTCCACCGTGGCGCGGGCTTCGCGATCGCCGGGCAGGTCGCGGGCGTCGACGGCGGAAGCGTCGCGCTGCACGATCCGGCCGGACGTCGCGTCGATGCCGCCGGACTCGGCGAGGACGGCCGCTTCACCGTGCACGGCGTCGCGCTGGCGGCCGGTGCCGCGCGCTTCGAGCTGCGGGTGCTGGACGCCGAGGGCGCAGCGGTCGGGCAGGTGGCCGCGCCGCTGTGGATCGAAGCGTCCGCGCCGCCGCGCGTGCTGCTGCTGGCCGGCGCCCCCGGCCCCGAAACGCGCGCGCTGCGGCGCTGGCTGGTGGACGCGGGTGCGAAAGTCCAGGCCCGCATCGCGCTCGGCGGCGGACTGCAGTTGGGCGCCGCGCCGCTGGACGAGGCGGCACTGGCCGGGGCCGACCTGGTGATCGCGGACGCACGCGCCTGGGCCGGGCTGGGCGAGGCCGGCCGCGCCCGCGTGCTGGCCGCGGTGCGGGAGGGCCTGGGCCTGCTGCTGCGCGTCGACACGCCCTTGCCGGAGACGACGCTGCGTGGCCTGCGGAGGCCTGGCTTCGCGATCGCCGGTGGCCGCGGCAGTGCGCCCTGGTCGCTGCCGCCTGCGCGGGTGGATGACGAACAGGCCCTGCGCGCGCGCATGGGCAGCGGCAGCGAGGATGCGCCGTTCGACCTGGAGCAGGCGCAGGCGCCGCCGCCGCGGCTGAGCCGTCGCGGCTGGCGCGTGGATGGCGCCGAAGCGATCGCCTTCGCACCCGGCGGAGACGTGCCGGCCGGCTGGTGGCGTGGCGAGGGGCGCGGCCGGATCGGACTGTGGACGCTGCTCGACAGCTACGTGCTGCCGCTGCACGGGCGCGCGGACCTGTTCGACGACCTGTGGGGTCCGGCGCTCGCCACCCTGGCGCGCGCGCGCCCCGACGTCCTGCCCGTGATCGACGCCGATGCCCGGGTCGGCGAGCGCCTGCGCCTCTGCGGCTGGCCGGAAGGCGCGGTCGTGGAGGCGCCCGATGGCGCGGTGATGCGGCCGGTGGTGGATCCGGCCAGCGGTGCGCGCGACTGCGCCGGGTTCTGGCCGCGGCTCGCGGGCTGGCATCGCCTGCGGCTGGGCGATGCCGGGCGCGGTTTCCATGTCGCCGCCGCCGACGCGGACGAGGGCTTGCGCCTGGGCGCATTGCGCGAGGCCACGTTGGCGCTCACGGCCATCGCGCCGGCGACGGACGATGAACGAACAGCCGCTGCGGTGCCGCGCGCACCCGGCCCCGCGTGGCCGTGGTTCCTGGCCTGGCTGGCGCTGGCCGCACTGGCCTGGTGGCTGGAGCGTTCGCGCCTGGGCCTGGGCGCGACGGGTCACGCCGGTGCCGATACGGGTGCGCCGGTGGTTGCGGCCACCGAAGGCTGACCGCACGCGCGGCGTCCGCGCTCCTGGCCCGTGCGATCGCCGGTCATCGGCACGTTGGGGTCCGCGGGCGACAGCCGCGGCCGCGCGGGAGTAACCTCGGCGCGAATTCAGGCGGAGGCGTCACATGGCGACATACCAGGGCAGCTGCCACTGCGGCAGGATCGCGTTCGAGCTCGAGGGCGAGATCGGCCAGGTCATCGACTGCAACTGTTCGATGTGCCGCCGGCGCGGCGGCCTGTTGGCCGCGTTCCCGCGCGAGGCGCTGACGCTGAAGACGCCGGAACAGGACCTGTCCACCTACCGCTTCAATCGCGAGGCGATCGCCCACCATTTCTGCGCCAACTGCGGCATCGCGACCTTCAGCGAGGGCAAGGGCCGCGACGGCGCGGCCATGGCGATGGTCAACGTGCGCTGCCTGCC
>JAEWZE010000129.1 GCA_023395465.1 Pseudomonadota bacterium
CCCAGCGGCACCAGCAGCACGCCGACCACGAACTCGCGCACGGTCCGCCCGCGCGAGATGCGCGCGATGAACATGCCCACGAACGGCGACCACGCGATCCACCAGCCCCAGTAGAACAGGGTCCAGCCGCCCAGCCAGCCGGTGGGCTCGTAGGCATACAGGTTGAACGTCATCGAGAAAACGTTCGACACGTACATGCCCGTGTTCTGCACGAAGGCCTGCAGCAGGTGCACGGTGGGCCCCATCACCAGCACGAAGGCCAGCAGGGCCACCGCCATGACCATGTTGAACTCCGAGAGCCGGCGCACGCCGCGGTCGAGCCCGGTGAACACCGACACGGTGGCCACCAGGGTGATGCCGGCGATCAGGCCCACCTGCATGCCGATGCCGACGGGCGCGTCGAACAGGTAACGCAGCCCGGAGTTGATCTGGATCACGCCCAGCCCCAGCGACGTCGCCAGGCCGAAGATGGTGCCGAGCACCGCGAAGGTATCCACCGCATGCCCGATCGGCCCATGGATGCGGTCGCCGATCAGCGGGTAGAGCGAGGATCGGATACGCAGCGGCAGCCCGTGCCGGTAGGCGAAGTAGGCCAGCGACAGCGCGACCACCGCATAGATCGCCCAGGCATGGATGCCCCAGTGGAAGAAAGTGATGCGCATGGCCTGGCGCGCCGCCGCCACCGTCTGGGCGTCGCCCACGGGCGGATCGGCGAAGTGCATGACCGGCTCGGCCACGCCGAAGAACATCAGGCCGATGCCCATGCCCGCGGCGAACAGCATCGCGAACCAGGTGGGGTAGCTGTAGTCGGGCCGGCTGTGATCGGGCCCGAGGCGGATCCGCCCGAGGCCGCTGACGCCAAGCCCCACGATGAAGACGAGGAATCCCGCGACGGCCAGGATGGTGAACCAGCCGGCGTCCTCGGCCACCCAGGTCTTGGCGCGGCCAAACAGGGTCGCCGACGCTTCGGGCGCCACGAACGAGGCCGCGACCAGCAGCAGGACCAGCAGCGCCGTGGGATAGAAGACCGGGCCGAGGATGGCCGCGTCCCAGCGTCGCGGTGGCGTCGTGTCGTGGGTGGGTGGCGGGACTCGGGGCTGTGCCATGTCGGGCTCCAGTGGATGGGTCGCGGACTGCGTCCATGCAGGACGTCGGCGTCGGGCGCTGCCCAACCTGGAAGCGGCGCCGCGACCATCGCGTGAAGATGCCGGTGTCGGAGACGCGATGCCGGTCCAGTATGGCGCCGCGGATTGCGCCAGTCGCGCTGACCGCACACGCAGGCGTCTGGTCGCAGCGGAGAACCGCCCCGACGCCGGGACTGGCACAAGGATCGGGGAGCGGAGGATCCGCTTGCGCAGGCGCGTGCGTCTTCGGAGACTTGCGCCACCGCAGCAACAGGCCCGCATGGCATGACCACCACCCCGCATGAACTGCATCGCCTGGCCGCGTTCACCGACGATCCGCGCGGCGGCAATCCGGCCGGCGTGTGGCTCGGCGATGCCTTGCCGCCCGCCGATCGCATGCAGCGGATCGCCGCCGAGGTGGGGTACTCGGAGACCGCCTTCCTGGCGCCCGCTTCCGGCGACGCGTGGGAGGTCCGCTACTTCAGCCCGCTGGCCGAAGTACCGTTCTGCGGGCACGCCACGATCGCCGGCGGCGTCGTGCTGGGACGCAGGTACGGCAGCGGCAACTACCGGCTTGCCACCCGCGCGGGCGACGTGCGCGTCCAGGTCGACCGCGAAGGCGACGCGTGGCAAGCCAGCCTGCAGTCGGTGCCGACGCGACAGCGCGCCGTGCCCGCGACCGTGCTCGACGAAGCCCTCGCCGCACTCGACTGGCGCGCGGAAGAACTCGACCCGCAGCTGCCGCCCATGCTCGCGTACGCCGGCGCCTGGCACCTGGTCCTCGCGGTATCGAGTCACCCGCGACTCGAACGGCTGCACTACGACTTCGAACGCCTGAAGACGCTCATGCTGGCGCACGAACTCACCACGCTGCAGCTGGTCTGGCGCGAATCGCCTACCCGGTTCCACGCGCGCAACCCCTTCCCCATCGGCGGCGTGGTCGAGGATCCGGCCACGGGTGCGGCCGCCGCGGCGCTGGGCGGCTACCTGCGCGATGCCGGCCTGATGCAGGCGCCCGGCGCATTCCAGATCATCCAGGGCGAAGCGATGGGACGGCCCAGCCTGCTAAAGGTCACCGTGCCGGCAGGCGGCGGGATCATCGTGGCGGGGAACGCGGTGGATATGCCGGCGCCAGGCGCAGGTTAGACCTGGCCCTGATCAGGGTCTTGCGTAGCCCGCCTCGCGCTGCGCGCGAATCGCCAGCACGAACACCGTATCCACCAGCGCCTCATACCGGTACAGCACGACGTAACCGCGGCTGCCCCGACCGATGACCAGTTCACGAAAGGTCTCGCCGTCTGCGCGGCCGATCAGGGGATTGGACCGCAGCACATCGAGGGCATCGGCAATGCCGCCCAACCGAACCTCGATATCGGCGGCCTCATGGCCCAGCAGGAAATCGGTGATCCGGTCCAGATCTTCGGCGAACTCGGGCGCGAGCTTGATGACCGCCACGCTATTTGCCGAGCTTGCGTGCCACGGGCCGCGTGCCCGGCTTACCCTGGATGCGACCCATCATGTAGGCCCGGTACTCATCCCAGTCGATCGTCTCGCCCGTGTCCACGATGCGTGCGTAGCGCTGCGCCGCTTCGTCGTGGAAGTCGGCGCGCTGCTCGGTCCGCTGGGCCTTCTCGGCGATCGCCTCGAGGATGAAACTGTGCGAGGTCGTGCCGGCTGCTTCCGCCGCGCGGGCAATACGGGCCTTGAGATCATCGGACAGGCGGATGGTGGTGGTGCTCATGTCGGCTCCCGGTGCGCTGCGCTCTCCGAAATGTAGCACATATGTGGTACAACAAGTCGGGCACTTGCTCCTTGCCTCTCCCGTTTCACGGAGAAGTCCATTGCAACCGCCCAGCGCCATCAGCGCCGGCCCCTGTAGAACACGCGCTCCCGCAGTCGCTTGATCCGCCGGCCAGGCTGCGGTCGCCAGGAGCGTGGAAAGCCACTACTTCAGGCCTGCCGTGGCAACAGCTGCGCCTGCGCATGGAAATGCACCAGCAGGCCGGCCAGGCTGCGCAGGTCCTGGGCGTTGTGGTCGCCGACGCGGCGCAGCTTGTCGGCGCTGCCGCCGCGCAGGTAGTCGAGCCAGGCGGCGGGGGCTTCGGATCCGGGCAGGTCGTCTTCGCGCACCACGCCGAGCAGCTGGCGTTCGATGGTGGCGAGGCGGCAGTTTTCCCAGACGCCGCGGTAGCGCCGGCGCACCGGGTGCAACAGGTCGATATGGTCGCGGCCGAGCACCGGGTCGGACAGGCGCGCCAGGGTGTAGCGCGTGCTCAGCAGCGGGCGGTCGTAGCACTTGCCGTTGTAGGACAGCAGCACGGTGTGCGGTTCCAGCCAGCGGGTGAACTCCTGCAGCATCGCCTGCTCGGCGCCCATGGTGGTCATCAGCAGCTGCCGGATGCGCAGGCCGCCGTCGCGCCAGTCGCCGGCACCGATCATGAAGGCGCGCGTGCCGGTGCCGCCGGCCAGGCCGGTGGTCTCGGTGTCGAAGGCGAGGATGCGGTGGGTTTCGATGTCGTCGTGATCGAACGCCGTCAGATTGAGGGCGCTCAGGTCAAGGCGATCGGGGAGGCGTTCGAACGGCACCCACTTTTCGACGTAGCGCAGGCCCGGTGCGATCTCGTCGCCTTCCAGACTTCGGTCGAAGCTGCGCACTGGCGCCAGGGCGCGCGGGCGCAGACCGAGCAGTTTGCGCAGCTGCGCGACCTGCTCGCCGGCGGTCTTGCCGCGTAGCGCGGCCGGCAGCGACACCTGCTCACCGGTCGTCTGCCCGCGCAGCGCAGCGGGTGGCGCGACCCGCTCACCGATTGCGTTCCCGCGCAGCGCATTGATCGGCGCCATCCGCTCGCCAGTCGTCCCACCGCGAAGCGCATCGGGCGGCATCATCCGCTCGCGGGTCGTCGTCCCCCGCGGCACGGCGGGCGGAGCCACCGATCCGTCAGTGGTCTTGCCGCGCGGTGACGCGACCGGCGCAACAGGCGTCGCCGTGGGTGGGACCGCCGCACCCGCCTGCTGCCGCAATCCCGCCAGGCGTTTGGCCAGCACGCTCAAGCTGCCTCCCCCAGCAGTTCCAGCACCTGCACCCCCGCGGCCTTGACCGACTTGCCCGCCGCTTCACTGCTGGCCAGGATCGGCCCCACGCACGCGGGGCAGCCATGCGCGCAGGGACACGAACGGATCAGGCCCAGCGCCTGCCGGCGCAGATCTTCCCTGCGCTCGAACAGCGGCAGCGACAGCCCCACCCCGCCCGGATAGTTGTCGTAGAGAAACAGCGTGGGCGTGAACCCGCGCGCGGCTTCCACCATCGCCTCGCCGCTCTCGCCCGAGCGGATCTGCCCGCGCCCGGACAGGTCGGCCGTGGCGAACCATGCGCCATCGCCGCTGCCCACCGCCTTCTGCAGGTCGCGCCCCTCGGCCATCACGCAGACCATCGCGACCAGATGCAGGGCATACGCCGCAGACAAGAAGCCATCCAGCGCATCCTGGCGGCTGTCGAAACTCGCATCGAGCACCCGCTGCGGCAGCTGCCACCAGCACGCGGTGGTGTGCAGCTCCTGGTCGGGCAAGGTCACCGGCCCGTAGCCGATGTTCTCGTGGGTGTGGAAGCGGATCTTCTTGTAGCCCGACACCCGCCGCAGCACGTGTACCTCGCCGTGGTGGGCACTGCCCTGCCCGGCCAGCGCGCCGTCGGCCTCGTCGAGCACTTTGAGCTTGGTGTAGTCGATGGCGTCGGTGTAGTAGTCCACGTTGGTCTGCTGCACGTAGGCCTTGCGCCCTTCCCAGTCCAGGCGTTCGACCTGGTAGGGCTCGGACTGCACCATGTGGATCGCGCCCTCGTACAGCGTGAGCGCCGCGGCCGAATAGTCGACCTCGGCGATGATGGTCTGGCGCCCGTTGGTGCGGTCGACCACCACGAAGTTGCCATCGGCCACCGAGCGCAGGTTCACCGCCTGGGCCGGATAGCTGTCGGCGATCCACTCCCAGCGCTCGCCCTCCTGGTGCAGCACGCCGCTTTCGACCAGTACGTCCAGCCACGGACCCGGATCCACCGGCCCGAACGCATCGCCTGCCAGGAACGGCAGCTCGAAGGCCGCGCAGCGGATGTGGTCCATCAGGATCAGCGGCTGGTCGGGCTCGATGCGCGCCTGCTCGGGCGTGGCGCTGGCGAAAAACTCCGGATGGCGCACCACGTACTGGTCCAGCGGCAGGCTGCTGGCCACCAGCACGCCGATCGAGGGCTGCTGGCGCCGGCCCGCGCGCCCGAAGCGCTGCCAGGTCTGCGCGATCGAACCGGGATAGCCATTGAGCACCACCACATCCAGGCTGCCGATGTCCACGCCCAGCTCGAGCGCGGAGGTGCTGACGATGCCGTCGATCTTGCCCGAGCGCATCTCGCGCTCCACCTCGCGCCGCTCGGTGGGCAGGTAGCCGCCGCGGTAGGCGCGGATGCGGCGCGGCTTGCGCGGGTCGTGGTCGAACACTTCCTTGAGGTACTTGGTGAGCACCTCGACCATCAGCCGCGACTGGCAGAACACCATCGTCTTCAGGCCCGACTTGATCGCCATGCGCGCGATGCGGTTGGCCTGCGAGCGGGCCGAGGCGCGGATGCCGAGGTCCGGGTTCACCACCGGCGGGTTCCACAGCAGGATGTGCTTGTCGCCGGTGGGCGCGCCGCTCTCGGTGATCGCCTCCACCGCATCCTCGATCAGCGCGCTGGCGTGCTCCGCGGCATTGCCGATGGTCGCCGAGCACAGCACGAACTGCGGCTGCACCCCGTAGAACGCGCACACCCGCTTGAGCCGGCGGATCACGTTGGCCACGTGCGAGCCGAACACGCCGCGGTAGGTGTGCACCTCGTCGATCACCACATAGCGCAGGTTCTCGAAGAACTGCGCCCACTTGGTGTGGTGCGGCAGGATCGCCTGGTGGAGCATGTCGGGGTTGCTGACCACGATGTCGCCATTGAGGCGGATCGCCTGGCGCGCGTCCCCCGGCGTGTCGCCATCGAAGGTCGCCGCGCGCAGCCCCAGCTGGCCTGCGGCATTGAGTTCCAGCAGCTCGGCCACCTGGTCCTGCGCCAGCGCCTTTGTGGGGAACAGGTACAGCGCCTTGGCCCCCTGCTCCAGCGCCGCACTGACCACCGGCAGCGTGTAGCACAGCGACTTGCCCGACGCCGTGGGCGTGGCCACCACCACATGCCGCCCCGCCCGCGCCGCCTCCCAGGCCTGCGCCTGGTGCGAATACAGCGAGCGGATGCCGCGCACCTGCAGCGCCGCCTCGAGCGCGGGCGGCAGGTCCCGCGGCAGTGGGCGCAGGTCGGCCGCCTGGCCCTCGATGGTGAACTGGCCGGTGACCCGGTCGGCATAGCGATCGGCCAGGCGACGCGCCAGCTGCCCGCCGGACGGAACGGGCGCCGGCAACGGCTTGGCGTGGAGGATGGCGTTCATGGGGCCTGCCCTGGTTGGGGCGGGCCAGTGTTGCGAGGGGCTGTCTCACAGGGTGAGTCTGGCGGCCGGCGCAAGCGTAGCAGAGGGCTCTGACGACGGTTTGCGCGGCGTCGGGGAAAGACCCCTCGGAGCGGGCGCCTTGCAACACCCGGGAGGCGCGGAAGCGGACGCTGCATCCATCGCCCGCCCCCCCAAGGGCCGACCTCAGTCCGCCAGGACCAGCGGAGCGTGGCGGGCGCTCGGCAGACTGACGCCCAGCGTGCGTGCGACGGTCGGCGCGATCTGGCGGATGTCGATCGGCCCGAGGTTGCGGCCCGCTTCCACGCCGGGCCCCATGACGAAGAACGAAGCGTTCATCTCGGGGTGGCTGTTGCGGTAACCGTGGGCGCCGGTGGTCTTCGCCTGGGGCCGGATGGTGTCGCCGGTCAGCGCGCCACCCATCGCGAAGCCGCCACGGGCGTCGACGAGGAAAGCAGCGCCGGGCAGCGCGCCCTCGGCGAGGGCCGCGTCGCCGCGCAACACCGAGGACACTCCGCCCTCCGGGTCGGCCTCCAGCGCCACGAGGATCGCGTCCACCGCCGCGCGCGTGGCGACGTCGTCCGGGTCCTTGAGCACGACCGAGGCGCTGCCACCCGAGTTCCACGACCACGCCTTCCACGACGTCACCCGGCCGGCTTCGTCGAGTTCGATCAGTCCGGCCCTGGCGAACGCGGCATTGAGATGGATGGTGGCGTTGACCGGATGGAAGCCGTGGTCGGAGGCCACCACCACTGTCAGCTCCGGATGTACGGCGCGATGGGCGACGATCAGCCGGGCAATCATCGCGTCGGTCTCCTCCAGCGTGCGTCTGGCCTCAGCGCTTCCCGGCAGCGGGCCATTCCGGTGCTGGACGGCGTCGAGACCGGTCAGGTGGACGGTCAGCAACTGCGGCTCGCCCTTGCGGATCATCTCCAGCGCGACGCGCGTCAGCGTGGCATCGAAGGACCAGGGATCGGGGTTTCCGGCAGGGTCGAACAGGCCATCGGCGCCCTCAACCGTTTCCAGCAGGCCACGCGGCGTGCTGACCGCGTACAGCAGGTGGCTGTCCGAGGCCCGCTTCTTGGTGCGCCAGTACTCCGGCATGTTGTAGTCGATGGCCGCATGGGCCACGCTCACCGGCCAGAGCACCGAGGCGGTGGTCAACCCGCCGGCCTTCGCGGCGTCCCACAGCGTGGGCACGCGGATCTGCGAGCCATACCAGTTCCACGCGCCATTCTCGTGGCCCTCGGGGTCGAACACGGTGTTGGTCAGGATGCCGTGCTCCACCGGCGCGACGCCGGTGACGATCGAGGTGTGGTTGGGATAGGTCACCGTGGGCGTGACGTTGGTGACCGCGGTGGAATAAGCCCCCTGGGCGATAAAGCTGCGCAGAGTCGGGATCTCCAGCCCGAACTCGTCAGCCTGCAGCACGTAGCTGGGATGCAGGCCGTCAACGGACACCAGCAGCACGGCCGGCGTGCCCTCGCGGGCGTGAACGGCGGGCGCGGTGGCCAGCACTGCGGCAAGACCGAGCAACAGCACGGATCGCAGGTTCATGGTGCGTCTCCCCCGGTAGTCGATGACGGCGTGCGACGACGGCCCTCCGGGCTTGCGAGGAAGCTGATCGCCCCGGACGGGTCGTTGCTGAAGATCGCGTCGAAGCCGTACGCCACTGCACGACGCCACTCCGCCTCGCTGTCGATGACGCCGGAAAACACCAGCACGCCGTCGCGCTGGAACTGCGCGACCTGCGCTTGTGTGGTTTCCCGCCCGGAAAGCACGATGCAGCGGGCCCCCAGGTCGCGCAGGGTCGCGGCATAGTCGTGGCTGTTGCGCGGCACGCCCAAGGGGCAGGTGCGGATGCGCGGGTTGAGCTCGCGCATCGCGCGGATGGTGCGCCAGTCGAAAGATTGCAGGATCACGCGGTCCTCCAGGCCATGACGGCGCACCAGCTGGTCGAGCTTGGCGGCGTACAGCGTGGGGTCGATGGGTGCGCCGGGCGCACCGTCCTTCGGCAGCTTGGTCTCGATGAAGTACCGGATGGTCGCGTTGCCGGCGAAGGCCCGGAAGACCTCCTCCAGCGTCGGCATGCCCGCCACGCGCTTCTCCGCGTCGGGATAGATGCCGCGCGAACGGCTTCCGCAATCGAAGGCCCGGCTCTGTTCCAGAGTGAGCGTGCGCACCGGCTTGGGCACAAGCCCGGACCCTTCGGGCGCGCTGCAGAAGTCCGGATTGATGTCCGCATCGTGGGTGACCAGCAACTCGTTGTCCGCGGTGAGTTGCAGGTCCATCTCGAGGTAGTCCACGCCGACCTTCGCCGCCTGGCCGAAGGCGTACAGCGTGTTCTCCGGCCAGGACAGTGCCCCGCCGCGGTGGGCGATGACGCCCGGGGCAGCCAGCGCCATTGCGGGCGCCATGGCCAGGATGCCGGCCACCGCGAGCCCGACGCGCAGGCCCGATCGCACGACCTGCATGGTCATCAGAAGTCCGCCTTGAGCGTGGCGAAGAAGTAGCGGCCGATGCCATCCATGTAGGCGGCACCGTTGTTCGCGTTGACCGTATCCGCGGTGAGGTGCGGGCTGGTGCCGTAGGCCTGCAGCACCGGGTGCTTGACCTTGCTGTCGGTCAGGTTCTTGACGCCCAGGGACACCGAATAGCGGGTGGCCGGGTACCAGGTCAGGTTGAGGTCGTGCTGCCAGTACTCGGGCACGTACGGCATCTCGCGCGTTTCCAGCGACTGGTCGTTGACCGCGTACAGGCTCCTGCTGATGTAGCGGGTGGTGAGGCCGGCGCTGAAGTTCCCGATCTCGTACGTACTGCGCAGGCTGGCCTTGAAGTCCGGGTACTGGAACTGCCCGGCATTGTCGGTGCCGGCCGTGCCGCGCTGGGCGATCACGCGACGCTCGAGGTTGCGCGTGCCGCTGAAGCCGATCCGGTAATGGCCCGGGCCCAGGTCGAAGCCGTAGTTGGCCGAGAAATCGATGCCGCGGGCGCGGCGTCCGGCCAGGTTGGCGTACTGCGCCTGCACATAGTCCACTTCGCCGGCGAGATGGCCGGGGCCGTCGGTGGCGTGGCGATGCACGAACTGGCAGTACCCCATGTCCGGCCCGCCGCTGGCATTGACGCAGTTGTTCATGATCGTGCCGTAGGCTATCGACGTGATCACGTTGTCGATGTCGATCTCCCAGTAGTCGGCCGTCAGGTCCAGGCCGCGCACGAACCCGGGCTGCCACACCACGCCATACGAAATGGAGTTCGAGGTTTCGGGATCGAGCTCGGGATTGCCGCCGGTGAACACGCGCGGCGCGTTCTGGTTCGGCGTGGGCAGCGGGCCGGTCCAACCGGGCACGGTGGCGGCACAGTTGCCGGCCCGATCCCGATCCTGGCTGATGCGGCCCTCCTGGCAGGGGTCGCCGATGTGGCCCAGCGTGACCATGCTCACCGGCGCGTACAGCTCGCCGAAGTTCGGCACGCGGGTGCTGAAACCCTTCACCCCACGCAGGCTGATTCCCTGGAATGGCGTCCAGACCATGCCCAGCTTCCAGGTGTTGGTGGACGGGTTGTCGCTGTAGCGCGAGTGGCGGTACGCGCCCTCGACGTCGAGCTTGCGCGCCCACGGCAGGTCGGCCAGCACCGGCACCACCAGCTCGCCGTAGACCTCCGACACGCGACGGTCGGCGCTCATGTCCGGATGCAGGCCGTGGTCGTTGCCCGGCGACCAGACGATGTTCGCCAGCTTGGCGGCGTCCGGGTCGTCGCGCGTGTCGAGCGTCTCCTCGCGCCACTCCACGCCCGCGGCGAAGCGGACCTCGCCAGCGGGTAGATCGAAGAGCGCGCCGTTCATTCCCAGCCCCACGTTGAGCAGGCTGTTGCGGGTGGTCTCGTAGCGTTCGTAGGGCATCACGTAGTCGATCCACTCCTGGCTCGGCCGCGTCGTGCTGTAGAGGTCGGTGGGCACGCAGCCCTGCGCGCGTGCGGCCTCGCTGGCGCAGACCGGGTTGCCGGCGGCGTCGACGGCGACGTCGCGTGCCAGCAGCCATTCGTCGCGGCCGACCATGTTGGTGGTGGTGACGTCGTCCGCCACCCGGCCCCAGCGCAGGAAGCCCTTCCAGTCGACGCGGTCGGTGAGCCGGCCGCTGAGGTCCGTGCCGAAGCTGATGGCGTCGCGGCGATGGATCTCGCGCGACATGGGCAGGTGAGAGTAATGGCGGTTGAGCGGCAGCTCCGTCAGGCCCTGCGCCTCCATGTGCGCGCGGAGCGAATCCGGAAGGAAGGGATCGTCCAGGCGCGCGATGCCGCCCGGATACGCCAGGCCCGTCTCGGCATCCCGGCCCCACCAGTTGGTGGGCCGCACGTCGTCGCGATGGCCGGGCCACTGCGCGTGGCCGCTGACATAGCTCGCGGCATAGCCCAAGCTGGTAGTCCAGACCAGCTCCGGATTCACCTGCACCTCGAGATTCGCGTAGGCGGAGGCCTTCTCCGACTTGTCGCGCAGCAGCATGTAGTCGTAGATGCCGAACGCGGTATCGGGGCCGCCGTCCTGGGTACCCGTGTCGTTGTTGGAGATCGTGCGGTAGCTGTCCCGCGGGATCTGTACCACCTGGCCATCGATCAACTGGTGCCAGTCGCCGTTGATCGCGTTGGTGCCGCACGGCGCGCTGCCCTCGAAGACGCACCAGGTGGGATACGCCGAACGGTAGAACTGGTGAAAATCGATGATGATGTTGTCGGGGATGCCGTCCTCCGGCCCGGTGTTGTCCGGGTTGACGGCGTAGACGTAGCGCTTGTCGAAGCGATCCAGCAGCGGGATCTCGTCGGTGAAAACGTAGTTGACGCCGAACACCAGGTGGGCGCGCTCGTCCATGAAGTCCAGTCCCGACGCCACCGACGCCTGGGTCTGGCGCGCATCGCCTTCCTCGGACATGCCGGTGCTGAGAGAGACCGAAGTGCCGTCCATGCGCTTCTTCATGACCACGTTTACCGCACCGGTGACCGCGTCGGCGCCGTAGATGGCCGACGCCCCGCCGGTGACGGTCTCGATGCGCTCGACCAGTGCCGAGGGAATGGTATTGAGGTCCACCGCCGCGGTACGCGCGCCACCGGACACCCAGCGATGGCCATCGACCAGCACCAGCGAGCGGTTGGTGCCCATGCCACGCAGGTCGATGTTGGCAACGCCCTTGTCGTACTCCTGGCCCATCGAGTTCATCTCGCCCAGGCCCGGACCGATGGCAGGGTTGAGCTGCAGTGCGTCGTACAGGGTGAAGCGGCCGGTCTCCTTGACCTCGTCGAACTCCAGCACCGAGATCGGCATCGCCGACTCCAGTTCCGGGCGCGCGATGCGCGTGCCGGTCACCACCACCTTGTCGAGCGTGCTGGCCGCCACCGCGCCGGTGGAAGCGGCCACGCCAGCTGCGTCGGAAACGCCGTCCGTTGGCGTCGCGGGTGCGTTGTCCTGCGCCCTGGCCTGGGATGCGGAACCCAGGACGATGGCAACCGCCACGGCGACGCCGGTGCGATGGAGACGGTGGGTGATGGACATCTGGATACAGCTCCGGTAACGGACGAGGACAGACCTCTCCGCCGGATCGGCAGACAAGAGCGCGTATGGCACGACCCCAAGGTCATGCGCGCGCCGATGCCGGCGGGAGAAGCCGGCGATTCTTCCAGTGCGTGATGACGGCGCGATTACATGCACAGCGTCGAGCGTCATGCTGCTCGACGCATTGCGCGTGGCACATTCGTTGCGCGGATGCTGCAGCGCCGGTCGCCGGCGTCGCGCGCATGCAGAAGTCTTTCTGTCTTGTCTCACAGCGGGTTTCGCACGCGCGCCCATTCCCGGGAAGCCCGGGCGCGGGCGTCCTGGACGCTGCCTGCGGCCAACAACTTCCGTGAAGAGTCGAAGTCCGGCGAGACTCGCGCGCGTGGCCGATTGCGTTCGTGCGAACCCCCGCAGCGCCGCCAGAAAGAAAAGGCCCCGCCGAAGCGGGGCCTTCGCTGGCCAACCTGGTGCGCTGCGGTCAGCCAGCCGGCACCGGCTCGGGTTCCGGCTGCGACGCAGCGCTGCGCGCGCCGCGGCTGAAGCGCTGCGACAGCAGCCGCTTCAGCGCCTCCATGCCCTCGCCCCGCCCCGACACCTTGAGCACCGCATAGCCCTCCAGCGCCGCGTTCATCAGGTCGCTGCCCAGTGCCATCTCCGCCCCGGACATGCGCTCCTGCAGGCGCTTGATCCGCTGCAGCCGCGGGCGCAGCGCGTCGAGCGAGGCCAGGTCGCGCTGGAAGCCCTCCAGGTCGAAGTTGCGCGGCAGCACGCCCGGGTTCTCGGCAAAGGCCACCGTGCTCTGGCGCACGAAGGCCTCGGACTTGGCGCCCATCTTGGCCAGGTCCCGCGTCTGGTCCGGCCCCAGTGCGGCCATCCCGGCCAGCTCGGTCTCCACCGCCGCCAGCGCGGCATCCAGGCGTCCCAGCCGCTCGGCATCCAGGCTCAGGTCGATCAGGTTCTGCGACATCACGTGTCTCCTTGGTCCATGTGAAAGTTGGCCGGCACATCCCCGTCCGGCTTTGGCATTCCAGCGGGCGGCTGCCCGCTGCGCTGCCGGGCAAGTCCGCGCGTCGCTGTAGGAGAACGCCCCGGCGACGGGTAGGACTGGGCCTACGGCGGCTGGCGGCTGGCATGGCGCAAGCGGCCAGCGGCCGCGCGCAAGCGGATCCGGCCGGCGCGCAAGCGAGAAACAGTGGGTCGCGAGCCGAAATGACTTGCGCGCAAGCATTCGGCGGTTGCGCGCAAGCGAATCCGGCTTGCGCGCAAGGCGGCACCAGTCGCGCGCAAGCGAAATTGGCTTGCGCGCAAGCCAACGGCGGTCGCGCGCAAGCACGAACCATCCAATCGCAAGCTGCGAAGGCTTGCGCGCAAGCGACATTTGGTTGCGCGCAACTGGATTTCAGTCGCGCGCAAGGCGCCGTGGCCCGGCCCTGACCCAGAATCGTTCGTGGATTGCGTTTGGACAGCCGGGCGTCGCAACCTTTCAATGCCCGCGCCACCCGGAAGCAAGGCGAGTCCGGCCGCGTGCGCCCAAATCCTGTCCCTTCCCCTTTACCCGTTGCGCGGCCACTGTTGCGCAGACGGCAACGATCGTTGCCGCGAAGGCAACACCCGGCAGGGAGACACTCGGCTGACTTGCGCATGCGCCCTAACCCCCTGATCCACGTACACTTCACCCGGAAGCACCGCGTCACCGTGGGGGGACGATGACTCCGGAAACCAAGGCAAGGTTACTGATCGACGGCAAGCTGGAGGCCGCCGGCTGGGTAGTCCAGGACATGAAGCGGCTCAACCTGGGCGCCGGTTCGGGGGTCGCCGTCCGCGAGTACCCCACCGACACCGGTCCGGCCGATTACATTCTTTTCGTGGACCGCGCCCCGGTCGGCGTGATCGAGGCCAAGCGCGACGAGGCGGGTGCCAACCTCAGCGCCCACGAAGGCCAGACGGAGCGCTACGCCAACGCCACCCTCAAATGGCGCACCGGCAGCAAGCCGTTGCGCTTCCTGTACGAGAGCACCGGCCAGATCATCTGGTTCACCGACGGAGCCGACACGGCCCCACGGGCGCGCGAGCTGTTCCACTTTTTCCAGCCACGGACCCTGGCCGACTGGGCGGCGAAACCAGACACCCTCCGACGCCGCCTGACCCGGATGCCGCCGCTGCCCGAGCGCAACCTGCGCGACTGCCAGATCAGCGCCGTCACCGGCCTGGAGAAGTCGCTGGCCAGCAACAAGCCGCGCGCCCTGGTCCACATGGCGACCGGCGCCGGCAAGACCTTCACCGCCATCACCTCGGTCTACCGCCTGCTCAAGTTCGGCGGCGCCAGGCGCATCCTGTTCCTGGTCGACACCCGCAACCTCGGCAAGCAGGCGCACCAGGAGTTCATGGCCTACACGCCGCCCGACGACGGCCGCAAGTTCACCGAGCTGTACAACGTGCAGCGCCTGTCGAGCAGCCACATCGACCCGCACGCCCAGGTCTGCATCAGCACCATCCAGCGCATGTACTCGATCCTCTCGGGCACCGAGCTGGCCGAGGCCAGCGAGGACATCTCGCTCAACGAGCTCGGGCAGGCCGACACCCAGACGCGGCTGGTGAAATACAACCCGCAGGTCCCGATCGAGACCTTCGACTTCATCGTCATCGACGAGTGTCATCGCAGCATCTACAACCTGTGGAAGCAGGTGCTGGACTACTTCGACGCCTTCCTCATCGGCCTCACTGCCACGCCCGACAAGCGCACCTACGGCTTCTTCAACGAGAACGTGGTGGCCGAGTACAGCTACGAACAGTCCGTCGTGGACGGCGTGAACGTGGGCTACGACGTCTACGAGATCGAAACCGAGATCACGGCCAAGGGCGCCGAGCTGAAAGCCAGGGAATGGATCGACCATCGCGACCGCGAGACCCGCGCCAGGCGCTGGGCGCAGACCGAGGAGGACACCGCCTACGGCGCAACCGACCTCGATCGCTCCGTGGTCAACCCCAGCCAGATCCGCCAGGTGATCCAGGCGATGAAGACCGCGGTGGAGACCAGCATCTTCCCGCACCGCAAGGAGACGCCCAAGACCCTCATCTTCGCCAAGACCGACAGCCACGCCGACGACATCATCCGCACCGTGCGCGAGATCTACGGCGAGGGCAACGCCTTCTGCAAGAAGGTCACCTACCGCGCCGGCATCGACCCGGAGACCGGCAAGGCCGTGCCCGGCGACGACGCCGACAGCGTGCTCGCCAGCTTCCGCAACGACTACAACCCCCGCATCGCGGTGACCGTGGACATGATCGCCACCGGCACCGACGTCAAGCCGCTGGAAGTGCTGCTGTTCATGCGCGACGTACGCAGCAAGGGCTACTACGAGCAGATGAAGGGCCGTGGCGTGCGCAGCCTGGACGCCGAGTCGCTCAAGAAGGTCAGCAACTCCGCCGACGGCGCCAAGACCCACTTCGTGCTGATTGACGCCGTGGGCGTGGAGAAGTCGCTCAAGACCGAAAGCCGGCCGCTGGAGCGCAAGCCCGGCCTGAGCATGGACAGCCTGCTCAAGGGCGTGGCCGTCGGTGCACGGGACGAGGATACGGTGCTGAGCCTCGGCAACCGCCTGGTGCGCCTGGCCAAGCAGCTGGACGACAAGGCGCTGGCAAAGATCAGGCAAGCCAGTGGCGGGATTGGCCTGCACGATCTGGCGCGCGGCCTGGTGCAGGCGCTCGATCCCGATCGCGTGGCGGCCGACGTCCTGGATGCGGCCTGGGCCGCGGGGATCACGCGCAGCGCGGACACGCTGACAGCCGAGGAACTGGACGCCGCCCGGCAGAAGCGCACAGACGCCGCCTGCCAGCCGTTCGACGACCCGGCCCTGCGGGAGCTGATCGAATCGGCGCGGCGCGAACGCGAGCAACTGATCGACCATCTGAACCTGGACTCGGTGACCCGCAGCGAGTACGCCGCCCAGGCGCAGGCCAATGCCGAGGCCGCGGTAGGCCGGTTCCGCGAGTTCCTGGAGACGCACCGCGACGAGATCGCGGCGCTGGGCTTCTTCTATGCCCAGCCCTACAGCCGCCGGGAACTGACGCTGGACATGATCGAGGAGCTGCACAACGCCCTGCAGCGGCCACCGCTGATGCTGACCACCGAGAAGCTCTGGTCCGCCTACGCTCGCGTGCAGGAGAGCAAGGTGCGCGGCAGCGGCCTGCGCCGGCAGCTGACCGATCTGGTCTCGCTGGTCCGCTTCGCACTGGGGATGGACGACGAGTTGCGTCCGTTCGCCGACCACGTGGACAAGCGTTTCCAGGATTGGGTGTTCCGGCACAATGCGCGCCGCGCGACGGCGTTCACGCCGGAACAGATGGAGTGGCTGCGGCTGGTCAAGGATCACATTGCCAGCAGCTGCCGCATCGAGCGCGATGATTTCGACTACGCGCAGCTGGCCGGCAAGGGCGGGTTGCAGAAGGCGTGGACAGTATTTGATGGTCAGCTAGATGAACTGTTGGCCGAAATGAATGAGGAGTTGGTGGCTTGAGTAGTTGGATTTCCCTTCCGCTAAGCGATCTTCCGATTGCTTCGGGAAGGAGCATTAACCCGTTAGAATTTCCGGATGAAGAGTTCGAGCTTTATAGCGTCCCTTCGCACGAAACTGGCCGGCCGGAATTTGTGAAGGGCGGAGACATAGGTTCGAACAAGCAGCTGGTGTCGCCGGGAACCGTCCTGCTCTGCAAGATCAATCCCAGAATCAATCGCACTTGGATAGTAGGTGAGGCCGGAAGTCGGCGGCAGATTGCCTCGACGGAATGGATTGCTTTCGACAGTTGTGAAGAAGTCAACCGTCGGTTCTTGATGCTTTTTATGCAGCAATCTGACGTTCGAGACTACTTGGCAGCAAATGCTTCAGGTGTCGGTGGCTCATTGATGCGCATTAAGCCGGCAACGCTGAAGGGCGTAACCTTTCGAGCTCCAGGCATTAAAACGCAGCTAAAGATCGTCGAGAAGTTGGAAGAGCTGCTGTCAGACCTAGACGCCAGCGTGGCCGAGCTGAAGGCCGCGCAGCGCAAGCTGGCGAAGTACCGCCAGTCGCTGCTGAAGGCAGCGGTGGATGGCACCCTGACCGCCGACTGGCGCGCGGCGCATGGCGTGCCGCAGGAGACCGGCGCAGAACTGCTGCAACGCATCCTCACCGAACGCCGCGCCCGCTGGGAACAGAAGCAACTCGCCAGGTTCGCCGAGCAAGGGAAGGCACCGCCCAAGGGTTGGCAAGCCAAGTGTTCCGATCCTGCGGCCCCCGATCTAACCGACCTCCCTCTCGTTCCGGAGGGCTGGGTATGGGCGAGCCTGGGTCAAACTGCAGCGGATACACTCATCGGCCTTGACCGAGGCCAGGAGCACCAATCCGCCACGGGCAATGTCGGATACGTCAAGATGAATAATATTTCCATGGACGGAGATGTTGATGCGGAGAACATCGTACGCATCGAAGCCAATAACGAGGAGATGCGTCGATATCAGGTTGCCGAGAGGGACTTACTGTTCAATACAAGAAACAGCAAAGAACTTGTGGGCAAGGTCGGGCTGGTACGCTCTTTGAGTGGCCCGATGGTTTACAACAACAATCTGATGCGAATTAGGTTTGATGGAGCCGTGACTCCGGAGTTTGCCTGCTACCAACTGTGCGGCCCCGAGTTCCGCGGAAGGATGGAAAGAGTCAAGAAGGCCACCACTAGCGTGGCCGCGATATATGCAAAGGACCTTTTTCCGCTCGCCATCGCAGTCCCCCCCGCGGCCGAACAGGCCGAGATAGTCCATCGCTTGGACGCTGTACTTTTGGGCGTGGGACAACAGGAAGTGGCGGTCCAGCTATCGCTTAAGCAAGCCGCCGCTCAACGCAAGAACCTACTGAAGGCCGCCTTCGCAGGCCAACTCGTCCCGCAAGACCCCAACGACGAGCCCGCCAGTGCCCTGCTGGCCCGCATCCGCGCCGCGCGCGAACAGTCACCCGCCCCCTGCGGTCGGCGCCGCACGGCTTCACATCCCGCCCCCACTACCAACCCACCCACCCCGACCCGGCGCGGCCGCAAGGCCAAGGCAGGCGCATGAGCGAGCACCACGGCGAACTGATCCTCTACCGCACCGAGGATGGCCGCACCGACATCCACCTGCGTGCCGCCGACGGCACCGCCTGGCTGAGCCAGGGTGAGATGGCCGACCTGTTCGAGACCTCCAAGCAGAACATCAGCCTGCATATCCGCAAGATCTTCGCCGAGGGCGAGCTGTCCGAGGAGGCAGTTGTCAAGTTTGACTTGACAACTGCCGCGGACGCCAAGCGCCTGGCCCCTTCAAACAAGAACAAGCCGCAACCATGAACAGCAACACCCTCGTCCAGAAGCTCTGGAACTTCTGCCACACCCTGCGCGACGACGGCGTCGGCTATGGCGACTATCTGGAGCAGCTGACCTACCTCTTGTTCCTGAAGCTCGCCCACGAGTACTCGCAGCCGCCCTACAACCGCGACACGCACATCCCGAAAAGCTGCGACTGGACCAGCCTGCGCGGCAAGACCGGCGAGCCGCTGGAGGCGCACTACCTGAATGTGCTGCACAAGCTGGGCGAAGAGCCCGACATGCTCGGCGCGATCTTCTTCAAGGCGCAGAACAGGATCCAGGATCCCGCCAAGCTGGCGCGGCTGGTGCAGATGATCGATGCCGAGAACTGGATCGGCATGGATTCCGACATCAAGGGCGACCTCTACGAGGGCCTGCTGCAGAAGAATGCCGAAGACACCAAGAGCGGCGCCGGCCAGTACTTCACCCCTCGCGTGCTGATCCAGGCCATGGTTGAGTGCATGCAGCCCGAACCCGGCAAGACCATCGCCGACCCGGCCTGCGGCACCGGCGGCTTCTTCCTCGGCGCCTATGACTGGCTGAACCGCGATGGCGTGACGCTGGACAGGAAGCAGCAGAAGTTCCTGAAGCACCAGACTTTCTTCGGCAACGAGATCGTGGCCGCGACGCGCCGCCTGTGCCTGATGAACCTGTTCCTGCACAACATCGGCGACCTCGACGGCGAGCCGACGGTGGACCGCTCCGATGCGCTGATCTCGGAGCCCGGCCGGAAGTTCGACTACGTGCTGGCCAATCCGCCCTTCGGCAAGAAGAGCAGCATGACCATCACCAACGCGGACGGGGAAGAAGACCGCGACGCGCTGACCTACGAGCGCCAGGACTTCTGGCAGACCACCTCCAACAAGCAGCTCAACTTCCTCCAGCACATCGTCTCGATGCTCAAGACCACCGGCCAGGCCGCCGTGGTGCTGCCGGACAACGTGCTGTTCGAGGGTGGCGCCGGCGAGAAGATCCGCCGCAAGCTGCTGGAAACCTGCGACGTCCACACCCTGCTGCGCCTGCCCACCGGCATCTTCTACGCCCAGGGCGTCAAGGCGAACGTGCTGTTCTTCGACGCCAAGCCCAAGGACGGCAAGGTGCAGACCAAGGGCGTGTGGATCTACGACCTGCGCACCAACAAGCACTTCACCCTGAAGACGAGGCCGCTGCGCCGCGAAGACCTGCAGGAGTTCGTCGAGGCCTACAACCCGGCCAATCGACACAGGCGCAAGGAATCGGAGCGCTTCCGCTACTTCGCCTACAAGGACCTGATCGCGCGCGACAAGGCCAGCCTGGACATCTTCTGGCTCAAGGACGACAGCTTGGATGATCTCGACAACCTGCCGCCGCCGGATGTGCTGGCGCAGGAGATCATCGACCACCTCGAAGCCGCCTTGGCTTCGTTCCGCGATGTGGCGGCGTCACTGCCCCGCTCCACCGGCTGAGCAAACCGTCCTGCGATTGGAGATGCTGCATGGCGCTCTACACCTACCACCACGACGCCCCAACCATCACTGCCGCCGGGCGCGAATGGGTTCAGACCTGTCTGGTTAGGGACGGCAGCGTCCTGGGCGGCGGCACGATCAGCACGGCGGCCAACTACGACGCACTGGACCGCTACTTCGTCCAGCGCCCAGATGCGGGCAGCGGCGGGTTCTACGAGAAGTTGCGGACCCAACTCGAAGATGCGCCACCGGATGCCCGCAAGCTGATGGCGGAACTGCTGTGGGCGCTGTTCCTGTTCCCAAGCAACATCGGGGAGGACACAAAGCGCGAAGGCATCCTGGAGGTCTGGGGCTGGTCGGGCGAATCGCTCGATTCGGCGCACCCCATGCTGTCTAGCAAGCTGCTTGATGGCATCGGCTCCGGCGGCATGGGCGTCAACAGCAACCGCTGGCGCGAGATGATCTATCTCGTCCGGCTGGGGCAGGCCATCAAGGCGGTTCCGGCGGCGGAGCGCACCGCCATCTTCGCCGACTACGACCGGTTTCTCGACTGGATCGAGACGCTTCCTGATAGCGGGGACCGCCAGTTCCGCCACATGCTGCGGTACTTCCTGTTTCCCGAGCGCGTTGAGCGCATGTCCAGCAATGGCGACCGACGCAAGGTGCTGGCCGGATTCGGCGTGGCGTCGATCAAACAGACCCGTCGCTGGTCCGACCGGCAGCTGGACGACGCGCTGTTCGAACTGCGTGGGAGGCTGGAACAGCGATACGGGGCAGCGGATCTCGATTTCTACTTGGAGCCGCTGCGGGACCAGTGGAAGAAGCCCAACGAGCCGGACGACCCGGCTGCGGATGACGCCGAGGGCGACGACCCCGGAACGGGCGTGGGGGATCAGGAACCCGGCTACCCGCGACGCCCGGGCTTAGCCCGCAACCTGATCCTGTACGGGCCTCCGGGCACCGGCAAGACCTGGAAGCTGCAACAGCTTTTTGCCCGCTACACCGATCAACCCGCGGACGTGGACAGGGCGACCTGGGAACTGGGACTGGTGGCCCGGTTCGGCTGGCGTGCCGTGATTGCCGCCGCGCTTGCGGATCTGGGACGAGCGGTGAAGGTCTCGACACTGGAGCAGCATGCGCTGATCAAGGCGAAGGCGGCCCAGCGCAAGCGGCGAGGGGTCCAGGCGGCGCTGTGGGGCTACATGCAGAGCCATACGCCGCTGGAGGTCGCGACGGTCAATGTCGCCAACCGCCGGGCACCGTATGTGTTCGTCAAGAGCGAGGATGCCGCCTGGACTGTCGTCACCGACTGGCGCGATGTGGACACCGAGGCGGCGGAACTGCTGGACGCCTGGCGGGCCGGCCCTGGGGTCGTCAGCCGTGCCGTGCCACGCTATCGGGTGGTGACATTCCACCCGTCCTACTCATACGAGGATTTCGTCATCGGCCTGCGGCCGGTCGTAGCGGACAGCAGCGGGGATGCGGCCGGGTTCCGCATGGTCGATGGCGTGTTCAAGCAGATCTGCGCGGAGGCCCGGGCGAATCCCGGCAAGCCATACGCGCTGTTCATCGACGAGATCAACCGCGCGAACATCGCCAAGGTCTTCGGCGAACTCATCACGCTGATCGAACCGGACAAGCGCGCGCACTACGATGTCGCCGGGAACCTCCTGGGTGGCATGGAAGTGCAGCTGCCCGGCACCGGAGACGACGAAGGTGAAGCCGAGCGCTTCGGGGTGCCCGAGAACCTGGACATCTACGGCACCATGAATACGGCCGACAGGTCGATCGCCCTGCTCGATATTGCGCTGCGGCGCCGCTTCGAGTTCGAGGAGATGCCGCCCAACTACAAGGTGCTGGAGCGCCGCGTGGAAGGCGTTGAGTTGGCACGGCTGTTGCAGGCGATCAACGAGCGGCTGGAGTTCTTGGCCGACCGCGATCGCCTCATCGGGCATGCCTATTTCACCCGCGTCGGCAGCCTCGACGATCTGCGGGCCGTCTTCCAGTTGCAGGTCATTCCGCTGCTCCAGGAATACTTCTTCGATGACTGGAGCCGAGTGGCTCTTGTGCTGGCAGCGCGCAACGGCAGCTCTCCCTTGCTGCGCGCCGAAACACTGGAGGCGGTGGAGGTGTTCGGCAATCTGGTGGATGTCGGCCCAGGGGAGCGCGTGCGCTACACCCTGACGCCGGCGTCCACCTGGACCGCCGAGGCCTTCCGCTCCCTCTACGAGTCCGCTGAATCGCTGGGCTGAGCGATGCAGGCGCGCACGATCACCGCGATCGAGCACCAGGTACTACCGGTCGGATCTGGCGGCGACGCGCTGTCTCCGACGGAGGCCGAGCGCCTGGCTGCGCTCGCCCTGCAGCGTCGCGGCTTCTGCGTGATGGGGCATCGGTCGCTTCGGCTTTCCCAGTTCGTCGGGCTGGTGAGCCTGGGCAATGGACGCCTACTGGAGATCCTGCCCAAGGTCGGCGAGCAGATCGATCCCGCGCGGGCGCGGGGCACCTTGCTACGGCTCCTGCGGTGGGCGTACGACCTGCCCTCCTTCACAGGCGAGGGCGTGGACCACGGCCTGCAGCAGCGGGAACTGCTGGATGTGTTCGTGCTCGCGTATCTGCGCGCGCTCGTGCCGTTGGTGCGTGCCGGACTCGTCCCGCGATACAGAGGCCGTGAGGAGGATCTCGGCGTGGTCCGGGGGCGCCTGCTCCTGAAACGACAGGTCGTCGTGCACGCGATGCGGGTCGACCGGATCGCATGCCGTTTCGATGACCTGACCATCGACAATCCGTGGAACCAGGTGCTGAAGGCCGCCCTGTTCGTGGCGAGAACGTGGGCACGAGGCCTGGAGTCGGGGCGTCTATGGCTGGAGATGGCGGCTGCGTTCGACGAGGTCCGAGTGCGAAGCGATGGCCTCGCATTGCACCGCAGCCTGCGCCAGGATCGCCAGGTCAGTCACTATGGCCCTGCCCTGCGATGGGCTGGCTGGATACTGCAGCTCTTGTCTCCCGACGTTCGCAGTGGCGCCAATTCCGCACCCGAGCTGCTGTTCGACATGAACAGGCTGTTCGAGTCCGCGGTGGCGACGAAGCTGCAGCGCCGGGCCTACTCTTTGGGTCTCCGATTGCACTCGCAGCACAGTGGCCGGCACCTCGCACACGCCAGCGCTGAACCGCGTCATCATTTTTTCCGCTTGAGACCGGACCTCGTGTTGAGCCACGACAGCAGAATCCTCGTCGTTGCCGACACGAAATGGAGCCGGCTGGATAAGGACAGACGCGGGTATCTTGTTCCGGCTGATGCGCATGCGTATCAGCTCAACGCCTACGCTTCCGCTTATCCATGTGACGACGCCGTGCTCATCTATCCGTGGCACGAGGGCCTTGAGGCAGCGCGTCCGTCCGGCTACCGATTGGCAAGTACGGCGGAGCATGAGCCGATGCTGCATGTGGTCTGCGCAGACGTTGAGGACGACGCTTTACCGATTTACTTTGCCGAGGCGGCGCAATCGTTCGCGCGTCTGACCTGATTCCACCGCGCGCTGTTTGTCGCTGACTGGTCTGATGCGCCGGCTGAATCGATTCACGGCAGAACGTTCTTCTTTTCCCGCGGCGATACCCCATACCGCCTCCGAAACCCCTTGGACAACGCCCCTGCCCCCGCGAACCCCAGCTCGTGCGCCACCTGCTTCACCGCCCTGCCCTCGCGCAGGCGGGTGGCGGCCAGGCCCAGGCGCCAGTCGAGCACGTAGGCGGCGGGCGTGGTGCCCACGGCGTGCTTGAACGCGGCGGCGAAGGCGCTGCGCGACATGCCGGCCTGCGCGGCCAGGCGTTCGAGCGGCCAGGGCTCGCCGGGGCGCGCGTGCAGGGCGCTGAGCGCCTTGGCCAGCTGCGGGTGCGACAGGCCGGCGAGCGTGCCGTGGTGCACGCCGGACTGGGCAGGATTGTCCAGCGCCCAGCGCAGCACCTGCACCAGCAGCACCTCGAACAGGCGGCCGGCGAGCAGGCGCGAGCCGCAGCGCACGCGGTCGGCTTCGGCGAACAGCAGGTCGAGCGTGGGGCCCAGGCCCTCCACGTCCGCCAGCGGCACGGCCAGCATGGCGGGCAGCGACTGCACGATGGGGTTGCGCTCGCCGCCGTCGAAATCGAGCGTGGCGCAGGTGAAGTCAGATCCGTCCACCGGGGCGTTGCGGAACACGTGGTGCACCGGGCGCGGAAACAGCAGCAGGGTGGGCTCGGCGAGCGCGGTGCGCACCAGGCCGTGGTCGCCCTGGTGCTCGACCTCCATCGTGCCCCGGCGCAGCACGTGCAGGAAGGCGCGCCCGGGCACGGCGTCGAACACGTGCAGGCCGCACAGCGGGCCGGTATGGAACAGCTGGGCGCGGACGTGGAAGCGGTCGAGGATGGGGGCGAGGCGGTCGACCGGGGCGGGTTCTGGCGCGTCTGGCTTGGACGAATCGGCAGGTTTCATGGACGGATCGGCGCCTTGCGTCCAGAGCGGGCGCCTAGTCTAGCCGCAGCCGCCACTTCCGGCGGCGATCAGACCAAGGAGCGCAAGCCATGTCCCGTATCCCCCTCGTGAACCCGGCCGACACCACCGCCGAGCGCCAGGCCATCCTGTCCGA